>NZ_JAHFRY010000136.1 GCF_023266035.1 Nevskia sp.
TTCATCAGCCGCAGATAGCGGCCCTGCTGCAGGTGCAGCAGGTGATTGCCGGGAAACCAGTGCAAGTGGCTGCCGGCCCAGTGCTGGTGCAGAAGGCTGACGAAGCGGGGCGAGGTGAAGCGGTCTCCGGCGCCCCCGATGATCAGCAGGCGGTCCGGATCGAGCAGCGGGCGGTGGCTCAGCGGGCTGTGCAGAGCCATGCTCCGGCGCAGTTCAGGGAAGGTCCAGCCCTCGGTCAGGACCGAACGTCGCATCAGGGTGCCCAGCGGCTGCCACTCCATCGCCATGTCCGCTGCCGCCACCACCGGCGAGTTGGGAATCGCGAAGGCCAAGCGCGGCTCCACGTTGCTGAGCATCGCCGTCATGTAGCCACCCAGGCTCAGGCCGGAGATGCCCACCTGCGGCGCACCCCGGTCGAGCAGCGCCTGGACCCAGACCCGCAGGTCGCTGACACCTTGCAGCATCGCTTCGTTGGTGCGCGACAACCCGCCGGCAAAGAAGCCGTAGCCGCTGTACGGATGCATCCGTTCCGCGCGTGGTCCGTGGAAAGGCAGGCTGGGCAGGAGCACGTCGTAGCCGCTTCGGAACAGCCACGGCAGGCAGAACGCGCGACTGTTCAGCCGCGGATCGTCGAGGAGATAGCCGTGGACGAAGATCAAGGTCGGTCGCGGCTTGCCGAGCGGCCGGCGCAGGTAGAGGGCAGTGGCGCGCCGGTTGCACCCCTGGCTTGCGTAGTCCGCGCGCAGCTCGGGGTTCAGCGCGTCGAACGGGCTTTCGAAGCTGAGACGCTCGCACACTGCGTCTTCGAACCCGAGGCCCCAGCCGGAGGCCTTGCGCGTGCGCACGGGAATCTGCGGTGGTGCGACGAAGACCCGTTCCGCTGCGGCGTCGGCGAGCGGTGTGTAGAAGCTCAGCCGCTGGCGCTCGATCGCCCGCGCAGGCATCGAGCCTAGGGAAGGCCGCAGGGCCAGCGCCATGACCGTGCCCAGCGCGCTGCGCGCCAGCTGGTCCACGGCTGCGGTGGCGAACACCTTGAAGGGATCGCTGCGATCAAGGTCGGTGTCGAACCGCTGACGGTAGTAGTCCTCAGGCAGGGATTGCCACCAGGGCAGGCCGGCGGAGGTCGATTCCATTGGGGGACTTGGAAGGAGGTGTGGTGATCAGGGCGCGGCCACGCGACGGATCAGGCCGTCCTGCGCGGCTGATGCGACGAGACGGCCGGTCTGGTCGTAGATCGTGCCGCGCACGAAGCCGCGAGCGTGTTGCGCAGTGGGTGAATCCATCACGTAGAGGAGCCACTCGTCGGCGCGCAATGGGCGGTGAATCCACAGCGAGTGATCCACCGTGGAAGGCTGCATGCCCGGCGCATACCAGGGCACGCCGTGCGGTCGCAGGGAGGTTCCGAGAAAGCAGAGATCGCTGGCGAAGGCCAGCAGCCCGTAGTGCAGACGCGGATCGTCGGGCACGCGCCGGCAGACCCGGAACCAGTGCGCGTAATGGGGCGGACGGACCTTGTCGCCGAACACGCTGTCCGGCTCCAGCGGATGCACGTCCAGACCCATGCGCCGAGTCATGCTGACTTCCAGCATCGAGTGCGGGACTTCGCCGGTCCGGCGAACCCAGTCGGCGAGCAGGGTGCCGGTGCTGGCGAGCGTTTCCGGAGCCGGCGCGGGCGGCATGTCGAACTGGTGCTCGAAGCCTTCTTCGGCGCGATGGAACGAGGCCATCAGGCTCAGGATCACGCGACCGTTCTGCAGCGCGTTCACTCGGCGCGCGGAGAACGCGCCACCGTCGCGCAGGCGCTCCACCTCGAAGTGAACGGGCTCGTCCGGTGTTCCCGGCAGCAGGAACGTGGCATGAAGCGCGTGCGGCGCGCGATCCTCCACCGTGAGCTGCGCGGCCATCACGGTCTGCGCGAAGATCTGCCCACCATAGAGACGGCGACGACCGAATTCGAGCGGCTGTGCGCGGAAACGGTCTTCGCCAAGCGCCTGGAGATCGAGCACGCCGAGGACTTCCGCCACCGCGTCCATTGCGAAAGAGGGGGGTGTCGTGATGTTCATGTGTCGGATCGAGTATTCACCCGTTGCTGCCGGTGCTGCGCAGCAGGCTGTCCACGGCTCGCTCGAGTTGCACGAGCGTGCCGCATTCACGGACGGTGTGGCAGCACGGCGCGTAGCGCGGCATCTCGGAGTCGCCCAGGGCCCAGAAGCTGCGCGGCTCGGGGTTCAGCCAGACCACGCGGCGCGCACGCTTGTGCAGTTCACGCATCACTGCCACCTCCGGCTCGGCGCGGTTGTTGCGGCCGTCACCGAGGATGATGACCGCAGTGCGCCGGTCGACCTTGGGCAGTTCCTGCTGGGCGAAATCCCGCAGCATCGTGCCGTAGTTGGTGCCGGTGCCGCCCACCTGGTCGAGCACGCGCTCGATGGCAATGTGCGGCGGATCGCGGTCGAAGTATCCCGAGACATCCACCAGCCGGTGCGTGAAGGCGAAGCTGCGCACGTCGGGCAGAACATCGCGCAGGCCGTAGAGCAGCAGCAAAAGGAATCGAGCGTAGGACGCGACCGAGCGCGACACGTCGCAGATGGCGATGACCTTGGGCTTGGAGATGGGCCGGTGCTTCCAGCGCGTCTCGAACAGCACGCCGCCGTAGGCGACGTTGCGCGCCAGCGTGCGGCGAACATCCAGCACACCGCGCCGCTGGCGGCGCTGGCGCAGCGCGTGCCGTGTGGCCAGGCGGCGCGCGAGCTTGTGGATCAGGCGCAGCATGCGGTCGAAATCGCGACGCTCGATGTTCGACAGGCGTTGCGTGCTCAGCGCGGTGTCGCGCAGCTTCTCGGTGGCGGACTTGCCGTACAGCACCAGGCGACGCGAGACGTGATCGCGCACTTCCTCGAACAGGCGCTCGCGCGCCGCGCGCAGGCGCGAGATGCGCAGCGCGGTCGCCGCACTCGGCGATGACAGCGAACCCAGTGCATGTTCCTCGGCAATCAGGCCGTCACCACCCATCGCCTCCAGCATGCGCCGCGTGTACAGGCCGCGCTGCGTGGGCAGCCAGGCGCGGGTGATGCCGACCTGCTGCTCGGCGGCGCGCAGGCGCCCTGCCAGGCCCGCGCGGTCGGTGGTCTCGATCATGCGTAGCAGGATGTCGGTCGGTGTTCTCGCATCTGTCGGCGGCCGGGCTGCGACGTCGTCCGCGCCCGGATCGGATTCGGATGCCCCGGGTAGCGGCTCATCGAACATCGTGAACGAGAAGTAGCGCTCGAACACGTCGTCGAAGATGGCGCGGCCCGGCTCGGTCTTCGCAAGCGTGGCACCGAGGGCTTCGCGCAAGCCGTCGCGATCATCGAGGCCGACGATGCGCGCGGCGCGGTAAGCGTCCACGCATTCCGACAGCCCGGGTTCCAGGCCGCTGCCGCGCAGCGCCAGGACGAACTCCTCAAGTGCGCGCTGCATGAACCTGCGCTGCGCTGCGGGCGGCCTGCATCACCTGGGGCAGCGCGGCCAGCGCCGTTGCCACGTCTTCCTCGTGCTTGAGCAGGGTGGTGAGCGTGTCGCGCACCAGATCCTCGCCGAGTTCGTCTGCGTTGAGCAGCACCAGGGTGCGCGCCCAGTCCAGGGTCTCGCTGACGGCGGGATGTTTCTTCAGATCCAGCGCGCGCAGGCCATGCACGAAGGCGACAAGGCTTGTTGCCAGGTGCGCCGCCAGTTCCGGCACGCGGGTATGCACGATCTGCCGTTCCAGCGCGGCCTCGGGATAGGGAATGTGCAGATGCAGGCAGCGGCGGCGCAACGCATCGGACAGCTCGCGCGTGCCATTGCTCGTCAGCAACACCATCGGGCGCACCTTGGCACTCACGGTACCGAGTTCCGGCACCGAAATCTGGTAGTCGGACAGCAACTCCAGCAGGAAAGCCTCGAACTCCGGATCGGCCTTGTCGATCTCGTCCACCAGGAGGACGCAGCCCGCCGGTTCGCGCAGCGCCCGCAGCAGGGGGCGCGGCTCCAGAAAGCTCTCGGAGTAGAACAGGTCATCGTGCGCGTGCAGGCGTTCGAGCGCCTGTTCGAGCGTGCTCGCGCCCTGCATCAGCTCGCCGAGCTTGTCGCGCAGGATCTGGGTGTAGAGCAGCTGCTTGCCGTACTTCCACTCGTACAGGGCCTTGGCCTCGTCCAGGCCCTCGTAACACTGCATGCGCACGAGCGGCACTCCGAGCAGGGATGCCAATGCCTTGGCCAGTTCGGTCTTGCCGACGCCGGCGGGACCCTCGACCAGCAGTGGCTTTTCCAGATGCAGGCCCAGGTACACCGCCGTGCCGATGCGCTTGCTGGCGATGTATTGCTGGGTTTGCAGGGCCGCGAGAAAGTCTTCGGGGCCGGTGTAGTTCGGAGCGTGCAGGGTTTTCATGCGGAGGGAGTGAGATTCTGGATGCACTCGGCGACGATTTCCCGGACGCGGACGTATTCCATCTTGCCGTTGTCCTTGCGCGGAATCTTTTCCACCGCGAACAGGTGGCGTGGCTTCTTGTCGCCGTACACCGTGGTGTCCCACATCACGCCTTTGGGAAATCCGGTGGTGCCGCCGGTGTAGAGCAGGAAGAACAGGTCATCGTTGTTCGGCGCAGCCCAGGAAAGTGGTGGGGTCGTCGCCGCGCCATGGGCCAGGCAGGCCGCATGGGCCATGTGCCCGGCGGGTAGCGCAGCCTGCGCCGAGGGTCCGGTCACCACCACCAGTTTCAGATGAGGGCACTGCGCTGCGATGGGCTCGAAAGTCGGCAGGAAATCCTCGTTGATCACCAGCACCGCTGCGCCGGAATCTTCGAGCAGATACAGCAGTTCTTCTGACCGGTACTTGTAATTGACGTTGCAGGGCAGCAGCGCCAGCTTCATCGCCGCCAGATAGCTCTCGATGTAGGCCGGCGAGTTGCATTCCATCACCGCGACGCGATCCCCGCGCTGCAAGGGTGCGGCCGCGAACCAGGTGTTGGCGAGACGGCTGCTGCGCTCGTCCACCTGCCGCCGGCTCAGCCGCTGCCGACCCTGGATCAGGCAGGGATGGTCCGGGATCGCCTTTGCGGTGGCAGTGAATTTCGCCGCCATGTGCAGATTCTGTTGGGCCATGCGCTGTGTCGATCCGATGTGTTGGCGCGTGCTTCAGGCGCGGCGGCGGAAGATGCGCAGCACCGCGTGCGCCCGGCAGGCCACGCTGCCGTCGTCGGTGTACAGGCGGCCATCGACGAAGGCGCGGCTGCCGCCCCGGCGCACGACTTCGCCCTCGCCGACGACCTGGCTTGCGACCATCATCGGCGCGAGATACTCCACGTTGAGGCTCAGCGTGACCTGGCCCACGGTGTCTGGCGGATTGCTGGAATGCACCGCCAGGCCGACCACGGCATCGAGCAGGTAAGCCAGCACGCCGCCATTGACCGCCACGGTGCCGCCGCCACCGCGATGATGATCCTGCACGTCCAGCACCAGGCGCCCGCGGCCCTCGGCAGTATCGAGCACGCGCATGCCCATCCAGCTGAAGAAAGGCGTCTGGTCCCAGGCTTTTGCGTCTGCCAGGAGAGGTCCTGGTTCAAAGCGCGGGGGAGCCGGCGCAAACGGCGGTCGCCGGGGATGATCGGGGCCAGGCATGGTCGGGGGCTGCACTTGTCACGGATTGGTGTTCAACCTAACATCCGTTAGATGGCCATCGCAAGCACGCGTGAGCTTGCGTCTCGCGACGCTGCGGGCATTCTTATAATTGGAGGGGAACTCGATGTATATCACTCAGACTCTGCGGCGCGCGGTACAGGTCAGCGCCAACGATACCGCCACGATCTGCGGCAAGCGCCGCCAGACTTGGGTGCAGTTCGAACAGCGTGTCGCCCGACTGGCTTCGGCGCTCAAGTCTCTGGGTGTGGACTCGGAGGATCGCGTGGCGGTGCTGGCACTGAACAGCGACCGCTACGTCGAATATTTCTATGCCGTGGCCTGGGCCGGTGCCGCTTCCAATCCGGTGAACATCCGCCTCGCGCCGCCAGAGATCGCGTATACCCTGGATGATTCGGCCAGCGCCGTCCTGTTCGTGGACGATACCTTCGCGAAGTTGCTGCCGGCGCTGAGGCCGCTGATGAAGACGGTCAAGCACGTCGTGTTCATGGGCGACGGTGCGCTGCCCGAAGGATGCCTCGCGTACGAAGACCTGATCGCCCAGCATCCGCCGATGGTGGACGTCAATGCTGGTGGCGGCGCGCTGGCCGGGCTGTTCTATACCGGCGGCACCACGGGCAAGTCCAAGGGCGTGATGCTGACGCACGACAACGTGGTCTACAACGCGATCAATGTTCTTCCGGCGCTGCATTACGACGACACGGCCGTCTATCTGCACGCTGCGCCGATGTTCCACCTCGCCGACATGGCCAATACCTTCGCCGTAACCATGGCCGGTGGTACCCACGTCGTCATCCCGCGATTCGACGTGGATGATGTGCTCACGACCATTGCCCGGGAGCGTGTGACCCACACGGTGCTGGTGCCGACCATGATCAATCTGCTGGTCAGTTCCGGGAAGATTGCGGACCACGACGTCTCCAGCCTGCGGCGCATGCTGTACGGCGCCTCACCGATGCCGGAGGCGGTTCTCCTGCGGGCGATGGCGGCGCTGCCCGGCGTCGGCTTCACCCAGGGCTATGGTCAGACCGAGGCGGCCCCGGTCGTAAGCTTTCTGGATCCCAAGTTCCATGTTGCCGGTGGGTCCAAGCTCACCAGCGCGGGGCGCCCGGCCTACGGCGTCGAGGTTCTGGTGATGAACGAGGACGACGTGGAAGTGCCGCGCGGCACGGTAGGCGAGATCTGCGCCCGTGGCCTGAACGTGATGCGCGGCTACTGGGGGCTGGAGGAACAGAGCCGGCAGGCGTTGCGCAATGGCTGGCTGCACACCGGTGACCTGGGGTACATGGATGCCGAGGGTTTCATTTTCCTGGTGGATCGCGCCAAGGACATGGTCATCAGCGGCGGCGAGAACGTCTTCAGCGTGGAAGTGGAGGGGGCGATCTACCAGCATCCGGCGGTGCAGGAATGCGCGGTCATCGGCATCCCCAGCGAGCAATGGGGCGAGGCGGTGCTGGCGATCGTGGTGCCCAGAGTCGGGGCCACGGTTTCCGGGGACGAGATCATCGCGCACTGCCGCACGCTGATCGCCGGCTACAAGCTGCCGCGCAGCGTGGAGATTCGCTCCGAGCCGCTGCCGGTCAGCGGCGCCGGCAAGATTCTCAAGAACGATCTGCGCAAGCCGTACTGGGCGGGCCGCAGCAAATCCGTCAATTGATCCGTGCGCCTGATCGGCGAGCGGCTTCCGCACCCTCGATATTTTCATGAACGATCTTTTTGAATCGCCGGACGGTCCCACTGTGGACCGCGCCATCGAGAGCCGTCGCTCGATCCGTGCCTTTACCGACCAGCCGGTGTCCCGCGAGCTGATCGAGCATGTATTGCGCGTGGCCTCGCGGGCGCCCTCGGGGACCAACACCCAGCCCTGGAACGTGTACGTTCTGACCGGCGCTGCGTTGGAGTCCCTGAGCCGAGACATTCTGCACGCCTTCGAGCAGCCCGACTGGGCGCAGACCTATCGCGACGAGTACGACTACTACCCGACGGAGTGGAAGTCTCCCTTCATCGACCGGCGCCGCAAGGTGGGTTGGGATCTGTATGGCCTGCTCGGCATCGGCAAACAGGACAAGCTGGGCATGCACGCGCAGCATGCGCGCAATTACCGGCTATTCGATGCCCCCGTCGGCCTGATGTTCACGATCGACCGCATCCTGGGGCGCGGCAGCTGGATGGACTACGGCATGTTCCTGCAGAACGTCATGGTCGCGGCGCGGGGCTGGGGACTGGACACCTGCCCGCAGGCGGCGTTCACGCCGTTCCACCGCATCATCGCGCGCCATATCGCCATGCCCGCAGAAGAAATGCTGGTCTGCGGCATGGCCCTGGGCTACGCCGACAACACGCATGTCGCCAACCGTCTGGTCACCGAACGCGAGCCCGTCGCCGGATTCGCCAAGTTCATCGAGCGGCCGCTCGGCTGATCTGCAACGGCATCCGAAAGCTTCAGGTGCAGCGCACCGGAAGTTTCCCGGGGTCCTTGTCCAGTTGCTCGATACGGTCGCGGATTCTGCCGTTCACGGCTGCGGTCGGAAACCGGTTCACAAAGCCGTTCAGTTCCTGCTGCACGCTGGCGATCTCGCCACAGGCGCAGGTGCCGAGACCCACGGCGTCCTCAACGTCCGCCAGCGATTGCGTGACCTTGTCCTTGTAGTGCCCGGGTGATTGACGCTGGTATTCGAGCCAGCCGGCGTAATACGGCGCGATCAGGTTTTCGCCGTAGCGCACGCACACGCCGCGACCCTGCGGTTTGACATAGACCGGCAGGTAGTCCGGTGCGATGGATTTTTCCATCAGGGTGAAGAACGCAAGGTCGGCAGGTTCGCCACGCTTCTCTGCCAGAGCCCGAAAGAACTTCGGATCGGGGTCGGCAAAGATGTCCAGCCCGCGGCTGAGCACGAAGCCTTTCAGCCGCGATCGCAGGTTGGCGAAATCAGCGTCCGACAGATACTCGATCCAGGCCAGATCCTTGCTGATGGTCATCAGATCGTTCTGCACGGCGAGGGCAGCGTTGTACACGGGTTCCAGCGACATCCTGGCCCCTGGCTTTTCGATTGCGGCAACCTGGTCCAAGTAGGTCGTGACCGAAGGTGGTACGCCTGACGGTGGCGGGTTGGCGAGCGCTGTCGCCGATGCCATCAGGAGTAGAGCTGCGAAGCGGGTGCTTTTCGTCATGGGTGTGTGCTCGCAAAAATGAGTGAATGATTTTCCGTGCGATCTTCTGCGGGTGGATCTGTTACTCGATCCGACAATCGCCTTTTATCTGCCGAAGGCACGCCCGGCTGCGTGACGAACCTCCTGGCGGAACGATTCGAGTTCGGGGTCAGGCTGGAACAAGACGATTCTCCGGTGCGGGACAGGGGATCAACGACCCTGGAACACGGGCTTGCGCTTTTCGCGATACGCGGCCACGCCCTCGCGGTGGTCCTGCGTTTGCAGCACTTCGGTCTGGATGTGCGATTCCAGTTCCAGGAATTCCTCGAGGCTGGGTCTGGCGGCGGCGTGGAACATGCGCTTTCCCATCGCCAGCGCAAACGTTGCCGACGAAGCCAGCTCATCGGCCAGCGCCATCGCGCGCGCTTCCAGCCTGGCGTCTTCCACGACTTCCGCGACCAGCCCCAGCGACCGCGCTTCCTTGGCATCGAACAGACGCGCGGACAGCATCAATTCCTTGGCGCGTCGCGCGCCGATCGCATGCGTCAGGAAATAGGCCATGCCGCCATCGGGCGCCAGTCCGACCTTCTTGAACACCAGGCCGAAGCGCGCGGTCTCCGAGGCGACCACCAGATCGCTGGCCAAGGCGAGGCTGAAGCCGACGCCTACGGTGGCGCCGCGCACGGCCGCGATGACCGGCTTGTCGAGATTGGTAATCCCCAGGATGAAACGATGCGCCTGTTGCAGGCGCGCGCGGCCGGCGCGGACATCGAATCCGGTCATCGTGCCGATGTCGGAACCGGAACAGAATGCGCGCCCTTCGCCACACAGCACCACGCAGCGCACCTCCGCATCGCGCTGCAGTTCCAGGGCCAGGTCGCCAATGCGATCTTTCATCTCGCCGTTCAGCGCGTTGAGCGCATCGGGTCGGGCGAGGACGATGCGCGCGATGGCACCGATGCGTTCGAGGCGGACCGTCATGCTCGTGTTCCCTGATGGCCAAATATATGGCTGGCGATAAGGTTCTTCTGCGTCTGCGTGGTCCCGCCAGTGATGGTGAGCATGCGCACGTCGCGCACCATGCGCTCCAGCGGCAGCAGGCCGAAGTAGCCGTAGCCGCCGAACATCTGCTGGCACTGCATCGTCACCTTCTGTGCCATCTCGGTGGCCTGCACCTTGGCGATCGACGACAGGCAGGGATCGGGCCGGCCTGCGTCTACCAGGGCCAGCGCCTTGTAGCAGAGGCAGCGCGCGGCCTCGATCTCGATCAGCATGTCGGCCATCATCCAGCGCAGGCCCTGCATCTCGCAGAGTTTCTGCCCGAACTGCTCGCGCACCATCATGTAGTCGCGCGCCAGTTCAAAGGCGCCCTGTGCCACGCCGAGCGCCATCACGCCCATGCCGACGCGGGTGCCGTTATAGATGTTCAGCGGTGCGACGAAGCCGCGCGAGTGCTCCGGCTCGCCGAGCGTGACGACGTTATCGGCCGGCACCCGCACCTGATCGAAGAACAGCTCGTTCTCGCAGGCGCCGCGCACGCCCATCTTGCCTTCCAGTTTGTGTACCTTCAGGCCCGGCCTGCCGCGCTCGACGAGGATGGTGCCGACGCCGCGCGCGCCCTTGCTCGGTGCGAAGCGCGCGTAGACCAGATGCAGGTCGGCGCGATCACCGAAGGTTGTGAAGACCTTCTGGCCGTCGATGACGTAGTGATCGCCGTCTCGGGTTGCGGTGGTGCGGATCGCCGAGCCGTCGGAACCTGCCTGCGGCTCGGTCCAGGCGATGCTGATTTCAAGCTTGCCCTTGGCAACCTCCGGCAGCAGGCGTTGACGCAAATGGGCCGGTGCGTGATTGGCGATGATTCGCGGCGAGACGTTCTGGTCGTGGACGATCATCGCAGTCAACAGATCGACCTTTGCGATCTCCTCGACGACCAGGTAGGTGCTGACCAGTCCCGCACCGGAGCCGCCATACTGCGGGTCGATTGACAGGCCCAGGTAGCCGAGTTCGGCGAGGCGGTGCTTGTTCTCCTCAGGGAATTGCTCGTTGCGATCCCATTGTGCCGCCTTGTCTTTGAACTGGTCCTGCGCAAGCCGCCGTGCGGCGTCGCGCAGCTTGACCTGTTCATCACTCAGTTCGAAGTTCATGGGGGTATGGCGTCGACCTTGGGGTGTCGTGTAATCTAACTAACATATGTTCGATTTGCACGCGGAGTCGCAAGCCCGGTCGCGCGAGTCGGCGAGCGCCCATCTAGTTTCACCCACCAGGAGCCCAACCGTGTCGGAAGCCGAAGTTCTGTACAACGTGGACAACTATGTTGCCACGATCACCCTCAATCGTCCCAAGACGCTCAACGCCTTCACCGGCGACACCATCAAGCTAATGCAGGAGCTGTTGGACAAGGCGGCCAACGACCGCGACGTCGGCGTCATCGTGCTCACCGGTACCGGCGAACGCGCGTTCTGCGTCGGCGGCGACATCAACTGGGAGAAGGATGTCGGCAACGGCACCAGCGGACTGGAGGATCTGAATTTCGTTTTCAACCGCCAGATCGCGGAGTGCCTGAAGCCGGTGATCGCTAGGGTCAATGGCTACGCCATCGGCGGCGGACATCACATTGCCTACTTCTGCGACTTCACCATCGCCGCCGATCACGCGATCTTCGGCCAGAACGGTCCGCGCGTCGGCTCGCCGGCCGGCGGCTACATCGTCAGCCATGCCGCCAACGTGCTCGGCCACAAGCGTGCGCGCGAATTGTGGATGCTATGCCGGCGCTATACCGCTGCGCAGGCGCTTGAATGGGGCCTGGCCAATGCCGTAGTGCCGAAGGAACAGCTCGATGCCGAGGTCCGGAAGTGGGCCGACGAACTGCTGGCGGTCAGCCCGACCTGCCTGAAGATTCTCAAGCGCTCATTCTACTACCAGATGGAACCGATCATGCAGCGGGACATGAATGACATGATCAAGGAAATCGCTCCGGACTACTTCCGCACCGGCGAGCAGGCCGAAGGCGCAGCGGCCTTTCTGGCCAAGCGCAAGCCGGATTTCAGCCCGTTCCGCTGAAGCGGTTCGCCGCAAGCCGCCAGGAATTGCGCATGAGCACTTTGGAACTGAAAGACAAGGTCGCGGTGGTCACGGGCGCGAACGAGTACATCGGTCGCGCCTGTGCAATGCGGCTGGCCGAGCAGGGCGCCGCTGTCGTGGTCAGCGGGCGCAATGCGCAAGCGGGCGCGACTGTGGTGGCGGAGATCGAGGCCGCCGGAGGACGCGCCTGCTTCGAAGCGGCGAACGTGTTCAATGCGGCGCAGATGCAGGCGCTGGCGGATCGCGTAGCGTCGCGCTACTGACGGATCGACGTGCTGGTGGCCAGCGGCGCGGGTGCCAGCCACGACTCGCCATCGTTCCGACTGTTCAAGGATATGGACCTCGAACATTACGACCAGTACCTGCGCGCGCATTTCCTTTCGCGCGTGTACGCAATTCGCGCGATGCAGCCGCATCTGCGCGATGCCGGTGGCGGCAGCATGGTCATGATCGGCACCGGCGCCGGTCGCGTGGCAACGGTGGGCGAGTCGCTGCTGGGCGGTTCGACCAGTTGCATGATGCAGATGTATCGCGTGCTCGCGCGCGAATTTGGCCGCGAGAAGATTCGCGTCAACGTCGTCGCGATGAGTTTCATCTCCGACGCCATCCCGCGCTGGGGTGGCGGGTCTGCGGCCCTGATGGCCGATCACGGCAAGGGCGGCATGCTGGAGAACCTGCGCAAGCGCATGCTGTTCGACGTGACCTGCCGCGACATCGCCAACGCCGGTGGCGTTCTTCGCCGGGCCGCAGTCCGCCGCGATCACCGGGCAGACGCTCAGCGTCAACGGCGGTCTCAGCAAGCCCGGCTGAAGGCTGGCGTGCCCGGGCCGATCAGGGTTTGCGCGG
>NZ_JAHFRY010000017.1 GCF_023266035.1 Nevskia sp.
ATAGCTGGAAAAGCTCAGATCCCAGTCCAGATCGGCCTTGCTGGCGACCGCCTTTCGAAACTGTTCGATCGCTTCTGGATAATCGCGCCGATACAGCGCCTGCAAGCCCTGCAAGGACTGCACGGCAGGCAGACCAGACGGCATCTGCGCCAGCGTTCGCTCGGCATCGTCAAGCCGGCCGAGGACCCACAGGCACTGCGGCCTGATCCACAGCGCGCCGGGAACGTCAGCATCGAGCCCGAGCCGGGTCTCGGCCAGCAGAGCCAGTGCTGCGTCGTAGTGCCCGATCAGGGCCTGAGTGGCAGCCACAGTAAAGATCACGAAATCATCCTTGGGTGCCAGCAGCCGGGCGCGCTCGAAATCGGCAACCGCCTGCTGCCACAAGCCCAGACGGCGCTCGAGCAGGCCCGACAGCAGCCAGACGTCGAAGTCACCGGGCAAGGCTTTCTTGACCGGCTCGAGCGTGGCCAGCGCCCCGTCGTAATCGCGGCGTCCGTAGTACAGGAACACTGCGCGGGCCTTGGCGACCTGCGGCAGTTCCGGAGCCAGCGCGGTGGCGCGATCGAGCGCTGCCTGGCCTTCGAGCGCCAGCTGGCCATCGCCGTATCCGCCCCAGACCGCCAGGCTCGCGTAACGCGAAAGTTCCGCCCAGGCCAGTGCGAAGTCGGGATCCAGTGCCACCGCTTCCCGGTAGATGGCGATCTTCTGGTCGATCTCCTGCCGACTCATCTGCCCGCTCGATGCGCGTGCCTTCACGTACAACGCATAAGCAGCAGGATTGGCTGTCGGTGACGTGGTCAGGGCCACTCGCTCGGCAGGCGTCAGCTTCGCCTTCAAGGACGCGGCGATCTTCTGCGCAACCTCGCTCTGCACGGCGAACACGTCGTCGAGTTCACGATCGTAGGTTTCGGCCCAGAGGTGATTGTCGGTCGCCGCATCGATCAACTGGACGTTGACGCGGATGCGGTTCGCCGATTTCTGGACGCTGCCTTCGAGGATGTGGGCCACGGCAAGCTCTTTGGCGATCTCGGCGATATTGCCCGGGCGGCTCGCATAGCGCTGCGTCGAGGTCCGCGAGATGACCTTGAGATCGCCGATCCGGGCCAGGCCGGTCAGGATCTCGTCCTGGATACCGTTGGCGAAAAATGCGTTCGCCGGTTCCGCCGACAGGTTCTCGAACGGCAGCACGGCAATCGATTTGTCGGCCAGCCCGGCAGTTGCCTTGCTCGACGTCAGCCGGTCGGTCAGCAGCAACACCACGGCCAGCGCCAGCACCGCGATGATCCAGCGATCGAGCGTCTTGCCGGTCTGCTTGGTGGCCGACTCGCTGCGGTCGATCTCGCTTTCCAGCTTGATACCCTGCGGCGTCCATTCGTAGAACCAGGAAAACAGCATCGCGAAGGGGAAGCCGATCACCACCGCGATGACGACGATGCGCACCGTTGCATTCGGGATGTCGAAGAACGGGAACACTTGGGTCGCGACCTGCACCAGCAGCCAGGCCGCGCCGGCATAGAACAGCGCCGCGCGATGGACATTGCGGCGTTGCAGTTCGGCAATAAAGTTCACGGTTCGCCCTTCCCCGCGCAAACCTTCGAAGCGTAGGGATCATGCGTTCTCAGGTCCTGGATGACCGCCGCGAAACGCGGCTCGCAGCGGATCGGATCCATCGCCGGCAGCATCACCGCCCAGTCCATGCTGGCGCCGATTTCGCCGGCGATGCGCTCGATGTAGTCCAGCGCAAGCCCAGGCTCGCCCAGCATCATCAGCAGCGCTGCGATCACCTGATCCTCCAGCGTATTGCCACTGGCCGGGTCGGCCTGACTATTGAACGGCAGCGCGGCCATCTTCACGGCCAGCGCATGACGATCGGCGCGGCCGGCAAATGCGTCGATCAAGGCTTGCGTCTGGCCGCTGCGCGCCTGGGCCGCTTCCATTCGTTCGAACGCCGACTTCGCGGCATCGAGATCACCCAGCATCAGCCGGGCCAGACCCACATACTGCAGGCAGGACGGATGGTTGGGAACGAACGCCAGCAACTGCTCGCAGCGCTGCGAGGCCTCGGCGACTCTGCCCAGGGTCAGTAGCGAGAAGGCGTGGTTCTCGGCAATCACCGGCGAACGCGGGTCGAGCAGCGTCGCTCGCTCCAGCGCCTCCAGCCCGGCAGCGAGTTGTCCGCTGGTGAACTGGTTGATCCCCAGCCATTGATGGGCCGTCGCGAACGACGGTCGCAGCAGGATGGCGCGGCGGAGCAGTGCATCGGAGGTCAGGCGCTGCCGGCTGTTTGCCGAGTTGTTGCCCAAGGCGGCATAGGCTTCGGGCAGCGCAGGATCAAGCGCCAGGGCGCGCAGGGCCGCATCGGTCGACAGCTTCAATCCTTCGTCGAAACTCATGCGCGCGCTATAGGCCGGCAGTACCGAGTAGACCAGTGCCAGTCCCGCATGGCCGGCGGCGAATGTCGGATCGGTGACCGTGGCCTGCGTGAACAGATCGACCGCCTGCCACGACGTATCGGGGCGACGCGCGTGCCACAGGGCGATGCCGCGCAGGTAGAGATCGTAGGCGGCGACGTTGCTGGTGCCCGTCGAACGGCTACCGGTCTGCTCCGGATTGCCGAGCTTCACTTCCAGTTCCTTGCCGATCGCCGTGGCGATCTCGTCCTGGATCGCGAAGATGTCTTCGAGCTTGCGGTCGTAGGTCTGCGACCAGACGTGGAAGCCATTGCTGGCGTCGATCAGCTGCGCGGTGATGCGCACGCGCTCGCCCTGCTTGCGGACGCTGCCTTCCAGCACCATGCGCACGCCGAGCGCCTGGGCGATGTCGGGAATCTCCAGGGTCTTGCCCTTGAACGAGAAGGACGAGGTTCTGGCCGCCACGCGCAGCTCCGGTGCGCGCGCCAGCACGTTGAGAATTTCTTCGCTGATGCCGTCGGAGAAATACTCGTTCGCGGCATCGCCGGACATGTTGACGAACGGCAGCACGGCGATCGAGCGGTCGAGCTCGACCGGCTCGGTGTGACGGCCGATCAGCACGTTGGCGAGCAGCACCACCACGGCCAGCGCCAACACCGCGATGATCCAGCGATCGAGCGTCTTGCCGGTCTGCCGGGTGACCGATTCGCTGCGATCGATCTCGCTTTCCAGCTTGATGCCCTGCGGCGTCCATTCGTAGAACCACGAGAACAGCATCGCGAATGGAAAGCCGATCACCACCGCGATGACGACGATGCGAACCGTGCTGTTCGGGATGTCGAAGAACGGAAAAACCTGCGTCGCGATCTGCACCAGCAGCCAGGCCGCTGCGGCGTAGAACATCGCGGCCCGGTGAACGTTGCGGCGCTGGAGTTCGCCCAGAAAAGTCGACTTCAGCGGCATCTCGGCGGCGTCCCGGTACTGGCTTTCTGGTAGTGGGGATCGTGGCTCTTCGGCAGTTGGATTACTTGCCTGGAAACGCGGTCGCGACGGTAGCGGCGTTGATGCCGATGGCGTCGCCGGCGAGTTTATCGTGTTGATTGGATTGTCGGCGACCGACCTCTGGGCACTCTGTGCGCTGCCTCAGGAACCCCAGCGCCAGGTCACGCCGATGTGGAAACCGCGGTCCGGCGCCGGCTCGAAATAGCGGCCGTTGCTGTCGTTGACGATCACCGAACCGGCGTAGCGCTGGTCGAACAGGTTGTAGACGCGCAGGAAGGCTTCGAGGTCACAGCGGCTGCTCAGCAGGCGGTAGGCGATGCTGGCGTTGACCACCGTGTAGCTCGGTGCCGAATCGCTGGCGACATCGTTGACCGGCACCTCGTCCGAGTAGCGCGCTTCGAGCGCGCCGGCCCAGCCCGGCCGGCCGCGGTGCCAGCTCAGTTCGGTGTAGACGCTGTTGCTGGCGACACCGGGAATCGGCGTGCCATCCGCCACCAGGACCGTGCTGGCGCCGTTGCTGTAGCTGTAAGCCTCGGTGAACTTGGCGTCGAGATGATTCGCGGCGACTTGCAGGCGCAGGTCGGCCGGCAGGCTGAAGGCAAGACCGAGTTCGGCGCCACGACGGCGCGTGGTGCCGGCGTTCTGGAAGCTGGCGCGGCCGTCGATGGTGGCGGCCGGCACGATCTCGTCGTCGGCATCGATGTTGAACACCGCCAGCGTCAGCAAGCCGCGCGAGCCGAGCTGCTGCTTCATGCCCAGTTCGACGCTGCGGCTGCGCGAGGCATCGAGATCGAGATTGAGGCCACCTTCGGCATCGCTGCGGTAGGACAGTTCGTTGAAGGTCGGCGTCTCGAAGCCGATGCCGGCGCTCAAGTAGAACAAGCGCCCCTCGGCCTGCTCGAAGGCCAGGCTGGCGACCGGCAGGGTCGCCGAGAAATCGGTGGAGCCGCTGTCGTCCGGATTGCCTTCGCGGATGTAGTCGTCCTTGGACTTGAAGGCGACTCGGCTGTGGCGCACTGCGCCGCTCAGCCGCCAGCGTTCGGACAGCGCGTACTCGGCAAACAGGTATTGATCGAAGTTGTAGAGGTCGTTGCCCTCGTCGCGGCGCAAGGCACCACGCACACCTAGCGTGTCGCCGATGAAGTTCTCGTAGCCACGGCGACGTTCATCGGCCAGTTGGTACTGTAGGCCGGCGCTCAAGCTCAGATCGCCCAGCCGCCAGTTGCTGCGGGCATCGAAGCCGACACCGCTGCGGTTGAGATCGACGACACCGCCAGCTCGCGCAGGGGATGCCTGCGCCGTTTTCGGGATCGACAGGAACTGCTCGATCCGGCGGCCGCTGCCGTAGACGATCAGGTCCCAGTCGGCATTCGGCGACCACGGGCCGCTGTAGCCCATCGCGGCGCGCCAGTCGTCGGTGTTCTTGCGGGTGTTGTAGGTCTCGGCGGCAGCCGCCACCTGCTTCGGGTTCTGCTCGAACTGCTGCCGGGTCAGACCCAACGGATCCTGGGCGTCGCCGCCCCAGAGTGCGCCGGCCAGCAAGCGCAGTTGCTGGCCACCGCCGAGGTCGTAACGGGCGTTCAGCGCGCCGACATTGCGCTGCGCCTTGCTGTGATCGCGATAGCCGTCAGTGTCGTAGCGTTCGAGATCGACCCGGTAGCCGAGCCTCTGATCGGCGACTCGCCCGCCGATCGCCAGCGCTTCGCGCCAGCTGCCGTTGTTGCCGCCGCTGAAAGTGACTTCGCCACCGAGCTTGTCCGGCGGCGCTGCGCTGTATGCGGCGATCACGCCGCCGGAACTGTTGCCGTACTGGTAGGCCATCGGCCCGCGCAGCACTTCGATGCGATCGAGCGAGCCGATCAGCAGGTTCGACACCGCACCCTGCCCGTCCGGCGCGGTCAGCGGCACGCCGTCGGCGCGTAGCTGGATGCCGCGGACACCGAAGGTCGAACGGGCGCCGAAACCGCGAATCTGGATCTGCAGATCCTGGGCGCTGTTCTGGCGATCACGGACATCGACGCCGGGCACGCTATTCAGCGTCTCGGCGAGATTGATCTGCGGCCGGCCGCTTTTGAGCATCAATGCATCGACGACGCCGACTGCCGCCGCTGTCCGCGCTTCCGTCCGTGGCGTGCCGGTGCCGGTGACGACGACGGCCGGCAGTTGTTCGACGTGCTCGCCCTGTTCCGTCAGCACTTCATGCGGTACTTCCTCGGCAAACGCCGCGCCGCCGCCTGCCAGCAGTGCGAGCGCGGTGAACGCCGCTGCAGCCCGCGCCGAGCGCTCGCCGGATTCTTGTTGCTTGTCCATGTCGCCCCGTTTGTTGTTCTGTTTGTTCAGCCGAATGCCTGCCCCTAGCGCAAGCGACATGCCGCCATCGGCTGCCGCTTCCACATCGCGCTGCACTTCGCCGGAATGTCGAGCCGCAGCGCGGACTTGCGCCTGCGCAGCTCGACACTCCGCGACATCTCCCCCGCGCAGCATGTGGCCTTCGTCGCGACAGCGCCTGCGACAACTGTCGCAGCCCGCGTCTGCGACATCGCGACAAGTGCCTGCAGCAGCGACACCTGTCGCTTTCGAAGGCGACCACTGTCTCGCCTCACGTCCCGAATAAATTCATATCCGACAAGCACTTGTCAGCGGCCGAACCGACTGTCACTGCCGCCGTCAGCGATGGCACATCGGTTGCCCTTTTATGACGCCGCCAGACGGCACGCCCCTAGGTTCTTGAACTCAGGGGCGTCCATAAAAAACGTGAAGGAGGAGCAACACGATGTCCAGAATTCTCAACCGCCGGTTGTCGCGGCTTTCCACTGCAATCGCCACGGCCTTGCTGTCGCTGTGTGCCTCGGGTTCCGCTACGGCGATCACTTTCGACGTCATCGGCCCAGGCGAGTACGACCTGCCGGTGGACTTCAAACCGTTCAACGTCTTCGTCCAGTACGCCACCGTGCAGGACAACGAAAAGGTTCGCGATGCCAACGGCAAGAAGGTCGACGGCGATGGCAGCCAGCAGATCGTCGGACTGTCGAAGTACGTGCGCTTCTGGTCGCCGGACTGGAACCGGAAGATCGGCCTCGCCTACGAAATCATCGTGCCCGAGATCGGCGTCCGCAACGAGGCGGGCGGCTCCTATGTCGGCGGCCTCGGCGATCCGCTGACCGGCTTCGCGGCCTGGTATCGGCCGACCGATAGCTCGACCTTCGGCATCCAGTCTTTCCTCGTCGTGCCGGTCGGCAATGAGTCGGTCGCCGACACCAACTGGAAGAACCTGACCAGCCTGTTGTGGAACTGGAAGGGCGGCAAGTTCCAGGTCACCGGCAACGGCGGCCTGGTCTGGCAGGGCGAGCGCACCAACGGCGTCAAGCCAGCGGTGAACTGGCATACCAACAACCGCTTCGGTTACCGCATCAGCAAGTACCTCGAACCGTTCTTGGGCCTGGACTACGAGTACGCCGCTGCGAAGAACGGCGCGCCGAAGAGCTGGGCTTTCGATGCCGGTGCCGGCGTGGTGCTGCACACCTTCGAGAACCAGTCGATCGCGCTGCGCTACTCGACCACCGTCGACGGCGCCAGCCATTCCCAGAACGACAGCTTCAACCTCAAGTACGTCTACGTCTGGTGAACCCGGGCACTTGCCCGCTCCCGATCCGGCTTTTCCCGAACCCCGCAGACAGGACAGCGCCCTGCCCCTGCGGCGTCCGGCTGACTGCCGCGCCTGACGGCCAACCCCTCACTTAGGAGAACTCCCAAAAATGTCCAGCGAGTATCAGAACTACATCGACGGCCGTTTCGTCGCCCATCGCGGCGGCACCATCGAAGTCCACAACCCCGCCACCCAGGAGCTGATCGCCCGGGTGCCGGACGCCGGTGCCGACGTCGTCGACGAAGCCGTGGCCGCCGCCCGGCGCGCGCAGCCGGCCTGGGAAAAGCTGCCGGCGATCCAGCGTGCCGGCTACCTGCGCAAGATCTCCGCGAAGCTGCGCGAGAACGTCGAGATGCTGGCGACGATCATCGCCGGCGAGCAGGGCAAGGTCATGCCGCTGGCGCGGGTCGAGGTGAACTTCACCGCCGACTACATCGACTACATGGCGGAATGGGCGCGCCGCCTCGATGGCGAGGTGCTGACCAGCGACAGAGTCGGCGAGCACATCTTCCTGCTGCGCAAGCCGCTGGGCGTGGCCGCCGGCATCCTGCCGTGGAATTTCCCGTTCTTCCTGATCGCCCGGAAGATGGCGCCGGCGCTGATCACCGGCAACACCGTGGTGATCAAGCCCAGCGAGGAAACGCCGCTCAACGCCTTCGCGTTCACCAAGCTGCTGGCCGAGACCGATCTGCCGCCCGGCGTGTTCAACCTGGTCTGCGGCAGTGGTGCCAGCGTTGGCGCAGCGCTGACCGCGCACAAGGGCATCAACCTGATCACCTTCACCGGCAGCGTCGGCACCGGCATCCGCATCATGCAGGCTGCGGCTCCGAACCTGACGCGAGTCAATCTCGAACTCGGCGGCAAGGCGCCGTCGATCGTGCTCAACGATGCCGATCTCGATCTGGCCGCGAAAGCTCTGGTCGCCTCGCGGGTGATCAATACCGGGCAGGTCTGCAACTGCGTCGAGCGGGTCTACGTGCAGCGTGGCATCGCCGAAGCACTGACCGAAAAGCTGGTGAAGCGGATGGCGGCGACGCGCTTCGGCGATCCGCTGGCCGACGAGACGCTGGACATGGGCCCGCTGGTCAACCAGGTCGGATTAGCAAAGGTCGAGCAGCTGGTCGACAGCGCTCGAGCCGCAGGTGCCGAAGTGCTCACCGGCGGCACGCGTGCCGATCTGCCGCGCGGCTATCACTACCTGCCGACCGTGGTCGCCGGCTGCACGTCCGACATGGCGATCATGCGTGACGAGATCTTCGGCCCGGTGCTGCCGCTGCAGATCGTCGACGACCTCGACGAAGCCATCGCCCGCGCCAACGACTCCGACTACGGGCTCACCTCGTCGATCTTCACGCGCGACATCAACGCCGCGATGAAGGCCGTCCGCGAACTGCAGTTCGGCGAGACCTACATCAACCGCGAGCACTTCGAAGCGATGCAGGGCTTCCACGCCGGCCGCAAGAAATCCGGCATCGGCGGCGCCGACGGCCATCACGGCCTGCTCGAGTTCACCGAAACCCACGTCGTCTATCTGCAGACGTCCTGAACCGAGGACTCATCACGATGAGCAAACCGAGCCCACACGATGCCTGCGCCTGCTGCGCGACTGACCTGCCGACCGACAGCGGTCGCCGCCAGATGCTGACCGGCGCACTGAGCCTGGCAGCACTGGCCGCCACCAGCCTGCCAGCGATGGCACAGGACGCCACCGCTGCCCGCAGCCTGAAACCGCAGCCCGGCGACAAGCTGGCTTTCATGCTCGGCCCGAAGGCCGGCCAGGAAATCCTGCCGGCGGATATCCAGTTCGGCGAGCCGCCGACCCTGGCCTATCCGCTGGATCCGACCACCGGCAAGGCGCTGGTAGCCAAGGCCAGCATGTTGACCGTCATCCGCCTGAAGCCGGACGACCTCAAGCCTGCCAGTGCTGCGAATTCCGCCGACGGCATCGTCGCCTACTCGTCGCTGTGCACGCACTACGGCTGCCCGATCACCACCTTGCATCCGAGCCAGACGCAGATCGTCTGCAACTGCCACGGCTCGGTGTTCAACGCCGCCGATCGCGGCGTGGTCAGCAATGGCCCGGCTCAGCGTCGGCTGGCCATGTTGCCGCTGGCGATCAAGGACGGCGCGGTGGTGGTCACCGGCAAGTTCGATGGCCCTCTGGGCCCGCCGACCTGATTCCGTTCCAACAAGCACGCACCCATCAAAAGCTTCACCAGGAGGAGAAAATAACGATGAAAGTGTCATTGATCACGGCTGCGTTCACCGCAGTCATCACATCCGCAGCATTCGCTGCTGCGCCCGTCACCACACTGCCCGACTACAAGCTGGTCACCGATGCCCGGCTGACCAATCCGGAGCCAGAGAACTGGCTGCTGACCAAGGGCAATTACGAGGGCTGGAGCTACAGCAAGCTCAATCAGATCACCACCGACAACGTGGCCAAGCTGAAGCCCGTCTGGTCATCGGCCACCGGCGTCAACTCCGGCCACGAGGCGCCGGCGATCGTCAACGGCGAATACATGTTCGTGGCCACGCCGCACAACCACGTGTTCGCCTACAACGCCAAGACCGGCAAGCCGCTGTGGCACTTCCAGCGCGAGGTGCCGGAAGGCATCGGCGCCCTGCATCGCACCAACCGCGGCGTGTCGCTGTGGAAGGACAAGGTCTATGTCGGCAGTGTCGACTGCATGCTCAGCGCGCTCGATGCCAAGACCGGCAAACTGCTCTGGGATGCGCAGGTCTGCGACTGGGAAACCGAGAGCGCCTACATCACCTCCGCACCACTGATCGTCAAGGGCAAGGTGCTGATCGGCCCGTCCGGTGGCGAGTTCGGCGTGCGCGGCTTCCTCAAGGCCTTCGATGCCGAAACCGGCAAGCTGGCCTGGACCCGTTACGCGGTGCCGGCGCCGGGCGACAAGGGCTCGGAAACCTGGCCGCAGACCGGCGAGTGGAAGGACGCCTGGAAGAAAGGTGGCGGCACCATGTGGATGCCGGGCAATTACGACTCGAAGAACGACGTCATCTACTGGGGCGTCGGCAACGGTGCGCCCTGGCTGGGCGATCAGCGTCCGGGCGACAACCTGTATCTGGCTTCGGTGCTCGCGCTCGATCCGGCCACCGGCGACATCAAGAGTCACTTCCAGTACCACTGGAATGACTCCTGGGACTGGGCCGGCATGAACGCGCCGACCCTGGTCGAGTACACCAAGAACGGCAAGAAAGTGACCGGCATGGTCAGCGCCCAGCGCAACGGCCGCATCTACTGGCTGGACCGCGACGCCAAGGGCAAGATCACCTACAACAAGTCCGAGCCCTACGTCACCAACACGGTGTTCACCAGCATTGATCCGAAGACCGGCCGCCCGACCTACAACAAGGACGCCAAGCCGCACACCAACGAAACCCACACCTACTGCCCGAGCCTCTGGGGCGGCAAGGACTGGCCGTTCGAAGCCTACAACCCGGACACCGGGATGCTCTACATCCCGTACAACGACAACCACTGCCTGACCCTCACCGGCATGATCCAGCCAGTCATCCCCGGCACCTGGTCAGCGGGTGTCGACATCAACAAGCTCGACCTGTCGGTGAAGAAGGGCTTCGACCACATCGGCGGCATCCAGGCCTGGGACATCAACACCGGCAAGGAAGTCTGGCGCGAGAAGTACCCGCATTCGTGGAACTGGGGCTCGATCCTGACCACCGCCGGCGGCGTGCTGTTCGCCGGTGGCACCAACGACAAGATGTTCCGCGCCTACGACGCCAAGTCCGGCAAGCTGCTGTGGGAGTTCCCCACCCCGTCCGGCATCATCTCGCCGCCCAGCAGCTTCTCGATCGACGGCAAGCAGTACATCGCCGTGGTGTCCGGCTACGGCGTCGATGCCCAGTGGATCCAGGGAAAGATGCATGGCCTGGCTGGCTGGGACGAGAAGGTTCCCGAAGGCGGCAGCGTCTGGGTGTTTGCACTCGGCAACTGATCCCAGGCTCGCTTGAGCCCATCGCTTGAACGTCGGGCCGCCGCAGTCTTCTCTCGGGAAGGCCGGGCGGCCCGATTCGTTTCCAGCTCCGCTGCGCCAGGCAGCGGACCACATTCGCAACAACGCCTGAGGGTTTCTCTCATGACTGCATCTCAATTTTTCGCGCCAGCTGCACGCAGCGCGGCCATGCTCGTCCTGCTCGCAGGAATCTGTTTCAGCGATGGCGCCAACGCGCTGGAAAGAAAGCCGGTCCTCTCGCTGGAAGCCGCCCGCAAGATCGCCGCGGGCTGCATCGCCAAGGCCATCGAGATGGGCTGGAAGATGAACATCGCCATCGTCGACAGCGGCGCGAATCCGGTCCTGTTCGAACGCATGGACGACGCCGCACTCGGCTCCATCGAACACGCCGAACTCAAGTCGGTGCATTCAGCAAAGATGGGCGGCTCCACCCGCATGTTCGGCGAGCTGACCTGGGGCAAGGACAACAAGGGCGGCGTGCTGCCGGGCCTCGCCACGCTACCCGGCTTCGTCACCTTCCCCGGCGGCCTGCCGATCAAGGCGGGTGAAGCACTGGTTGGCGGCGTCGGAGTCAGCGGCAGCATGCCGGACAACGACGAGATCTGTGCTCAGGCTGGGCTTGATGCGGCGAAGAGTCTGCTGAAGTAAATCCGCGTCTCGACGTGAGCCCGTGTATGGCGGAAGAACCGAAGGCGCATCCCGCCTTCGGTAACCCTGCAGATTGACTGCGTGGCGGGATGCGCGATCGATATGCACGAGGTCAATGCGGCCTGATCACGACATTCATGCTCGGCGGCACGGCCTCCTGTCGATATGCCCCCGGCATTACTTTTTCAAAGTGGCTTGGTGTAGTCGGCCAGCGCCGGAAACACCTGCGCATCCTCAAAGAACTGGCCTTCCTCGTAGCTGCCAATGGCCGTCCGCTCGCGGATGCGCCAACCCTCGGGATGACGCGCGAGCAGGTCGTGGTAGTAGCCGCCCAGAATCCAGTTGGCGCGCGTTCCGTCCTTCAGGATCTGCACGTGCACCGCGTGCACGGTGCTGGTCGTGCGCGCGAGCTGGCCATCGCTCTCGAATTCGATGACCGGAGGCGAGACCAGATGCTGCGTCGCATAACAGCGCTCGTGGAACGACATGGCGACATCGATGCCTGCCGACATCGAAAACTCGACGAACTGGCCCAGCAGGTAATAGTGCTGCCGGGCGTTCGGCTCGAATGCCTTAGGAAGCAATTCGCGATGCCGCTTGTGATCGTAGGCACGCGCCACCAACTGGATCGTGCGGGTAATCGCCAGTTCGTCTTCAACGCGGGTGTTCGGCATGACAGGATTCTCCGTCCAGAGGAGCAGCGGCTCAGACCAGCGTCTCGGCTACGGGCGCTTTGCCTTTCACCGCGCTTTCCACCTGGAGTGATGCCAGGAACGCGGCAATCTGCTCGGTGATCTCGGCGGCCCGCGGCACATAGCGGGACATGTAGAACACCGCGTGAACGAGTCCCTCCAGGCGATGGATCCGCACGGGAACGCCAGCCGCCTGCAGCGCACGGCCATAGTCCTCGCCTTCGTCGCAGGTCGGATCGCACTCCGCAGACAGGATCAACGCGGGTGCAAGACCGGCCAGCGACTTCGCACGTCCCGGGGACGCCAGTGGCGAAGCTGCCTTGGCCATATCGCCGAGGTAAGCGCCCCACATGCCCAGCGCAGCGATGGTCTTCAACACCGGCCCGTTGGCGTACTCGACTCTCGAGCGCGTGTTCGCTTCAGCGTCGATGGTCGGATAGATCAGCACCTGGCCGCTCAGGGCAGGACCGCCTTCATCGCGCGCGCGCTGAGCGGCGACGGCGGCGAGCGCGCCGCCTGCACTCTCGCCCATCACGACGAGTCGCTTGGGATCGCCGCCGTGCTTGGCGATGTTTGCAGCCGTCCACTTCAGGGCCGCGAAACTGTCGTCCGTCGCCGCCGGAAATGGCGCTTCGGGTGCCAGCCGGTAACTCGGTGCGACCACGATCGCCTGCAGATCGTCGGCCATGCAGCCGCAGACGCCGGCACACATGTCGATGCTGCCGGCGATGAAGCCGCCGCCGTGCAGATAGACGATCACCGGCAGCGGCCCTTTCGCGTTCCGGGGTCGATAGATGTAGACCGGCCGCGCGTCGGCAGGACCGGGATAGGTGGTCTCGATCCGTTCGACGGACGCCGGCACCGGCTTCTGCAGACCGATGAAGCTCTCGACCACGGCGCGTGCCTCTTCGACCGAGCAATCCTCGAGCGACTTGGTTTCCTCCATCAACATGGCGCCCACCACGAGTGCCGCACCAGCGTCGATGCGGACCATCGGTGGCACCCGGTCCGCCGGTGCACCGTCGATGCGGAAGCCGGCATAGCCGTGGTCCACCACGTCCCTGCACATTTCGCGGTACAGCGGTGCGGAGCCAGCAAACATGAACACGCTGCGCGGCTTGCCGGGAATGTTGGCGCCCATGTACCAGGAGTTGGCGCGCGGGAACAGCGTCATGTTGAGGGTGTCGCTGACCATCTTGAACCAGGCCGTTTCCGCAGCTTCGTCGGCCTCGAAGGTCTTCGCACCCTTGTCGAGCACGTGCTGAATCGCGTTGGCCGCGAAGTCGACGTGATCCTCGATCGCCAGCGGGTTGTTGTAGAGGATGACGGCGCTGGTCGGACCGGTGATGGTGAACAGGTTGGGGAACCCGGCGCTCGCGATGCCGAGGTAGGTCCGGGGACCATGCGCCCAGCGATCCTGCAGACGCAGTCCGTCGCGGCCCACGATGTTGAGCGCGAACAGTGCGCCGGTCACGGCGTCGAAACCGGTGGCCAGCGCGATCGCATCGAACTCGTGCTCCTTGCCGTTGATGCGGATGCCTTTCTCGGTCACTTCCTCGAGCGGCGTGGCGCGCAGGTCGACCAAGCTGACGTTTTCGCGATTGAAAGTTTCGTAGTAATCCTCTTCGACGGTCGGCCGCTTGGTTGCATAAGGATGATCCGTGGGACACAGGATCTCGGCCAGCACAGGGTTCTTGACCTTCTCGCGGATCTTCCCGCGTACGTATTCCGCCACGGTTGCGTTGGCGCGCTCGTCGGTCAGCAGGTCGCCGTAGCTCGAGACCAGCAGGTTGAAGCCGCCCCTTTCCCACAGCTCGTCGTAGCGCGCACGCCGCGTTTCCGGGCTGACCTCCAGCGCGCTGGGTGCGGGGTTCTGGTAGGGCACGCCGAGGAAGCGCAGCCGCGACTTGCCGCGCAGCTGCTGCGCGTTCTGCGCGTTCCACTGCTGCTGCTCGGGAGTGAGCTTCTTGTTGTGCATCGCTACCGCGTAGTTCGGCGTGCGCTGGAACACGGTGAGCTGCGCGGCCTGTTTGGCGATCTGCGGAATCAGCTGGATGCCGCTCGATCCGGTGCCGATGACGCCAACGCGTTTGCCGGTGAAGTCGACGCCCTCGTGCGGCCAGCTGCCGGTGAAGTACACCGGCCCCTTGTAGCGCTCGAAGCCCGGAAATTCGGCCTGCGACTTGGGCACCGTCACGTTGCCGCTGCCGGCAACGACGAAGCGCGCGGAGATGGTCTCTCCGGTGTCCGTGCTCACGGTCCAGCGCGCATCGGCTTCGCTCCAGACCATCGAGGTGACGCGCCGTCCGAACCGGAAGGAGCGGCGCAGATCGAACTTGTCCGCCACGAATTCGAGGTAACGCAGGATCTCCGGCTGACCGGCGTAGCGCTCGGACCATTGCCACTCGCGCTGGATCTCGTCGGAGAACGAATACGAGTAGTGGACCGATTCGATGTCGCAACGCGCACCGGGATAACGGTTCCAGTACCAGGTGCCCCCCACGCCGCCCGCGGCGTCGAGCCCGAGGACATTGAGTCCAAGATCGTCACGCAGGCGGTGGGTGGCGTACAGACCGGCGAAGCCGGCTCCGATGACGACGACGTCGAACTGCTGGTTCATGCTGGTCTCCTCACTCGTATGACCCGCCTCTAAGGAGCGAGCTTGAGCTTAGGATGTCCGGCAACGCTGCTCAGGACTTGGCAGAATCCGCAAATAACCTGGCAGATTCCGCAGGCTTCTGGAGCGCCCGAACATGGCCGGACCCTTGATCCGCAGCGTCATCCTGAGCGGCGCAGCCGAGAAGATTCGCCAGTACGGACGCAAGCCTGGTGCGATCGCCCGCAAGGCAGGCATTCCGATGGCCGCCCTGTCCGACCCGGACCTGTTGGTGAGCGGCCGCGCCGTGATGACGTTCTTCGAACTGGTGGCCGCGACCTGCCGGCGCCGAACCTTCGGCCTGGAAATGTCGGCAGGCGCCCACCTGGGCGCGGTGATCGGACCGCTGTGGGTGTTGCTGCGCAACGCGCTGACCGTCGAGCAGATGTGCGTCGACATGGCGAAGCACTTTTACCTCTACAGCAGCGCCGCGGTGATGACCTATCAGCCGACGAAATCCGGCGGCTTCCTCCACTGGTCGGCCGCCACCGGGTCCGGCGAGAGCGAAGTCCAGATGTCGGAGTTCGCGGTCGCCACGATACTCGGCGAAATCCGCATGCACGGGCCGCCGGGGTGGACGCCGCCGGGCGTGCATTTCCGGCATGAAGCGCCTGCGGACCTGCAGCTGCACCGGCGGATCTTCGGCCCCCATCTGCACTTCAACGGCGAACACAACGCCATCGAACTGGATGCCGCGATCCTGCGCCGCCCCCATTCGGCCGCCGAGCCGCATGTGCGATCCCTCGTGCACAAGGTGCTGCGCGACGACGAGGGATCCTCGGCTGCTCCGATCGAACTTCAGGTGGAGGGTTTGATCCGCGCGCTGCTGCCTTACGGATCGTGCTCCGCAGACGACGTGAGCCAAGCCCTGGGGATTTCGACGCGCACCTTGCAATTGCACTTGAACCAGGCGGGACAAAGCTTCCGCTCGATCAAGGACTCCGTTCGCGCGGATCTCGCTCAGAAATACCTGAAGCATTCCGGTCTGAACGTCACCCAGGTGGCGGCGCGACTCGGATACGGCGACCCGACCTCGCTGAGCCGTTCCTTCCGCCGCTGGCACGGCACTTCCGCGCGCAGTCAGCAACGTGTTCTGAAAATGAACGCGAAGATTCTTCCGCGACCCGCCCCGCAATGATCGGAGGCGACCTGCGATGTCGCGGTCTCGAAAGGCAGCTTGCGGTCTGACGGCAATCTGTTTTCCTCAGCCAGCGCAGGGCGGGAAAGCCGCAGGCGCATCCCGCCTTGCTCGTGCTCGTTGGTCTGCCGAAGAAGGAGCCTCCGAGAAAGTGGGGGCGATTCAGGGTCGAAATCCGCCAGAATGACCGATGTCCCCCCATCCGCCGGCCACTCCGATGATGACGCTCTACCACTGCATGAGCGCACGCTCGTTCCGTCCGCTATGGACACTTGAAGAATTGCAGCTGCCCTATGAACTGATCGTGCTGCCTTTTCCGCCTCGCGCGATCTCCAGGGAATACCTGGCCGTGAACTCGCTGGGGACCGTGCCCGCGTTCCGCGACGGTGAGGTATTCATGACCGAGTCGTCAGCGATCTCGCAGTACCTGGCCGATCGCAATCCCACCGGCGGGCTGTCGGTCGACAAGACCTCGCCGCACTACGGCGACTACCTCAATTTCCTTCATTTCGGCGAGGCGACGCTGACCTTCCCGCAGACGCTGATCCTGCGATACGGCCGCTTCGAGCCGAAGGATCGCCGCCAGTCGCAGATCGTCGAGGACTACACCAAGTGGTTCCTCTCGCGGCTGCGACGCATCGGCGAAGTCGTGCGGATGCGCCCTTACATGTGCGGCAACTTGTTCACCGCCGCGGACATCTCGGTGGGCTACGCCTTGCTGCTGGCCGAGAATTTGGGCCTGCGCCCACAGTTCCCGGAGGGCGTGGGCGAATACTGGGATCGTCTGAGCGCGCGGAAAGGGTTCGTCAGCGCGATAGCTGCACAGGAGCGTGCGGCGATCGCAGCCGGAATCTCGCCCGAGTTGGTGATGAACGCCTGATCAGCAGTCAAGCCGCTGCTTCCTGCGGTCGAGCCCAAGGGCGGGAAAGCCGCAGGCACATCCCGCCTTCCGCAGCGATGCGAGCTACTGCGTGGCGGGATGCACGGCCATACAGCCGGCCGCTTTCCCGCCCTACGATTCGATGACGTCTCCGCGTTCCTTACGTGCCGCAGCTAAGTACCAAGCTGTTTCAAAATACGAAACGACCGAAGCACTCAGCAAAACTGCGTCGGTACCACAATCCCATAGCGCTTCATCCGCCGGTAGATCGTCGCCCGGCACAGGTTCAGATCGCGGGCGACTTCGCTGATCACCCAGTGATGGCTGCGCAAGGTGCTGAGCAGATGCTGGTCCTCGCCGCCGCTGGCTTCGCATTGGTCTTCGTCGGGAACCGCAGTCGCTGTCGCAGTTGACGGTGTTGTATCGACAGTGAGCGCAGCGCTGACGGCCGCGTCGCGGACTTCGGCTGGCAGGTCGGCGATCTCGATGCCGCGCGTCTCGGCCATCGACAGCGCATAGCGCAGCACATTGCGCAGTTCGCGGATGTTGCCGGGCCAGCGGTAGTGCAGCAGCAGTTCCAGCGCTTGCGGGGCGATCCAGTCGGAGGTGCCGAGTGCGCCGGCTTCGTCGCGCAGGATGCGGCGGATCAGGTAGGCGCGGTCCTGGCGTTCGCGCAGCGGCGGCAGGTGCAGCGTAGCGCCGCTGAGGCGGTAATAGAGGTCTTCGCGGAACTGGCCGGAGGCGATCTGTTCGCGCAGCTTGCGGTGCGATGCAGCGATCAAGGTGAGGCTCAAGGGAATCGGCTTGTCGGCGCCCAGCGGCAGCACCTCGCCTTCCGACAGCACGCGCAGCAGTCGTGTCTGCAGCGGCAGCGGCATGTCGCCGATCTCGTCGAGGAACAGGGTGCCGCCATCGGCGCGCTGGATCAGGCCGACCATGCCGCGGCTACGGGCGCCGGTGAAGGTGCCGGGCTGGTAGCCGAACAGTTCGCTCTCGATCAGCGATTCCGGCAGCGCCGCGCAGTTGATCGCGACGAAGGCCTTGGCGGCGCGCGGGCTGGCCTGGTGCAAAGCCTTGGCGAGCACTTCCTTTCCGGTGCCGGTTTCACCCTGGATCAGCAGGTTGAACGGCCGGCTGGCGAGACGCTTGGCCTGGCTGATCAGCTGGCTCATCTGCGGATCGTTGTCGGCCAGCGCTTCCAGTTCGGCGACGTTGCCGGGCACGGCCGGCGTGCTGTTGGTCGACGTGGACGCCGTGCCACGGCGCGGCCCGCGCACCGTGCCGTAGTAGGCCTGATCGGTCCAGGTTTCAAGCAGGCCGCAGTCGTCGGCCTCGGTGCCACGCGCAAGACGCCAGATGTCCCCGGCGCGGTTGCGGAACACCGCGGCGAGGCTGTGGCCGACGAGGCTGCCGCGCACCACGCCTTCGACTGTCAGCTGCAACTGGCTGCGGGCACCGCTGTTGGCGCCGACGATGACGCCATCGGCATCGAAGGCGAGCATGGCTTCGGCGTTGACGTCGACCAGCGCCGGATTGCGGCTCATCTTGAGGATCCAGCGGTTGCCGAAATGGCGGATGAAGTTGGCGTCCTCGATCATCCGGCCGTACAGCGCAGTCAGGCGGCTGATCAGCTGCTGGTTGCTGCGCGACTGCGTGGTGGTGACGGTCGACAGGTCGAGCACGCCCATCAGCTCGCCTTCCGGATCGTAGAGCGGCGTGGCCGCGCAGCTGAGATCGAGATTGCCGGCGTAGTAGTGATCGCTGCTGTGACAGGTGAGCGTGCGGCGCTCGGCGAGGCAGGTGCCGATGCCGTTGGTGCCCGCTCTTTGCTCGTGCCAGTTGGCACCGGCGACGAGGCCGGCGCGAATCGGCGAATCGGCGGCCTGGGCTCCCAGGAAATCGAGCGCGATGCCATCGGCATCGGCCAGCATCAGCACGTAGTCGAGATCGGCCACCTGCGCGTACAGCTGCTCCATGCCGGCCCGCGCGGTGCGCAGATAGCGCGCGTGCTGCTCGCGACGCTCGCGCAGCTTGCCGGAGGACTCCACCTGCATGCGATGACGGCTAGAGGGATTGAGGCCGTAGTCGTTGTAGCAGCGCAGCCAAGATCGGTGGATCGGGTTGTCATCGGCAAGTGCTGGCACGGCGGCGTGCCGGCCGACGATGTTCATCACCGTGTTGATGTGGCTTTGCGATGCGTTCATTGCACTCCCCTCCTGAATTCCATAGTGCCGTCATGACCTCACGGCATCTGAAGCCGCCTGTTAATTCTGTTTGCGCTGCCGCTCCGCCAGCAGATCACGCAAGGATTTCGACGCAGGCTTCAATGGCGCCCTCGCCTGCGTCCATCCTCCCTGCCAGGGCGGCGTCAGCCAGTTCAGGCGCGCGGCAAACCAGACCAGCAGCCGATAGAGCGCCGGATGGCTGTAGAGCAACCGCCAGGCTTTCCAGGCGAGCGCTTCGGCCAGTTGCCGCACTTCGCCCTGCCCGCGCAGCGCCTGCTGCGGAGGCGTGGCCGATTGGGCGACGCTGTGGCGGCCGGCCTCGCGCAGGCGCATCAGCATGTCCGGGATCGGAATGCCCACCGGGCAGACTTCGCCGCAGGCACCGCAGAGGCTGGATGCGGTCGGCAGATGCCGTGTTTCCTTCAGGTTCTGCAGATGTGGCGAAATGATGGCGCCGATCGGCCCCGGATACGTGGTGCCGTAGCTCAGCCCGCCGACCCGCGTGTAGACCGGGCAGTGATTCATGCAGGCGCCGCAGCGAATGCACTGCAGGGTTGCCCGGAAGCGTTCCTCGCGATAAGCCTGGGTGCGGCCGTTGTCGAGCAGGATCAGGTGCATCTCGCGCGGGCCATCCTTCTCGCCTGCACGGCGTGGGCCGGTGATCACGTTGAGATAGGTGGTGATCGCCTGGCCGGTGGCCGAGCGGGTCAGCAGCGCGAACAAAGGTGCTACGTGCTCCAGCTTCTCGATGACCTTCTCGATGCCGGTGATGGCGATGTGCACGTCCGGCACCGAGGTGCAGAGCCGGCCATTGCCTTCGTTCTCGACCAGCACCAGCGAGCCAGTCTCGGCAACCATGAAGTTGACGCCGGACACGCCGATGCGCGCCGCCGAGAATTTGTCGCGCAGTGCGCGCCGGCCGATGGCGATCAGTTCGTTGACGTCATCGGTGAGCGGCGCGCCCTTGATGTGCTCGTGGAAAATCTCGGCGACATCCTGCTTGGTCTTGTGGATGGCCGGCATGATGATGTGGCTGGGGCGATCGCCATCGAGCTGCAGGATGTACTCGCCCATGTCGGTCTCGACGCACTCGATGCCCTGCGCCGCCATCTCGTGATTCAGCTCGATTTCCTCGCTGACCATCGACTTGCCCTTGACCATCAGGCTGGCGTCGTGGCGCCGCGCCAGGTCGAGGAAGATGCGATTGGCGTCGGCCGCCGTCTCCGCCCAATGCACCTGCACGCCGAGCGAAGTGAGCTTGTTTTCCAGCTGCTCCAGCAGTTCCGGCAGCTTCGACAATGCCTGCTGACGCACCGCTTCGCCGACCTTGCGCAGGCGCTCGAAAGCCTCGAGATCCGGGAACTGACTCGCACGGCGATCGATCAGGAAATCCATCGCGCCGGTGAAGCTGTCGCGCAGCTTCGGGTCCTTCAGCGCGGCGCGGGCATTGGCCTGGAAATCGGCCAGCTTGATGGCCATTGCGCCACTCATGAGCGGACTCCGTCCTGCACCAGCAGGATCACCAGTTCGCGCGGCCCGTGGGCGCCGTAGACCAGCATGCGCTGGATGTCCGCAGTCTTCGACGGACCGGTGATGGTCAGCAGATTGCTCGGCATCGCACTCGCCCAGCCGTAGTGCCACATCGCCGAGAGCAGCGAGTCCTGCAGCTGGCTTTCATGCAGCAGCGCGATATGCAGCGGCGGCACCAGCGACAGCGTGCGCGGCTCCGCGATGGTCGGCATCACCAGCAGGCTGCCGCTGGCGGCAAGGCCGCCGAGCGTGGTGGTGATGCCAGCGTCAGCGGCGAACAGCTCGGGCTTGAGTGCGGCGATCTCGCGATCGAACCAGCGCAGTTGCTGCGGCGGCACGCAGGCCGCCAGCGTGGCGGCGATCTCGCTGCCAGGCCCGGCAAACAACTGCCGTGGCGCCCGCGCGCGCAGCAATGCCTGCAGGGCTTCAGGCCAGTCGGCCTGCGTGGTTTCGATGACTTCGGCACGCCAGCTTCGGGCGTGGCGGATGAAGCGCTCGGTGCGTGTCTCCCCGACCGGATCGGCCAGCAGTGGCAACAGAGCAGCGGAGACATCCAGCGGCGTGTTCTGCGGATCACGCGTTGCCGCGCGCAGACGTTCGAAGATCGCGCTGCGCGCACGCAGCGACTCGGCGGACGCGCTCACTGAGCTTCCCCGCCGTCGAGGCGTTCGCGGATCAGGCTGGCGATGTGCTGGCCGCGCATCAGGTCGCGGCGCTTCTTGAGCATCAGGTTCAGACTCAGCAGGCAGCCGCAATCGGCGCTGACCATCGCGTCGCAATCGGTGGCGCGGATGGCGTCGAGCTTGTCGGAGGTCATCGCCGCGGAAATTTCCGGATGCTTGACCGAGAAGGTGCCGCCGAAACCGCAGCACTCGGATTCATGGGCGTGCTCCACCAGTTCCACGCCGGGCAGACGGCTCAGCAGTTCGCGCCCGCATTCCAGGGTGCCCATCTCGCGGCGCGCGCTGCAGGCCGTGTGCAGCGCCACGCGCAGCGGGCGGCGACTGGCGCTGTCCAGTTTCAGATCGGCGACGTTCAACAGGTAATCGGTGAATTCGATGGTCCGCGCGGAGATCGCTTCGGCCTTCGCCAGCTTCACGGGATCATTCGCGAACAGCTTCGGCCAGTGATGCTTGAGCATGCCGCCGCAGGAACCGGAGGGCACGACGATCGGCCAGGGCTCCGGAAACAGATCGAGCTGCGCGGCGGCCACCTTGGCCGCTTCCTCGGGAAAGCCGGTGGTGTACGCCGGCTGGCCGCAGCAGGTCTGCCGGACCGGAAAGTGCACCTGCACACCGCTGCGCTCGAGCACGTCGATGGCATCGAAACCGGCCTCCGGCGCGAACATGTCGATGACGCAGGTGGCGAAGAAATAGACGTTCCGTTTGCCGTCGCGGGCAGCGGATGCGGGTGTGGATGCGGGTGTTGGGGACATGGCCTCCTCCTGGAGCGCTTCCGGCTTTCGCCCAGCGCATTCATGTTGTCGTTGGGCCGAGTCTGGTCATCGGCAGCTCGCCTGTGATATTGGTCGGACCAATTCGGAAACCCCTGTCATGAGCGAACCCTTGTTGCAGCGTGGCGATGCCGTCGCGGAAGCGATCGAGCGGGCGATCGTGGCGCGCGAGTTCGAAGACCGGCTGCCGCCCGAGCGGGCGCTGGCCGAGCGCTATCGGGTATCGCGCGGCACGGTTCGGGAGGCGATCGGCAAGCTGGTGGCGCGCGGCCTGCTGAGCCGCCGGCAAGGCTCGGGCACCTTCATCAATGACGACACCGATCGGCGCACGGCCGAGATCTGGTCCGACATGGTCGAGCGGCATCCGCGGCTGCAGGAAAGCCTGATCGAGTTCCGCACGATGATGGAATGCCGCACGGCCGAACTGGCGGCGACACGACATACCGCTATCGATCGCCGGCGCTTGCAGCAGGTGGCACGCGACGTCGATGCCGCTTACGGTGCCAGTGACCGACGGGCGCAGATCGAGGCCGACGTGGCTTATCACCGGGCGATCGCCGACGCCGCCCACAATCCGGTGTTTTCCTACCTGATGGGCTCGCTGCTGAACCTGCTGCACGACCACGTCCAGCTCAGCATCGCCGGCCTGCAACCAGATACGGAACCGTCACGGCAGCTGCGCGCACAGCATCAGGCCTTGATCGACGCCATCCTGTCCCGTGACGTTGCCGCGGCCGGCCGTGCTGCCGGCCGGCACATGGATTACGTGCGGGTGCAGCTCAACGATCTGCGCAGCGTCTCCTGAGCCGCCGCGGCGTCAGGGCGCAACGACGGCCTGATTCTGCCGGCCGATCTTTGCCTCGGCCTTCGCCAGCGCCTGCTTGAAGCGCGGATCGTCGCGGTAGCCATCCCAGATCGGCGACAGCCGCAGGTCGGCCAGATTCTGTGCCGCGGGATCGTCGGCCAGCGCGCCCAGAGCGTCGAGTGCTTCGTCGCGCAAGCCCGCCAGCGCCAGGATGCTCGCCTGCGCGTCGCGCGTCGCGAAGCGCGCGATCTGATCGTTGCCAGCCGCCTCGACCGCGATCCGGGCGTCGCGCCGCGCCGCTTCGGAATCACCGAGGCCGGCTTCGACCATCGCCAGACTGGCCTGCAGAACACTGTCGCCACCCAGGCGCTCGCGCAAGGCGGTACTCCGGGCAAGGCCTTCCTTGAAGGTGGCCGTTGCCGCTTTCTCATCCCCCTGCCAGCGCTGGGACCAGCCGAGTAAGGGGTAGTAATCCAGGGTGCCACCGTCGAGTTCGAAATCCGGTGCCGCCAGCGCCGCCCGGTAGCCCGCGATGACGGTGGAGAAATCACGGCGAACGGTCGCCAGCGACAGCTTGACGCTCATCATCCAACCGCTTTCGATGTCGAGCGGCTGTGAATCGATCATGCGACCTGCCGACTCGATGTCGCCCTCGTCCAGATAGCTACCGGCCTTCTGGGAGATCAGAACGACATTGCCCGGATTCAGCGCGAGTCCACGGTCGAGCCAGATTCGGGAGGCCGCTGTGCGGCCGAGAATGGACAGCGATTGGACGAGCATCGACAGGAAGGAGATGTTGCCGGGATCGAGCGCGATCGCCTGCTGCAACAGTTCGACCGATCGCTCGTAATGTCCGGCGCGACGCTCCACGAGCCCACGTGCGCTGAACACTTCGGCGCTGTTCGGCAGCAACCGGCCGGCTTCTGCGAACGCTGTGCGCGCGCCATCGAAATCGAGCGTGCGATAGAGCAGATAGCCGCGTGCCAGCCAGCTTTCGGCGGCCTCCGGTGCCAGCTCCATCGCCTTGGCCGCCTCGCTGCGTGACGCTTCGAGCCGCCCGCCGTCGAGATCCAGCCTGTTGAAGTGGATCAGTCCATCGACGATCGACTTGTAGGCCCAGGCCTGCGCGAAGCCGGGGTCCAGGCGCACGGCTTCGGCGAAATTCACCGAGGCAGCGCGCAGCAGCACCGGCGAAAACGCCGCCTTGTGGCCTTCGAGACCGCGCAGATAGGCGTCGTAGGCGGCGGGGTTCAAGGTCGGCTTGCGTGCCAGCTGCTGCCGTTCTTCACCGCTGAGACGGGCGTCCAGCGTCTGCGCGATGGCGGTGGCCACCTCGCCCTGCACGCCGAGGATGTCATCGGTGCCGCGATCGTAGATTTCGCCCCACAGATGGCTGTCGTCGGCGGCGCGGATCAGCTGCACGTTGATCCGAACCTTGTTGCCGACCTTCTGGACGCTGCCTTCGAGGATGTGGGCGACGCCCAGTCGGGCGGCGATCTCCTTGAGATTGCCGGGATGGCCGCTGTACTCGGCGGTCGAGGTCCGCGAGGTCACGCGCAGCGCGCCGACCTTGGCCAGCCGGGTCAGGATCTCGTCCTGCATGCCGGTGGCGAAATAGGCGTTCTCCGCATCCGCGGACAAATTCTCGAACGGCAGCACCGCGATCGACTTGTCGGCAGAGGCGGCGGCTGGCTTGCGCAGTGCCAGCCGGTCGGTGAGCAGCAACACCACGGCCAGCGCCAGCACCGCGATGATCCAGCGATCCAGTGTCTTGCCGGTCTGCCGGGTGACCGACTCGCTACGGTCGATCTCGCTTTCCAGCTTGATGCCGTGCGGCGTCCACTCGTAGAACCACGAGAACAGCATCGCGAACGGAAAGCCGATGACCACGGCGATGACGACGATGCGCACCGTCTCGTTCGGAATGTCGAAGAACGGAAACACCTGGGTCGCGATCTGCACCAGCAGCCAGGCCGCGCCGGCATAGAACAGGGCCGCGCGATGGACGTTGCGGCGCTGCAGTTCGAGGAGTAACGAGGGGCGACTCACGGAACTCCGGGAAACCGTTTCATGGCAGAAAGTCGGCCGAAGGATAACCCGCCTTATGGCTTCCGCCGACGGAAACGAATCAGGGCGCCGAAGCGCCCTGATCGTTCAAGCGTGCAACCTGATCCGAAGAATCAGTTTTTCGTCTTGTCGACCAGCTTGTTCTTCGAGATCCACGGCATCATCGCGCGCAGACCGGCGCCGACCGTTTCGATCTGGTGCTCGGCAGCAATGCGACGACGCGCCTGCATCATCGGCTGGCCAGCCTGGTTCTCGAGGACGAAGTCACGAGCGAACTTGCCGGTCTGGATGTCGGCGAGGACGCGCTTCATTTCCTTCTTGGTTTCTTCGGTGATGATCCGCGGGCCGGTCACGTAGTCGCCGTATTCGGCGGTGTTCGAGATCGAGTAGCGCATCGTCGAGATGCCGCCTTCGTACATCAGGTCGACGATCAGCTTCAGTTCGTGCAGGCACTCGAAGTAGGCCATTTCCGGCGCGTAGCCGGCTTCGACCAGTACTTCGAAACCCGCCTGCACCAGCGCCGAAGCGCCGCCGCAGAGCACCGCCTGTTCGCCGAACAGATCGGTTTCGGTCTCTTCGCGGAAGTTGGTTTCGATGATGCCGGCGCGACCGCCGCCGTTCGCCGAGGCGTACGACAGCGCGATCTGCTTGGCGGAACCGGAAGCGTCCTGGTGGATCGCGATCAGGCTCGGCACGCCGCCGCCCTGGGTGTAGGTCGAGCGCACGGTGTGGCCGGGGCCCTTCGGCGCGACCATGATCACGTCGAGATCGGCGCGCGGCTGGATCAGGCCGAAATGGATGTTGAAGCCGTGCGCGAAGGCGAGCACGCCGCCTTCCTTCAGATTGTTGACCACGCTCTGCTCGTAGATCAGGCGCTGGTCCTGGTCCGGGGCGAGGATCATGACCACGTCGGCGGTCTTCACCGCATCGGCGACTTCCAGAACTTTCAGGCCGGCGTTGGCGGCCTTGACCCAGCTCTTGGAGCTCTTGCGCAGGCCGACGGTAACGTCGACACCGGAGTCCTTGAGGTTCAGCGCATGGGCGTGGCCCTGCGAGCCGTAGCCGAGAATCGTGACCTTGCGCGACTGGATGATCGAAAGGTCGGCGTCTTTATCGTAGTAAACGGAAATGCTCACAGCGGTTCCCTCTCGTGGGACGGATGAAGCGCGAATGCGTCTTCGGTGGATCGGATCGTTATTTGCAGCTCGTTTCTTCGGACCGACGTATTCAGACCGGCGCGGCCAGCACGGTGGTGCCGCGCGCCAGTGCCGCGGTGCCGCTGCGGGCCAGTTCGAGCACGCGGGCCAGGCCGGAAATCTCGGCGACGAAGTCGTTGACCTCCGCACCGGTGCCGGTCAGCTGCACGGTGCGGGTGGCTTCGGTCTCGTCGAGGATCTGGCCGTGATGGCGAACCACGCAGTCGACGACCGGCTGCAGATTCATCGCATCGACCCGGACCTTGAGCATCAGCAGTTCGGCCTCGATGTGATCGCGGCCGGCGAGATCGACGATCTCGACGATTTCGATCAGCTTGCGCGACTGCTTGATGATCTGTTCGACGACCGCTTCGCTGCCGTAGGTCACGAGCGTCAGCCGGGACAGGCTGGGATCGTGAGTCGGCGCGACCGATAGCGACTCGATGTTGTAGCCGCGGGCCGAGAACATGCCGGCGACACGCGCCAGCGCGCCTGCTTCGTTCTGAAGCAGGATGGAAACGATATGTCTTTGATCTTGACGCATAGGGCGCGCACGGTAGCCGCACATCGCGTCGGACGCAAGACGGGAACGGGCCGGAAACGGTGCGGACATGCTATAAAAGCGCCCCTTTTAGCGCTGCAAAGCGCTAATTGCGCCCCAACAGGGCATCGCCCCCGCATCAACCAGAGTGACTGATCCGATGAACGCACCGCTGCAGCACGACACGCACCCCCTCGCCGGCCAGACGATGAGCGGCGCCGACATCATCGTCCAGGTCCTGGCCGATGAGGGTGTCGATGTCGTCTTCGGCTATTCGGGTGGCGCGATTCTGCCGACCTACGATGCGATCTTCCGCTTCAACGCCGCCAACCCGAGTGCTGCGGGCGAAGACCCGATGCCGCTGATCGTGCCTGCCAACGAGCAGGGCGCCGGCTTCATGGCGGCCGGCTATGCCCGGTCCTCGGGCCGGGTCGGCGTGGCGCTGGTCACCTCCGGCCCGGGCGCGACCAACACCGTCACCCCGGTGCGCGATTCGATGGCCGATTCGACGCCGATCGTGGTCATCTGCGGCCAGGTGCCAACCAGCGCGATGGGTACCGACGCGTTCCAGGAAGCGCCGATCAGCAACATCATGGCCGCCTGCGCCAAGCACGTGTTCCTGGTCACCGATCCGAGCAAGCTCGAAGCCACCGTGCGCACCGCCTTCGAGATCGCCCGCACCGGCCGTCCGGGCCCGGTGGTCGTCGACGTGCCGAAGGACGTGCAGAACTGGAAGGGCGTGTTCACCGGTCGTCGCGACGTGCTCGGCCGCCTGCCGGTGCCGGGCTACCGCGCCCGCCTGCGGGTGAGCGACGAAGCGCGCATCGACGAGGCTTCCCTCGCCCACTTCCACGAGCTGTTGAAGGCTGCCAAGCGGCCGATGATCTATGCCGGCGGCGGCGTCATCCACGCCGAAGCGGCCGAGCAGCTGCGCGCCTTCGCCAACGAGTACGGCATCCCGACGGTGATGACCCTGATGGGTCTCGGCGCCTACGACACCACCGATCCGCTGTCGATGCACATGCTCGGCATGCACGGCACCGCCTACGCGAACTACGCGATCGACGACTGCGATCTGCTGATCGCGATCGGCGCCCGCTTCGACGATCGCGTGGCCGGCGTGCCGTCGAAGTTCGCCCGCAACGCCAAGGCGATCCTGCACTTCGATGTCGATGCCTCCGAGATCAACAAGGTCAAGCGGGTGACCTGGTCGCATGTCGGCAATCTGAAGGTCGCGCTGACCCAGGTGCTGGCGCATGGCCGGGCGCAGAACTTCAAGCCGGACTACAGCGAATGGCACGGCCACGTGGCCGAGCTGAAGCGCGTCCATGCGATGAACTACGACCGCGCCTCGGTGACCATCCAGCCGTACGCGATCATCGAAGCGATCAACCGCATCACCAAGGGCGACGCGATCATCGCCACCGGCGTCGGCCAGCATCAGATGTGGGCCGCGCAGTACTTCGATTTCAGGCAGCCACGCCTGTGGCTGACCTCCGGTTCGATGGGCACCATGGGCTTCGGCCTGCCGGCAGCGATCGGCGCGCAGTTCGCCAACCCGAAGAAGATCGTCGTCGATATCGATGGCGATGCCTCGGTGCGCATGAACATCGGCGAGATGGAAACGATCACCAACTACGGCCTGCCGATCAAGGTCGTCGTGCTGAACAATTCCGGCGACGGCATGGTTCGCCAGTGGCAGAAGCTGTTCCATGAAAGCCGCTTCTCGGGCAGCGACAAGACGCTGCACAAGAAGGATTTCGTCAAAGCCGCGCAGGCCGATGGCTTCGAGTACGCCGTGCAGCTGTCGAACCCGGCGGACATCGATCGCGTGGTCGGCGAGTTCGTCGCCTTCCCCGGCCCGGCCTTCCTCGAAGTGGTCATCGACCGCGATGCCGGCGTCTACCCGATGGTCGGCCCCGGCATGAGCTACGCGGAGATGATCACCGGCGACTGGATCGCGTCACGCGAACCGCCGAAGGTGCTCGACGTCAGCAAGACCCAGCTGTTCTGAGCGGGCGCCCGAGATGAACGCGGAGACACTCGCCTGGCGCTGGCGCAATGGCGCGCTGCAGCCGATCGCCTTCCCGGCGACGGTGCAGCTCGACCATCTGCTCGGCATCGATCGCCAGAAAGCGGCGGCGGTGCAGAACACCGAGCAGTTCGTCGCCGGCAAGCCCGCCAACCACATCCTGCTGACCGGCTCGCGCGGCACCGGCAAATCCTCGCTGGTGAAAGCGCTGCTGACCGAGTTCGCGCCGCGCGGCCTGCGGCTGGTCGAGGTTCACCCGCAGGACCTGGTCGATCTGCCGGATGTCGTCGCCCCGCTGCGAGGACGGCCGGAGCGTTTCGTCCTGTACGTCGACGATTTCTCGATCGCGTCCAATGATTCGGCGCTGACTGCGCTGAAGGCGGCGCTCGATGGCGGCATCGAGGAACCGGCCGAGAACGTGCTGATCTACGCGACCAGCAATCGCCGGCATCTGACGCCTGCGCTTAAGTCCGACAACGCCGAATATCGCTGGGAAAATGATGAGCTGAACCCCGGCGAATCGACCGAGGAAAAGGTCGCGCTGTCGGAGCGCTTCGGCCTGTGGCTGAGCTTCCAGCCATTCAGCCAGGTTCAGTACATCGACGCCGTGCGCCTGCATCTGACGCGGCTCGGCGTGACGGGCTGGAACGACGAACTGAAAGTGCTGGCGCAGCGCTGGGCGCTGAATCGCGCTTCGCGCTCGGGGCGGGTTGCGCAGCAGTTTGCTCGGGATTTTGCTGGCAAAGCCTGAGACTGTTTTCTTTGCTCCTTCCCCCGTAAACCGGGGAAGGAGAACAGCCTTACTAGCCCAGCATCGCTTTCACCTTGGCAACGTACTGCGTCATCGCCGCATCCGTCGTGGTGCCCTTGAGCTTGGCCCAGGCGTCGTACTTGGCGCGATTGACCATGTCCAGCATGCCTGGCCGATCACCGCTGACATCGCCAGACGATCCCTGCTTGAACAGCGCGTAGAGCGTCAGCAGGTCTTCGTTGCTCGGGCGCTTGGTCAGCGTCTTGACGTCGATCTGGGCTTGGGCAAAGGCGGCTTTGAGGTCGGCCATGTCGGATTCTCGAGGTTATGTGAACAATTGTTCTGAGGCGGCTTTATAGCAGCCTCAGGCGTCGAGACTCAATCGTTTTCGAGGCGCTGCAAGCTGACGAAGCGGAAGGCATGAGCATGGCGCTCGTCGGCCGGGTGGGCTTCGCTAGTGATGGTCTGCCACTGGGCGAGATCGATCGCCGGAAACAGCGTGTCGCCGTCGACTTCGGCCAGCACTTCAGTCAGCTCCAGCCGAGTCGCCAGCGGCAAGGTCTGGCGATACAGCTCGGCACCGCCGATCACCACCAGCTCCCGTCCCTGCCCGGCATTCAGCGCCTGATCGAGGCTCGCGAATACCGTTGCGCCGGTCGGCTTGAACGCGGCGTCGCGGGTCAGCACCCAGTTGTCGCGATCCGGCAGCGGCCGGCCGAGCGATACCCAGGTCTTGCGGCCCATCAGCACGGTCTTGCCGACGGTCAGGCGCTTGAAGCGCTTCAGATCATCCGGCAGCCGCCAGGGCAGATCGCCGTCGCGGCCGATCACTCTGTTCTGCGCCAGCGCGGCGATCAGGGTCAGCTCGCTGTTCATGGTTTGGCAGTGCGGTCCAGCACGTCGATGATTTCCTTGACTACCAGATCCGGCCGGTTCCAGAGCACGAAATGGCCCTGGTCCGGCACGACGACGACCTTGCCGCTCGGCTTCGGCAACACCTTCTCGGCATAGGCCGCCGTGCGCGGATCGACCAGTTCGTCCTTGGCGCCCTGGATGACGGTGATCGGCATCTTCAGGTTCGCCCAGCGCGGCGTCTGCTTTTCCAGTTCGCCCACCAGCGGCATGATTTCCTGATTGGATGCGACGAAATCATTCGGCGCGATCAGCTTGACCAGCCACAGGGTCATTGCGAGGTTGTACCAGCGCGGCTGCTCGGTATTCGGGTCGATCGACGGCGCCACCAGCACCGCGCCGCGCACCTGTTCGGGATAGCGCATCGCCAGTTCAGCGCCGATCGGCCCGCCCAGCGAATGGCCGACCAGCAGGGTCGGCGCGCCGGGGCCGGCCAGCAGCGGCGCCAGCAGGCGCGCCTGATCGGCCATCTGCGGCGCAACACGACCGGGATCGGAAGCGCCGAAACCGGGACGGTCGACGGAGATCATCGTCGCCCGCTTCTGCAGTTCTGGATCGGCCATGTAGTGCGCCCAGGCCTTCCAGCCACCCGGCGTGCCGTGCAGGAACAGGATGCGCGCCGGGCCGTTGCCGATCTGCCAGTAATGGATGGTCCGATCGTCGATCTGGTAGCTGTGTTCCACCGGCTTCGGTGGCTGCGGAAACAGCTCGTCGACCGAGCCCATCGGATACGGCGGATTCTTCGCGGCAACCGCAGCGCTGATCAGCAGCAGACTGCAGGCAACGATCCAACGTCCGAAGCGCATGGATTTCTTCTCAGACCGCAACGGGAGCCTTGATATGCGGATGCGGCTCGTAGCCGCTGAGCGTGAAATCTTCCAGCTTGAAGCCGAACAGATCGGTGACCGCCGGGTTGATCGTCATCGTCGGCAGCGCTCGCGTTTCGCGGCTCAGCTGCAGGCGCGCCTGATCGAGATGGTTCGAGTACAGGTGGCAATCGCCGCCGGTCCAGACGAAATCGCCCGGCTTCAGTCCTGCAACCTGGGCGATCATCAAGGTCAGCAGCGCATAGCTGGCGATGTTGAATGGCACGCCGAGGAAGATGTCGGCACTGCGCTGGTAAAGCTGGCAGCTGAGCTTGCCGTCGGCGACATAGAACTGGAACAGCGCGTGGCAGGGCATCAGCGCCATCTTGTCCAGCTCGCCGACATTCCAGGCCGAGACCAGCAGACGACGCGAGTCCGGCGTCTTTTTCAGCTGCTCGAGCAGCTGCTTGATCTGGTCGACATGGCGGCCGTCGGCGGTCGGCCAGCTGCGCCACTGGCGGCCGTAGACCGGGCCGAGCTCGCCTTGCTCGTCCGCCCATTCGTCCCAGATCGAGACGCCGTGTTCTTTCAAGAACGCGGTGTTGGTGTCGCCGCGAAGAAACCAGAGCAGCTCCACGGCGATCGACTTCAGATGCAGCTTCTTGGTCGTCAGCATCGGGAAGCCCTGGGCCAGATCGAAACGCATCTGGTGGCCAAACACCGAGCGAGTGCCGGTGCCGGTGCGGTCGGTCTTTTCGGTGCCGGTGTCGAGCACCCGCTGCATCAGGTCGAGGTATTGGCGCATCGTCTCAAACCTTGTTTCGTTGGTAGGCCACGATCATCAGCGTGATGCCGGCCAGCAGCATCGGCACGCAGAGCTGCATCCCCATCGTGAACCACGAAGTGCCGTACAGGTAGCCCAGCTGGCTGTCCGGCACGCGAACGAATTCGACGGCGAAACGGAACGTGCCGTAAAGGATCAGGAACAGGCCGCTGATCGCCATCCGGGGACGCGGCTTCGAGCCGAACCACCACAGGATCAGCAGCATCGCCAGGCCTTCGAGCCCGGCTTCGTAGAGCATGCTCGGATGGCGCGGCAGGCCGTCACCAAGCTTCGGGAAAATCATGCCCCAGGGCAGCGTGGTCGGCGCGCCGTACAGCTCGCCGTTGATGAAATTGCCGATGCGGCCGGTCAGCAGACCGAACGGCGCGGTCACCGCGATGAAGTCGGTGACCGTCCAGAAACTCAGCTTGTGCTGGATCGCGTAGACCTGCATCGCTACCAGCACGCCGATCAGGCCGCCGTGGAAGGACATGCCGCCTTCCCAGATCCGGAAGATCACCAGCGGATCCTTGAGGAAGATCAGCTCGCCGGCCTTGTCGACGTTGTAGAAGAACGTGTAGCCGATACGACCGCCGAGGATCACCCCGAGCACGCCGTAGAACAGCACATCCGACACCCGTTCCGGCGTCCAGAATTTCAGCCAGTCGTAACGGCCGCGCCGGCAGCTCAGCCAGTAGAAACCGGCAAAGCCGAGCAGATACATGATCCCGTACCAATGGATCTTGACCGGCCCGAGCGCCAGCGCGATGGGGTTGAAATCAGGGTGCGTCAGCATGCCGGTGACCGTTCGACGGGAGCGAGCAGATTCTAGGAGAACTGCTCGTTGATCGAGCTGGCCACGAAACCCTTGAGGTAGCGGGTTTCGGGGATCGCCGGATGGACCGGATGATCCGGCCCCTGCTCCAGGGTTTCCAGGATCTGCAGGCGCTTCGCCGCCGCCCGCGATTCGCGCAGCAGCACGCGCTGCAGTTCGTCCGCGGCCAGATGGTGCGAACAGGAGCAGGACACCAGCACGCCGCCCGGGGTCAGCAGGTTCAGCGCGGCGCGATTCAGGCGGCCGTACAGACCGAGGCCTTCCTCGTGATCGCGCTTGCGCTTGATCAGCGCCGGCGGATCGACGACCACGACATCGTAGCGGCGGCCATCGACGGCCAGCTGCTTCATGACGTCGAGCGCATCGCCCTTGATGGTCTCGATCTTCTTGCCGTTCAGCGCGGCATTGCGTTCGGCAGCCGCCAGCGCCGGCGCCGAAGAATCGACGCAAGTTGCCGACGCGGCGCCGTGGCCGAGGCCGCGCAGTGCCCAGCCGCCGACATAGGAAAACACGTCGAGCACGGCGGAATCCGGCTTGATGTAGCGGGCCATGCGATCACGGTTGTCGCGCTGATCGAAGAACCAGCCGGTTTTCTGGCCACCGCGCATCGCGATCTCGAACTTCACACCGGATTCGTCGATGACCACGGTTTCCGGCACGTCGCCGACTTCCTCGACGTACAGAGGCAGGTTCTCGGCTTCGCGGGAGGCGCTGTCGTTGCGCAGCACGATGCCGCGCGGCGAGAACGTCGACTGCAAGGCTTCGATCAGGCGCGGTTTCAGGTGCTCCATGCCGGCGGTGCCGATCTGCACCACCAGCACGTCGCCGTAGCGATCGACGACCAGGCCCGGCAGGCCGTCGGCCTCGCCGAACACCAAGCGGTAGAACGGCTGGCTGTACAGCTTTTCGCGCAGCGAAGCCGCAGCCTGCAGCCTGCGCGACAGCCATTCGGCGTCGAACACGGCGTCGTACTGGCCGGTCAGCAGGCGGCCGCAGAGCAGGGCTTGAGGATTGATGTAGCCGGCGCCGATCGGCTTGCCGCGACCATCCTCGAAGCGACACAGGCTGCCGGCGGTGACCGACTTGATCGGCGTACGGGCCGTGTCGATTTCGTTGGAGTAGATCCACAGGTGGCCCGCACGCAGGCGACGGTCCTCCTGGGTTTTCAGGCGGATGATTAAATTTGACAAGGGAGGAGGTCGGGTAAAGCCCGTGACAGGGTGTCATCGGGTAGGTGTTCTGCGTATCATACCGATCATCTGAAAAAAGACCCCTCCCGCGGTGTTTTGTCGCTAGTCGACACCGCGCTTAGGGCTAGTGCCAACGATCTTGCAAGAGAGCGAGCGGGCGTGGAATTCATAAGCTCATACACCCCCCAAACCTGGGCCTTCGGCCTCTATGTCGGCGCCGTGCTGTTCGTCGTCGCCTTGATGGTCGGGCTTTCGTCGGTGCTCGGCAGCCGCAACAACGGCCGGGCGAAGAACGAGGCGTTCGAGTCCGGTGTGGTCGGCGTCGGTGGCGGTCATCTGCGCTTTTCCGCCAAGTTCTATCTGGTGGCGATGTTCTTCGTGATCTTCGATCTCGAAGCGGTGTTCCTGTATGCCTGGGCCGTGTCGATCCGCGAAAGCGGCTGGGCCGGTTATATCGAGGCCTGCATCTTCATTGCCGTGCTGCTGATCGGCCTCGCCTATGTCTGGCGTCTGGGTGGTCTGGACTGGGCGCCGAAAACGCTCGCCGGCCGCCGCAGCCTGCCGCAGCTGAATCCGCCTGCCGATGTCGTGGTACCCCCTCCGCCAGTCAAGAATTGACCAGCCAGCGCCCTTTCGATTGACCATGGAATACGCCTTAAAGCGCATCGACAAGAACGGCCAGACTCACTCCCCGACCCCGCCCGGCGTCAATTCCGGCGAGGGCTACATCGAGGACGAGGTCAGCAAGAACATCGTGCTGACCAAGCTGTCCGATCTGGTCAACTGGAGCCGCAAGAACTCGATCTGGCCGTACAACTTCGGCATTTCCTGCTGCTACGTGGAAATGGCGACGGCGTTCACCGCCGTCCACGATCTGGCCCGTTTCGGTTCCGAAGTCATTCGCGCGTCGCCACGCCAGGCCGACCTGATCGTCATCGCCGGCACCTGTTTCCAGAAGATGGCCCCGGTCGTGCAGCGCCTGTACGAGCAGATGCTCGAGCCGCGCTGGGTGATCTCGATGGGTTCCTGCGCCAATTCAGGCGGCATGTACGACATCTATTCCGTGGTTCAGGGCGTCGACAAGTTCCTGCCGGTGGACGTCTACATTCCCGGCTGCCCGCCGCGCCCGGAAGCCTTCCTGCAGGCGCTGCTGCTACTGCAGGACTCGATCACCGCCGAACAGCGTCCGCTGTCCTGGGTGGTTGGGGATCAAGGCGTTTACCGCAAGCCGATGCCGGCCGAGCGTGATCGCAAGCAGGCGGCCCGCAATGCGGAGACGATTCTGCGCAGCCCCGATTCGGTCTGAGGTCGCATACAGATGGCCGACGACGCCCCTCTGAAGAACCCCAACATCCGTCCGCCGGTGGTGCTGCCACCGGTGGTGCGCGAGCTGTTCGATCGCTTCGGCGAAACCAACCTCGTCTACCAGGCTTCGAAAGACGATTGCCCGACCGTCTGGGTGCCGCTGGAAATTCGCGACCAGGTGCTGGTGTTCCTGAAGCACCACGTGTCGCGTCCCTACAAGATGCTGCTGGACTTCCACGCCGTTGACGAGCGCATGCGCCGCAACCGGCAGGGCATGCCGGCATCGGACTTCACGCTGTTCTATCACCTGCTGTCGATCGACCGGAATTCCGACGTCCGCATCAAGGTGGCGCTGATCGGCGAGTACCCGGTGGTCAAGTCGATCACCAACATCTGGGCCAACGCGAACTGGTACGAACGCGAAACCTGGGACCTGTTCGGCATCAAATTCGAAGGCCATCCGAACCTGCAGCGCATCCTGCTGCCGCGTTACTGGAAGGGTCACCCGCTGCGCAAGGACTACCCGGCGCGCGCGACCGAGTTCGATCCTTACCTGCTGACCGCCGGTCGTCAGGACGAGGAGCAGAACGCGCTGATGTTCAACCCCGAGGAATGGGGCATGAAGCGGTCCGAGAAGGACCACGACTACATGTTCCTGAATCTCGGCCCGAACCATCCATCCGCTCACGGTGCCTTCCGCATCGTGCTGCAGCTCGATGGTGAAGAGATCGTCGACTGCGTTCCGGACATCGGCTACCACCATCGTGGTGCCGAGAAAATGGCCGAGCGCCAGTCCTGGCACACGTTCATTCCGTACACCGACCGCATCGACTACCTCGGCGGCGTGATGAACAACCTGCCCTACGTGCTCGCGGTCGAGCGCCTGGCGGGCATCAAGGTGCCGGCGCGAGTCGAAGCGATCCGCGTGATGATGGTCGAGTTCTTCCGCATCACCTCGCACCTGCTGTTCCTCGGCACGTTCATCCAGGACGTCGGCGCGATGACGCCGATCTTCTTCATGTTCACCGACCGGCAGAAAGCCTATGACGTGATCGAGTCGATCTGCGGCTTCCGCATGCATCCGGCCTGGTTCCGCATCGGCGGCGTCGCCCACGATCTGCCGCAGGGCTGGGATCGCAAGGTCAAGGAATTCCTCGACTGGTTCCCGAAGCGGCTCGACGAATACCAGCGCGCCGCGCTCGACAACTCGATCCTGCGCAATCGCACGGTCAACGTCGCCCAGTACAACGCCGAAGAAGCCATCGAATGGGGCATCACCGGCCCCGGTCTGCGCGCCACCGGCGTCGATTACGACCTGCGCAAGAAGCGGCCGTATTCAGGCTACGAGAACTTCGAGTTCGAAGTACCGCTCGGCAGCAAGGGCGATGCTTTCGATCGCGCGATCGTCCGCATCAACGAGATGCGCGAAAGCTGCAAGATCATTCGCCAGTGTCTGAGCCACATGCCGGCCGGCCCGTACAAGGCCGATCACCCGCTGACCTGTCCGCCGCCGAAAGAGCGGACCCTGAAGGACATCGAAACCCTGATCACCCACTTCCTCGGCGTCAGCTGGGGACCGGTGATGCCGGCGAACGAGTCCTGCCAGCTGATCGAAGCGACCAAGGGCATCAACAGCTACTACCTGACGTCCGATGGCTCGACGATGAGCTACCGCACGCGCATCCGCACGCCGAGCTTCGCGCACCTGCAGGCGATCCCCTACATCATCAAGGGAGCCATGATCCCCGATCTGATCATGCTGCTCGCCACCATTGACTTCGTGATGGCCGATGTCGACCGCTAACGTGACTCCCAGCTCCAGCCCTACCGTGATGAAGCTGGCCGACCTCGTGGCCGGCCAGAGCCTGCCGGCGACGCCGCCCTACGTGATGTCCGACGAGGAACGGCACGAGATCGAGCACTGCCTGCATCACTACGACGACAACCGCGCCGCGTCGATCGACGCGCTGAAGATCGTCCAGAAGAAGCACGGCTGGGTGCCAGACGCCGCGATCGCCAAGATCGGCGAGCTGATCGGCATTCCGGCCGCCGATGTCGAAGGCGTTGCGACCTTCTACAACCTGATCTTCCGCCGGCCGGTCGGCCGCAATGTGATCAAGATCTGCGACAGCATTTCCTGCTACCTGACCGGTTACGACGAAGTTCGCGAAGCGATCAGCGCCCATCTGCGCATCAATCTCGGCCAGACCACCGCGGACAACCGTTTCACCCTGCTGCCGATCTGCTGTCTCGGTGCCTGCGACAAGGGCCCGGTCGCGATGATCAACGACGACACTGTCGTGAACCTGTCGCCCGAGACGATTCCCGCCTTGCTGGAGCAGTACAAGTGACTGCCACGTCCCAAAGTAATCTTGCCGAAACCAAGCCGCTGACCGCCAACATCGTTGCCGGTCGGGCGCCGCTGAACCTGAAGGAATACTCGGCCGCCGGTGGTTACCGCGCGGTACGCAAGGCGCTGAAGGAAATGGCGCCGGGCGATGTCACCAAGGCGGTCAAGGACGCCAATCTGCGCGGCCGTGGCGGCGCCGGCTTCCCGACCGGCGTCAAATGGGGTCTGGTGCCGAGCCTGGAAAAATCGCCGGGCAGCCGTTATCTGGTCTGCAATGCCGACGAGATGGAGCCGGGCACCTTCAAGGATCGCCTGCTGATGGAGTCCGATCCGCATTCGCTGGTCGAAGCGATGATCGTCGCCGGCTATGCGATCCAGGCCACCCGCGCCTACATCTTCCTGCGTGGCGAATACATCGAAGCGGCGAAGAACCTGAATGCCGCGATTGCCGAAGCGAACGCCGCCGGCTTTCTCGGCAAGGACATCCTCGGCTCCGGCTGGAGCATGGACCTGCACGTCCATACCGGCGCCGGCCGTTACATCTGCGGTGAAGAAACCGCGCTGATCAATTCGCTGGAAGGCCGCCGCGCCAATCCGCGCGCCAAGCCGCCGTTCCCGGCGATCGCCGGCCTGTGGGGCAAGCCGACGGTGGTCAACAACGTCGAGTCGCTGTGCAATGTCCAGCACATCGTCAACAACGGTTCGGCCTGGTTCCTGGGACTCAATCAGGGCAAGAGCAAGGACGGCGGCACCAAGCTTTACGGCGTCTCCGGCCGCGCCAGGAAGACCGGGCTGTGGGAACTGCCGATCGGCACCACGGCGCGGGAAATCCTCGAAGTGCACGCCGGCGGCATGAAGGACGGACTGAAGCTCAAGGCCTGGCTGCCGGGCGGCGCTTCGACCGACTTCCTGATGCCCGAACATCTCGATCTGGCGATGGATTTCGACACCATCGCCAAGGCGGGATCGCGCATGGGCACCGGCCTGCTGACCGTGGTCGATGACCGCCAGAACATGGTCAGCGTGGTCCGCAATCTGGAAGATTTCTTCGCTCGCGAATCCTGCGGCTGGTGCACGCCCTGCCGGGACGGCCTGCCGTGGACCTACAAGACGCTGGTTGCGATGGAGCGCGGCGAAGGACGGCCGGGCGACATCGAGATGCTCGAAAAGATGACCCGCTTCCTGGCCCCCGGCCGCCCGTTCTGCGCGCATGCGCCGGGTGCGATGGAGCCGCTGCAATCGGCACTGAAGTTCTTCCGCGGCGAGTTCGAAGCCACGATCCGGAAGCAGTCGCCGCAGGTGGCAGCGTGAGTGCCGCAGTGGCCAGTGGCCGGTGGTCCGTGGTCGATAACGACGCGCAACCGATTGCCCGCCTCATCCCCTGCTTTTCTTTCACTGGCCACTGGCCACTAGCCACTGGACACTGCTTCTGATGGCCATCATTCACGTAGACGGCAAGGAATTCACGGTAGACGGAGCAGACAACCTCCTTCAGGCCTGCCTGAGCCTCGGGCTCGACATTCCGTATTTCTGCTGGCACCCGGCGCTCGGCAGCGTCGGCTCCTGTCGCCAGTGCGCGGTCAAACAGTATCGCGACGAAAACGACACCGTCGGCCGCATCGTCATGTCCTGCATGTCGCCGGCCAGCGACGGCACCTACATCACCATCGACGATGCCGAATCGAAGTCGTTCCGCGAAAGCGTCGTCGAATGGCTGATGTCCAACCATCCGCACGACTGCCCGGTCTGCGAAGAAGGCGGCCATTGCCATCTGCAGGACATGACGGTGATGACCGGCCATGCCGCGCGCACCTATCGCTTCACCAAGCGCACCCACAACAACCAGGACCTCGGCCCGTTTATCGGTCACGAGATGAACCGCTGCATCGCCTGCTATCGCTGCGTCCGTTATTACAAGGATTACGCCGGCGGCAAGGATCTCGGCGTCTATGGCTCGGCGAGCCGCGTCTACTTCGGCCGCGCCGAAGACGGCGTGCTGGAATCGGAATTCTCGGGAAATCTCACCGAGGTCTGCCCGACCGGTGTGTTCACCGACAAGACCCACAGCGAGCGCTACAACCGCAAGTGGGACATGCAGTTCGCACCCAGCATCTGCCAGGGCTGCTCGGTGGGCTGCAACATCTCGCCCGGTGAACGCTACGGCGAACTGCGCCGCATCGAGAACCGCTACAACGGCACCGTCAACCACTATTTCCTCTGCGATCGTGGCCGCTTCGGCTATGGCTACGTCAACAACAAGGACCGTCCGCGCCAGCCGATGCTGAAGCGTGATGGCCAGTTCGCGACGATCAGCGTCGACGACGCACTGCTCAATGCCGCGAACCTGCTGAAGACGGCGAAGGGTGCCAATGGAGGCGTTATTGGCATCGGTTCGCCGCGCGCCAGCCTCGAATCGAATTTCGCGCTGCGCCAGCTGGTCGGCGCCGGCAACTACTTCGATGGCCACGCCGCGGCCGTTGGCGTGCTGGTCAAGCGCATTGCCGAAGTACTGCGCACCGGCCCGGTGCCGACGGGCAGCCTGCGCGGCATCGAATCGGCCGACGCTGCCTTCGTGCTCGGCGAGGACGTGATGAACACCGCTGCCCGGGTTGCGATGGCGCTGCGCCAGGTCGCCCGCGGCAAGGCGACGCAGATGGCCGCCGAGAAGCACATCCCGGAATGGCAGGCGATCGCGATCGCCGACATCGGCCAGCACCACAAGCATCCGATCTTCATCGCCACGCCGGATGCCACGCGCATCGACGAACTGGCGAAGGAAACCGTCCGTGCTGCACCGGCCGATCTCGCCCGCCTCGGCTATGCCGTCGCCAACATCATCGACCCGGCCTCGCCCGCCGTCGCCGGCCTCGATGCGGAGACCGCCGAGCGCGCCCAGCGGATTGCCGACACCCTGCTCGCTTCGACCAAGGCAGTGATCGTCTCAGGCACCGGCGCCGGTTCGGAATCGGTGATCAACGCCGCCGCCAACGTCGCCTGGGCGCTGCATGCCCGCGGCAAGATCGTCGAGCTGATGCTGATCGTGCCGGAAGCGAACAGCCTCGGTACCGCGCTGATGGCGGCACCGAGCATCGACGAAGCCTTCAAGGCGATCGAATCGGGCAAGGCCGACACCCTGGTCGTGCTCGAGAACGATCTCTATCGCCGCGCGCCGAAGGCTCGTGTCGACGCCGTGCTGGCCAAGGCCAAGCTGATCGTCGTCGATCACCAGATGACCGAGACCGCCGAGCGCGCCGAACTGCTGCTGTCGGCGGGCAGCTTCGCCGAAGCCGATGGCACCCTGGTGTCGAACGAAGGTCGCGCGCAGCGCTACTTCCAGGTTTACGACCCGGCCTACTACAAGCCGGAAACCAAGATCCGCGAAAGCTGGAACTGGCTGCACGGCGTGCGCGCCCAGCAGCTCGGCGCCTCGCCGGTCTGGGAACAGCTCGACCACGCGACGGCCGAAGTCGCCGCCGTGCTGCCAGTGCTGGCCGGTATCGTTCACGCCGCACCCAGTGCCAAGTTCCGCATCGGTGGCTTGAAGATCGCCCGCGAACCACATCGTTATTCCGGCCGCACCGCGATGCGCGCCAACCTGTCGGTGCACGAACCGCGTCAGCCGCAGGACGCCGATACCGCACTGGCGTTCTCGATGGAAGGCCACAACGGCGTGCAGGCCGGCGAACGTCCTGCTGCGCTGACGCCATTCGCCTGGGCACCCGGCTGGAACTCGCCGCAGTCCTGGAACAAGTATCAGGACGAAGTCGGTGGTCATTCGCTCGGCGGTGATGCCGGTGTGCGCTTGATCGAACCGGCCGCCAATGCGCCGAAGGTGCCGGCGTACGCGAATCACGTACCGGAAGCGTTCAAGGCCCGTGCGGGCGAGTTCCTCGTCGTTGCCTCGCAGCATCTGTTCGGCAGCGACGAGCTGTCGGCGAAGGCAGTGCCGATGCAGAGTCGCATTCCGGCTGCGCATGTCGCGCTGAACTCGGCCGATGCCGAGGCGCTCGGTCTGGCCGATGGCGTGCTGGTCGAGGTTCAGATCGATGGGCAGACGATCCGTCTGCCGCTGCAGCGCCGCGCCGAACTCGCTGCCGGCACTGTCGCGATGCCGATCCTGCCGGGCGTGCCGTTCACTGCCACCGGTGGCAACGCCAGGATCAGCGGAGCCGCGCGCGCATGACTGCGATCATCGAGTTCCTGACTGCTCCGGCGATCGTTGCGATCATCGTCGAGGTCCTCAAGGGCCTGGTGATCCTGTTCGGCATGGTCATCGTCGCCGCACTGCTGATCTGGATCGAGCGCCGCATGCTCGGCCTCTGGCAGGACCGTTACGGCCCCAATCGCGTCGGTCCGTTCGGCTCGCTGCAGGTGGTCGCCGACATGGTCAAGATCTTCTTCAAGGAAGACTGGATTCCGCCGTTCGTCGACAAGCCGACCTTCATCATGGCGCCGATGATCGCCATGGGCACGCTGATGCTGGCGTTCATGCTGATCCCGATCACGCCGACCTGGGGCGTGGCGCCGGACCTGTCGATCGGCGTGCTGTTCTTCTTCGCGATCGCCGGCCTCGAGGTCTACGCGGTAATGCTCGGCGGCTGGTCGTCGAACTCCAAGTACTCGCTGCTCGGTGGCCTGCGTTCGGCAGCACAGATGGTCAGCTACGAAGTGTTCATGGGCATCGCGCTGATGGGCGTGGTGATGTGGACCGGCTCGTTCAAGCTCAGCGACATCGTCGCCTACCAGGCTCAGCACGGCTGGTTCATCGTGTCGCAGTTCTTCGGCTTCTGTACCTTCTCGCTGGCTTCGATCGCCGTGGTCCATCGCCATCCCTTCGATCTCCCCGAAGCCGAGCAGGAACTGGCGGCCGGCTATCACACCGAATATTCGGGCATGAAGTTCGGCATGTTCATGGTTGCCGAGTACGTGGGCGTGGTGCTGATCTCGGCCCTGCTGGTGACTCTGTTCTTCGGTGGCTGGCACGGCCCTGGCGTCGAAGCGATGCCCTGGCTCGCCTTCCCGTACTTCGCAGCCAAGACGCTGTTCTTCGTGGTGATCTTCATCCTGCTGCGCGCGGCCCTGCCCCGCCCGCGTTATGACCAGGTGATGGCCGGCGGCTGGAAATTCTGCCTGCCGCTGTCGGTGATCAACATGCTGGTCACTGGCGCCTTCGTGCTCTCGAATCCGTAAAGACTCATGAACGCAATCCTCGGCGGTATCTGGAGCAACCTGCGCAGCATGTGGATGGTGTTCACCCACAGCTGGCGCAAGCGCGACACCTTGATGTACCCGGAAGTACCGATCTACGTGCCGCCGCGCTACCGCGGACGCATCGTGCTGACCCGCGATCCGGATGGCGAAGAACGTTGTGTGGCCTGCAACCTGTGCGCGGCGGCCTGCCCGGTCGGCTGTATCAGCCTGCAGAAGGCCGAGCGTGAAGACGGCCGCTGGTATCCGGAATTCTTCCGCATCAATTTCTCGCGCTGCATCTTTTGCGGCTACTGCGAGGAAGCCTGCCCGACCAATGCGATCCAGCTGACTCCGGACTACGAGCTGGGCGAGTACCGGCGCCAGGATCTCGTCTACGAGAAGGAACACCTGCAGATCGCCGGTCCCGGCAAGTATCACGACTACAACTTCTATCGCGTGGCCGGCATGGCGATCGCAGGCAAGCCGAAGGGCGCTGCCGCGAACGAGACGCCGCCGGTCGATGTGAAATCGCTGCTGCCCTGAGCCCGGACGATCATCGTGGAAATTGCGTTCTATCTCTCTGCAGCCGTCGCCGTCATCGCCACGGTGTTTGCCATCACCAACACCAACCCGGTGCATGCGCTGCTGTACCTGATCGCCTCGCTGCTCGCGGTGGCGATGGTGTTCTTCTCGATCGGCGCACCGTTTGCCGGTGCGCTGGAAGTGATCGTCTATGCCGGCGCGATCATGGTGCTGTTCGTGTTCGTGGTGATGATGCTCAACCTCGGCCAGGCGGCGATCGATCAGGAGCGTCGCTGGCTGACGCCGAAAGCCTGGCTTGGCCCGGGCATCCTCTGCGGCGTGCTGATGATCGAGATGATCCGCGTGCTGTCGCCAACTCTGAACGGCGGCATCGGCGGCTCGGTGATCGACGCCAAGATGGTCGGCATCGCGCTGTTCGGGCCTTATCTGCTGGTCGTGGAACTGGCGTCGATGCTGCTGCTCGCAGCGCTGGTCGCCGCTTTCCACATGGGGAGACACGACTGATCCGCCAGGTGCGCATCAGCGATCAAAACTAAAACCATGACCACTACCGAAATCGCGACCACCGCAGCGACGGTTCCTCTGGAACACGCGCTGATCCTGTCCGGCATCCTGTTTTCACTCGGGCTGCTCGGCATTCTTGTCCGCCGCAACATCCTGTTCGTGCTGATGTCGATCGAAGTGATGATGAACGCCGCCGCCGTCGCCTTCGTGGCCTCGGGCAGCCGCTGGGGCCAGGCCGATGGGCAGGTGATGTTCATCCTGATCCTGACGCTGGCCGCCGCCGAAGCCAGTGTTGGCCTGGCCCTCGTCCTTCAGCTGTACCGCCGGTTCCAGACTCTGGATACCGACGCTGCTTCCGAGATGAAAGGGTGAGCGGCCACGCTTTGCGAGCACTGCTCGCTGTGGCTGCGAACGCCCGGCCATGGATGGCCGGACAGTGCTCGCAGAAAGAGGCCGCCGTCTCGCCAGGGACGGCAAAGCCGCCGTCTGACAAACAAGCGGAAACCTGCTGATGTTCGATCTCCTGTTCCTGGTTTTCCTCGCGCCGATGATCGGCTTCCTGTTGCTGTCCTTCGGACGCGACAAGTGGAGCGAGAACGCCGCCGCCGTGATCGGCGTCGGCTCGGTCGGCATCTCGGCGCTGGTCACCGCACTGTGCGTGTTCCAGTTCATGACCCATCCGCCGGAAGGCGGTGTGTACAGCCAGCATCTGTGGACCTGGTTCGCGGTCGGCAGCTTCAAGCCTGAGCTGCAGCTGCGGCTCGATGGCCTGAGCCTGACGATGATCTCGGTGATCTGCGGCGTCGGCTTTCTGATCCACCTGTTCGCGTCCTGGTACATGCGCGAGGACAAGGGCTACGGCCGCTTCTTCTCGTACATGAACCTGTTCGTGATGAGCATGGTGTTCCTGGTGCTCGGCGACAACCTGCTGTTCCTGTACCTGGGCTGGGAAGGTGTGGGTCTGGCCTCCTACCTGCTGATCGGCTTCTGGTACACCGATGCCGCCAACGGTGCCGCGGCCCGCAAGGCCTTCGTCGTCACCCGTGTCGGCGACACCTTCATGGCGATCGGCCTGTTTCTGCTGTTCCGCGATCTCGGCACCCTGGATATCCAGCAGATCCTCGCGGCGGCACCGGCCTACTACGCCGACAAGCCGAGCCTGATCACCGCGATCGCGCTGCTGATGCTCGGCGGTGCGGTCGGCAAGTCGGCGCAGCTGCCATTGCAGACCTGGCTGCCGGACGCGATGGCCGGCCCGACGCCGGTCTCGGCGCTGATCCACGCCGCCACCATGGTCACCGCCGGCGTCTACATGGTGGCGCGGAGCCACGTCCTCTTCATCCTGTCGCCGGGCGCGATGACGATCGTGGCCACCGTCGGCGCGCTCACCGCGCTGTTCGCGGCGACCATCGGCCTCTTCCAGTACGACATCAAGAAGGTGCTCGCCTACTCGACGGTGAGCCAGCTCGGCTTCATGTTCATCGGCGTCGGCGTCGGCGCCTGGTCGGCGGCGATCTTCCATCTGATGACCCACGCGTTCTTCAAGGCGCTGCTGTTCCTGGCGTCCGGCGCGGTGATCCTCGGCTGCCACCACGAGCAGAACATCTTCCACATGGGCGGCCTGCGCAAAAAACTGCCGCTGGCCTTCTGGAGCTTCGTGATCGGTGGCTCGGCGCTCGCCGCCCTGCCCTATCTGACCGCCGGCTTCTACTCGAAGGACGAGATCCTGATCGGCGCCTGGGCTGGTGGCCATCAGGGCCTGTTCTTCGCTGCCCTGTTTGGCGCCTTCCTGACCTCGATCTACACCTCGCGGCTGATCTTCATCACCTTCTTCGGCAAGTACCACGGCCATGCCGATGTCCATGCCGGTCACGGCCTGGCTTACAACATCCCGCTGATGGTGCTGATCGTGCTGTCGACCCTGGTCGGCGGCTTCATCCATCCGCCAGTCGAGGCGGTGCTGCCGGCAACCCATCACGCCGAGCACAGCGTGCATACCAACATCGCGCTGGTGTCCGGCGCGGTGGCGCTGCTGGGCGTTGCCATCGGCTATGCGCTGTTCTTCGGCGAGCGCCGCTTCGTGACCCGGCTCGGCAAGAAACCGACCGCCGCGATGATCGCCAGGTTCTGGTTCAGCGCCTTCGGCTTCGACTGGCTGTACGACCAGCTGTTCGTGAAACCCTTCAAGTACTTCGTCCACATCACTCGTAACGATATCTTCGACATTGCCGTCATGAGCGTCACCATTCCGCTGATCGCCCTCAATGGCCTGTTCTCGCGCACCCAGACCGGCCAGATCCGCTGGTACGCCGCCAGCATGGCCGGCGGCGCGGTGTTGATCATCGCCCTGGTGGTGCTGTCATGATCCTCGTCTGGTTGATGGCGATTCCGTTCATCGGCGGCTTCCTGTGCTGGCAGGGCGAACGCTTCGGTCGCGGCTTCCCGCGCTGGGTCGGCCTGATCACGATGTCGACGGTGCTCGGCATCTCGCTCTATCTGTGGGTCACCGGCGACTACTCGCAGACCTTGCTGAGCACCAGCAATCCGCATTGGGTCGAGGAGTTCCGGGCCAACTGGATTCCGCGCCTCGGCATCAGCTTCCATCTGGCGCTCGATGGCCTGTCGCTGGTGCTGATCGCGCTCACCGGCCTGATCGGCGTACTGGCGATCGCCTGCTCCTGGAATGAAGTACAGCGCAATGTCGGCTTCTTCCACCTGAACCTGTTGTGGAATCTGGCCGGCGTCATCGGCGTGTTCCTCGCCATGGATCTTTTCCTGTTCTTCTTCTTCTGGGAAATGATGCTGGTGCCGATGTACTTCCTGATCTCGCTCTGGGGCCACAACGTCCCGGGCGGCAAGGGACGCGTATTCGCGGCGACCAAGTTCTTCCTGTTCACCCAGGCTTCCGGCCTGCTGATGCTGCTGTCGATCCTGGCGCTGGTGTTCGCCCACTACGCCGCGACAGACGTGCTCACCTTCGGCTATCCGGAGCTGCTGACCTGGACGCGCAGCGGCGCGATGTCGGCCCGGCTCGAGTGGTGGCTGATGCTCGGCTTCTTCGTCGCCTTCGCGGTGAAGATGCCGGTGGTGCCCTTCCATTCCTGGCTGCCGGACGCTCATTCGCAGGCGCCGACCGCCGGCTCGGTCGACCTCGCCGGCATCCTGCTGAAAACCGCCGCCTACGGCATGCTGCGTTTCGCCGTGCCGTTCTTCCCGAATGCGTCCCACGAGATCGCC
>NZ_JAHFRY010000137.1 GCF_023266035.1 Nevskia sp.
GATCGCCGGCGCTGGATTTCCGAACGTCGTTTCCTGCACGCGCTGAACTACTGCATGGTGCTGCCCGGCCCGGGAAGCGCAGCAGCTCGCGACCTACATCGGCTGGCTGCTGCACGGCACCCGTGGCGGCATCGCGGCCGGGGCGCTGTTCGTGCTGCCTTCGCTGGCGATGCTGATCGGCCTGACCTGGGCTTATCTCGCGTTCGGCCAGGTGCCGGTGATTGCCGGCATCCTCTACGGCATCAAGCCGGCGGTGACCGCGATCGTCGTCCAGGCGGCCTGGCGGATCGGCAAGCGGGCGCTGCATAACGCCGCACTCTGGGCGATCGCCGCCGCAGCCTTCGTCGCGATCTTTGCGCTGCATCTGCCGTTTCCGCTGATCGTGCTCGGCGCGGCGGCACTCGGTTTCATCGGTGGGCGCATTGCCCCTGATCGCTTCAAGGCCGGCGGCGGTCACGGCGGCATCAAGAGCGGCGGCGCACCCTGCTTGATCGATGACGACGCCATCGTGCCGCACGCCGTGTATCGGACAGCGCGCTTGGTCACGGTGTTGGTCATCGGCCTCGCGCTGTGGGCCTCGGTCTGGCTGGCTCTGCTCGCCACGATCGGCAGCGACAACCCGATCACCCGGATGGCGACGTTCTTTTCCGGCGCAGCGTTGCTGACCTTCGGCGGCGCCTACGCGGTGCTGCCCTATGTCTTCGAATCCGCCGTCAACCAGTTCCGCTGGCTGTCCGCGGGCCAGATGATCGACGGCCTCGCGCTAGGCGAAACCACGCCGGGCCCGCTGATCATGATCGTTGCCTTCGTCGGCTTCGTCGGCGGCTGGCAGACCGATGCGCTGGCCTCGGCACTCGGCCCCGGCCATCTGCTCGCCTCTGCAATCCTGGCCGCCTGCGTGGCGACCTGGTTCACCTTCCTGCCGTCGTTCGTGTTCATCCTCGCCGGCGGCCCGTTGGTGGAAGCAACGCGCAACAATCTGCGCCTGACCGCGCCGCTAACTGGCATCACCGCCGCCGTCGTCGGCGTGATCCTCAACCTCGCGCTGTTCTTCGCCTTCCACGTGCTCTGGCCGCAAGGCTACCCACAGACGTTCGAGTGGCCAGCAGCGCTGATCGGTGCCGCCGCCCTGATCGCGCTGCTGCGTTACGGCCTCAGCGTGCCGAAGCTGATCGGCCTCTGCGCGCTCGCCGGCATGGCGATCGAATTCGCCCGGCACTGACCGGCTTCAGGACGCTCAGGGCGTCGGCGCGATGTTGATGCCGTAGAACCGCGCCGCGCCGCCTTCGCTGGCGTCCCCTTCGTGATCGAGCACATAAGTGCCTGCCTTGAAGTACTGGCCCTCGGCGTTCCAGGCTGGATCGAGCGGCACGACGGCGACATTGCCATTGCCGGTAACGGTCAGGATGCCGTCGAGCGAGACATTGATCCGGTAGGTGACCAGCGATCCCCAGGGCACGTTGCTGGCCAGTACTGTAGGCCGGCCGGGATCGTCCGGGTGAATGCGGATCGACAGGTACAGGCTGCCCGGCTGGCCTTGATCGCCGCGCCATTCGAGCAGCACCAGCACCGGTCCCTCGTCGTCGGCATGGATCTGACCGATGACGATGCGTCCGCTGCTGGGCACCTGGGTCACGGTCAGCGCCGCGCTCATGGTCTGCGCGTATTCGCCGACATGCCAGGAAGCCAGCGAGCCATCGGCATTCATCTGGCGCAGCTCGGAACGCGGATCGTCGCTGCCGGGTGAGTGCAGACCAGTCACCGGTGCAGCGAAATCGATCGAGCCGTCGGCATTCGGCTGGAAGTACGGCGGGCTGGAAAAACTCGCCACGAACGGCGGATCAACCTCGAACGGCCGCGCGTAGCGACCGATCGGCAGGGAAATCTTCCACAGGCCGAGATCGGTGCCGGGCGACACGAACACCGGCGCGGTCGTGCCGATCGCATAGATCTGGTAGTCCCGCGTCGAGACCGGGCCGGTGACTGCGCCATCGGCTGACAGCAACGCGGCACGGACAATCCCGGTCTGGCTCTGCACGAACGGGCCGGTATAGGGCGTCGACGCCAGGGTCGGCGTGCTGCGATCAGTGGTGTAGTAGAGGCGCGCGCCCGGCGGGATGCCACCAGGCACGGTGACGGTGATCGTCTGTGCCGTGGCCTACACGGCATTCAGCGGGTCGATCAAGGGCTTCGGCAGCGAAGCGGTGGTGATCTTGAAGATGGCGCTGACACCCCCGATGGTCACCCGCAGCGCGGTGTCGGTCGCATAGGTGCTGGCGGTACGCAGACTGACCGTCACCGTCTGCCCTTCATTGACCAGCCCAGGCTCGGAAGTGAATGCGCCGCCGCCGATCTGGTAAGTGCCGCCCTCGATGGAAATCGGGCTCGCCGCATTGATGCCGCGCACGGTGAAGCTCTTGGTCTTGTCCAGATTGAGGTCCGAGCCGATGTTCGGCGTCAGGCTGAATGCCGTCGGCGTGGTGTCGGCCGCAGCGGTGGACAAGCTGAAGCTGCCGCCCAGGTCCCCGACGAAGAACGCCGTCGTCGCGGTCGTCGCCGGGCTGCTGATCATCAGTCGCAGCCGTACCGTGTCGCCATTGCTGACCACGCCATCCTCGCGGGTGAACGGGCCGCCGTTGATGCTGTAAGTCCCGCCGACGCCGGCAATGGACACCTGCGAATTCGGGTTGACGCCGGCAATGACCACCTCGTTGCTGGTCACCAAGGCGCCCGCCGCAACGCCAGCCACGCTGGCGAAGATCAGGGTGTCCTTGCCCTTCTCCAGTGGAACATTCGCGACCCGGAAAACCGAGCGAACGCCGGAAATGGTCAATGCGGCCTCGGTAGCGCTGCTGAACGCGCTGCTGGTGAGCAGCTGGACGCGCACCTGGGCGCCATTGCTGACGGTGCCCGATGCCGAGGTCCAGGCGCCGCCGTCGATGCTGTACGAGCCGCCGGTTACCGAAATCGGCACCGCGCTATTGATGCCGCTGACGGTGACGGTATTGCTGACCACCAGCGTGCCGGGCCCAAGATTGCGGAAGCTCTGGAACTGGATCGGATCGGGGCTGTTGTCGAGTGCGGCCGTGGTCAGATCCCAACTGCCGGCAACGCCGCCGATGGTCAGCACTGCCGTGGTCTTGGTCGAGAAGCTGGTCGACGCCGTTTGCCGGAGCCTGACGCTGTCGCCATTTCTGACACTGCCAGCGGCGGTCACGAACGCCTGGCCGTTGATGCTGTAACTGCCACCGACGATCGAAACCGGCGTACTGGCATTGATGCCGCTGACCGTGATCGCTTCACTGGTCTGCGTGCTGCCGATGGCCGCATCGGCCATCGGCGCAAAGCTGAAAGCGTTCGGCGTGGTATCCGGGCCGGCCACCGCTGCGGTGACGATCTTGAACGCGCCGCTGATGCCGCCGATCTTCACCGTGACCGTCGTGGTCTGGTTGGCAGCGCTGCCGGCCATGCCACGGGCACGGACCACAGCATTGTTGGTGATGGTACCGGCGGCGGTCGTGAACTCGCCGCCATCGATGCTGTAGCCGCCACCTGTGACGGTGATCGCTGCAGCGGCCTCGAGGCCGGTGATGGTCGCCGGATCGCTGGTCTGGGTGCTGCCGAGCGCGGCATCGCTGCGTGGCGCGAACGTGAAGGCGTCCGGCACGGTGTCGATCTTGCGGGTGGAAACCTTGAATGTGGAGGTCACCGCCGGAGAGCCCAGTCTCAGATAGGTGCTGGTCGAGGTGTAGAACGCCGTCGACGCGACCTCCTGCAGCCGCACGCTGCTGCCGCTGGTCACGGTCCCGGCTGCGCCGGTGAAGGCACCGCCGTTGATGCTGTACAGACCGCCGGTGATGCTGATCGGCACGCTGGTGTCGATGCCGGTGATCGTCTGGCTCTCACTGATCACCGTGCTGCCGGGCTCGGCATTGGTGACCGCCGCGAACGCGATCGGATCAGCGGTCGTGTCGGCCGCCAGCGCGGGGACGCCCGGCAGCAGCAGGGCGACGCAGACCAAGGCCTGCAGGTGCACCGGAAAATCGATTCGAGACATTGCAGATCCCTGAATTGAGTGAAACCACCACTTCCCGAGGTGGCTGGAATGCCAGAAAAAGCCCAAGTCCGCAGAAATCGACCATGGCGCGGGGCGCCGATCATGTCCTGTCACCTAGGCCCCGTTGATTGACGCGGATCAAGTGATCCGCAGCTTGGCAGCACGGCGTTACAAATTTGACGGTGCAGAGGCAAGCTCGCGTCAGCAGACCTGTCTGGTCTCAAGCAAGAAGCGCGTCATCTGCAGTTCAAACGACTACCGATGCAGTGGACTGAATTTCAAGGACACCCCTGTAGCCTACCTGCCTCCCGGTTTGCCCGGGATGGTTGCACTGCGGTAGGCGATGCCCTGAACCCGATGATACGTACAGCTGCCGCGGCGCGGCAGGATCAAATTTGCCCAAGCGCCTGGTCGAGGCGAGCCACCGCAATCACTTCCAGATCGAGCTTGACGTTCTTCCGCGGCTTGTTCGCCTCCGGCACGATCGCCCGCTTGAAGCCGTGCTTGGCGGCTTCCTGCAGGCGTTCCTCGCCGGCCTGCACCGGGCGGATTTCGCCGGCCAGGCCGACTTCGCCGAAGACCACGGTGTCGTTCGGCACCGGCTTGCCACGAAAGCTCGACAAGGCCGCGAGCAGCAGCGGCAGATCAGCGGCTGTTTCCTGGATGCGCATGCCGCCGACGACATTGGCGAACACGTCCTGATCGCCCAAGGCAATGCCGGCATGGCGATGCAGTACCGCCAGCAGCATCGCCAGACGATTGCCTTCCAGCCCCAGCGCCACCCGGCGCGGATTGCTGCCCTGGGTCGCATCGACCAAGGCTTGCACTTCAACCAGCAGCGGCCGCGAGCCTTGCCGGGTGACGGTGATGACGCTGCCCGGCACCGGCTGTTCATGGCGTGACAGGAACAGCGCCGAGGGATTCGACACTTCCTTGAGACCAACATCGGTCATCGCGAACACGCCCATCTCGTTGACTGCACCGAAGCGGTTCTTGACCGCGCGGACGATGCGGTAGCGGCTGCCGACATCCTGCTCGAAATACAGCACGGTGTCGACCATGTGTTCGAGCACGCGCGGGCCGGCGATCGCGCCTTCCTTGGTGACATGACCGACCAGCACGATCGTGCAGCCCTTGCCTTTTGCGTAACGCACCAGTTGCGCCGCGCATTCGCGCAGCTGCGATACCGAGCCCGGCGCGGCGTCGAGCGCATCGGTGTACAGCGTCTGAATCGAATCGAGCACGACGAAGCCTGGCCTGGTGCGGGTCAGCGTGTCGAGGATGGTTTCCAGGCCGGTTTCAGCGAGCACCGGCAGATCGAGCCTCGGCAGACCCAGCCGCCGCGCACGCAAGGAAACCTGGGTCAGCGATTCCTCACCGGTCACGTACAAGGTGTTGACCCGTCCTTCCAGCGCCGCCAGCGCCTGCAGCAGCAGGGTCGACTTGCCGATGCCGGGATCGCCGCCGATCAGGATCACCGCGCCCGGCACGATGCCGCCGCCGAGCACGCGATCGAGTTCGGACAGACCGGTCGGCACCCGCTCGGTGTCTTCGCCGGTGATCTCGTCGAGCCGGCGCACCGCGCTGCGTTCCACCGAGAAACTGCCGGCGCGAGCCTTCGGCTTCGAAGTCGTGGTTTCGACCAGGGTGTTCCACTCGCCGCAGTCCGCGCACTGACCCTGCCACTTCGGCGCGTCGGCTCCGCAGGCGTTGCAGACGTAGCGAAGCTTGGCGGCGCCCGGGTTCAGCGATTTGGCCATCGTCAGACGGGCTTCGCGGTCAGTTCGAGGCGGATTTGATCGGCGACCGCAGCAGCACGATGACCACTACGATCAAGGTCACCGCGCCAACCACCGCCGGCAGGAACGCAGCAGCACCGGCCCAGTTGCCTTCGCCAAGGCGGTTGGTGCCCATGGTCAGGCCGTGGTTGTAGCCGAACATGCTGAACAGGTAGAAGCAGAAATTGCCCCACAAGGCGATCAGCACGCCCCAGCGCACGGTGCTGGCCTGGCCGGCACGGAGCACGAACAGGCGCACGACCATGCCGAGCACGATCGCCATGATGCCGTTCAGCAGCATGCCGAGATGCACGGCGCGCCAGCCAGCTACGGTGCCCGGCAAGTCGTATTCGATGAAAATCGGAATCGGCGAGAACGACAGGCCGCCAATCATCTTGAAAGTCAGCATGAAGCCGCCGATCAGCGCGACCAGCATGCCGGCCAGGCCGTTCTTGATCAGGACAGCGGATGTACGTTCAACCATGGTGCTTCTCCCCTATTTCGTTGTTGTGTTTGGTTTGTTCGCCAGTTTGCCCTACGCTCCGTCATGAGGAGACATTAAAACAACGAGAGGTTCGTCATGGCAGAGCTTGCGAAACATCCGATGGATGATTTTCCGGTCAGGCCCCTGCGGTTCCCGCTAGGCCCTGACCAGAACGTCGAAGTGGTCTGGAGCCGGACCAAGCCGGAATTCTCGGTATTCCTGAATGCGCTGGCGATGCACGTGCCACATTTCGAGCGCTACCTGGTCGCCACCTTGCGGATTGCTCGAGAGCAGATCACCGACGAACGCCTGCGTCTGCACGTCACCCGGATCATCGGCCAGGAAGCCAATCACTCGCGCAATCTGCTGGCTTTCAACGATGCGCTGCGCAGCCGCTATCCGGACATCGTCGCGATCGACGACGCCTCGATCGCCTGGTTCAAGCAGCACACGGATCAGGACACGCTGAAGAAAAGAGTCGGCTTCACCGCCGGCTACGAAACCTTCACCTTTCTCGCCGGCATGATCATCCTGCGTCATCACGATCGCTGGTTTGCCGATGCCGATCCGACGATGAAAGCGGTCTGGGTCTGGCATCAGGTCGAGGAAATCGAGCACGGCGCCGTCGCCTTCGAAGTCTGGCAATACCTTTACGGCCGCCACGAGTGGTATCGCAAGGCGATGGTGCTGAAAGCTGCGTTGCATATCGCTCAGGAAACCCTGAGCCTGTATCCGCGCATGGCCCGTCACGAAGGCTGGTTGCGTTCACCTTGGAAAGCCCTGAAGACAATGGCCTTCTGTGGCGAAATGCTCGGCCGTCTGTTCATCGCCGCGTTGCCGGTGTTCCGGACCAGCTACCACCCGCGCCGTCATCCGATCGCAACGACACGGCAGGACCCGATCCAGATCGCCTGGCGGCGCTATGAGGCCGACGGTGGCGATGTGCTCTCGATCGACCACGCGAAGATGGCGGCGATGATGCGGGTCCCCGAAGAAGCCTGAATCCCGCGTTGCTGCCGCCCGGCTTCCCGCCGGACGGCAGCGTGCATCGACAAGGCTGACAGACCGCCCCCACGCGGCCATAATCCGCCGCCTTGAGTACCCCGCCGTCCCTGCCGATCCTGCTATCCCCGCCGTTGCCTGCGGAGGCTGGCGCGCGTCTGCACTGGGCAGGCCTGCCGGGTGCCTCGGCAGCGCTGGCGATTGCCGAAGCTGCGGCCCGTCATGACGGCCTGGTGATCGCGATCACCGCTGGCGAGCAGCACGCCTACAAGCTCGAAGAGGAACTGCGCTTCTTCGCCAATGCGGCTTTGCCGGTGATGCACTTCCCGGACGCCGAGACGCTGCCCTACGACCCGTTCTCGCCGCATCAGGAAATCCTCTCGGATCGCCTGGCCGCGCTGTATCGCCTGCCTTCGCAGACGCGCGGCGTGCTGATCATCACCGCCGGCACCTTGCTGGAAAGACTGCCGCCGCGCAGCTGGCTCGATGGCCGCGCGCTGCTGCTCAAGGCCGGTGACAAGCTGCCGCCGCACGCCTTCCGCGAACGCTTGATTGCCGCCGGTTACCAGAGTGTTTCCGAGGTGCAGACGCAGGGCGAATTCGCGGTACGCGGTGCCTTGATCGACGTGTTCCCGATGGGCGCGTCGGACGCTTACCGCCTCGACCTGTTCGACGACGAAGTCGAATCGATCCGCGTCTTCGATCCGGACACCCAGCGCTCGACCGAGAAGGTCGGCGAGATCCGCCTGCTGCCGGCCCGCGAATTCCCGACCGACAAGGCCGGCATCGAAACCTTCCGGCGGCGCTACCGCGAATATTTTCCGGGCGATCCGGCGCGCTCGCGCATCTATTCGGAAGTCAGCAAGAACCTGATGCCGGGCGGCGTCGAAGCCTATCTGCCGCTGTTCTTCTCGCCGGATACGGCTGCCGCCGCGACGATCTACGACTACCTGCCGGTGCATGCGCTGATCATCGCCACCGATGATCTGGACGTAGCGCTCGCCAGCGAATGGAAGCAGATCGAGGAGCGCTTCGAGCGCTATTCGGGAAATCTGGAACGGCCGTTGATGCGGCCGGCGGATCTGTTCGTGACGCCGGCAACGGCGTTGGAAGAGCTGGGTTACTACCCACGAGTCGGCATGGGCGAATCGGCGGCACAGGCCGAGGGTCTCGCCGACTTCGCCTGCGCCCCGATCGCCGGCACCGCCGATGAACTCAAGGCCTTCCTCAAGGCGACGACCAGTCGCGTGCTGTTCATCGCCGAATCGGCCGGCCGACGCGAAGCGCTGCTGGGCTGGCTGAAGCCGCTTGGCATCCTGCCGCGCCAATACGATCGCTGGGCGACGTTTGCCGGTGATGGCAACCGCTACGGCATCCTGCTCGGCCCGCTGCAGGACGGCCTGAATCTGCCGACCGCGAACGTCGCGATCATTGCCGAGGCGCAGGTGTTCGGCTCGCGGGCGCCGGTGTCCTTGCGCAAGCGCGGCAAGGTGCGCGATCCGGAAACCATTCTTCGCGATCTGAACGATCTGAAGCTCGGTGCGCCAGTGGTCCATGTCGAACACGGCGTCGGTCGCTATCGCGGCCTGCTCCGGCTCGATGCTGGCGGCATCGAGGCCGAATACCTGGTGCTCGAGTACGCCGACGCCGACAAGCTCTATGTGCCGGTCGCCAGCCTCAACCAGATCCACCGCTATACCGGCGCCGAGGAGCAGGCGGCGCCGCTGCACAACCTGGGTTCGGATCGCTGGTCGAAAGCCCGCGCCAAGGCCAAGGAACGGGCGGCCGATGTCGCCGCCGAGCTGCTGCAGATCCAGGCCCGCCGCGCGGCACGCGAAGGCATGGCGCTGCCGGTCGACGAAGTAGCCTTCGCTGTGTTCAATGAGGGTTTCCGTTTCGTCACAACGCCGGATCAGCAGAAGGCGATCGACGCCGTGCTCGCCGACATGGCGATGACCAAACCGATGGATCGCGTGGTCTGCGGCGACGTCGGCTTCGGCAAGACCGAGGTCGCACTGCGCGCGGCGTTCGCGGCGGCAGTCAACGGCAAGCAGGTCTGCGTGCTGGCGCCGACCACCTTGCTCGTGCAGCAGCACGAGAAGAACTTCCGCGATCGCTTTGCCCAGTACTGCGAAGCGATCGGCGAACCGGCCGGCACGCCGTCGATCCGCATTGCCGGCCTGAGCCGCCTGCGCACAGCGAAGGAACAGAACGCGCTGCTCGACGATCTCGCCAAGGGCCAGGTCGACATCGTCATCGGCACCCATCGCTTGATCCAGGACGATGTGCGCTTCGCCGATCTTGGCCTGGTGATCGTCGACGAGGAGCACCGCTTCGGCGTCCGCCACAAGGAAAAGCTCAAGAACCTCAGAGCCGAGGTTCATCTGCTGACGCTCACCGCGACCCCGATCCCGCGCACCCTGAACATGAGCATGGCCGGGCTGCGCGATCTGTCGATCATCGCCACGCCGCCGACCTCGCGCCTGGCGATCCGCACCTTCGTCGCCGAATGGGATTCCGCGCTGGTCTACGAAGCCTGCCTGCGCGAACTGCGCCGCGGCGGCCAGGTGTATTTCCTGCACAACGAGGTCAAGGACATCGAGCGCTTTGCCGCCGAGATCCAGACCCTGGTGCCGGAAGGCAAGGTCAGAGTCGCGCACGGCCAGATGCGGGCCAGCGAACTCGAGCAGGTGATGCTCGATTTCTATCACGCGCGCTTCAACATCCTGGTCTGCACGACGATCATCGAATCCGGCATCGACGTGCCGACCGCCAACACCATCCTGATCGACCGCGCCGATCATCTCGGCCTTGCCCAGCTGCATCAGTTGCGTGGCCGTGTCGGCCGCAGCCATCACCGCGCCTACGCCTATCTGCTGGTGCCGTCACGGCGGTCCTTGAGCGATGACGCCAACAAGCGTCTGCAGGCAATCGAAGAACTCGGCGAACTCGGTTCCGGCTTCGCGCTGGCGACGCAGGATCTGGAAATCCGTGGCGCCGGCGAATTGCTCGGCGAGAACCAGAGCGGCCAGATCGAGGAGATCGGCTTCACGATGTACGCGGAGCTGCTCGCCAATGCGGTGCGTGCGCTGCGCCACGGCAAGATCGCCGATGCGCCATTCGGGCAGGCACCTTGCGAGGTCGATCTCGGTTCCTCGGCGCTGATTCCGGACGATTACGTGCCCGACGTCCACACCCGTCTGGTGCTGTACAAGCGCATCGCCGAAACCAGGGACGAGGATTCGCTGGAAGAGTTGAAGGTGGAGCTGATCGACCGCTTCGGCCTGTTGCCGCCGCAGGTCGAGCGTCTGTGCGACTCCGCGCGCTTGCGCCAGCTCGGTGAAGCGGCCGGCTTCGTGAAGATTCGTGCCGGGGCCAAGACCGCGATGCTCGATTTCGGCCTGCAACCGGCGATCGAGCCGATCAAGCTGATCAAGCTGATCCAGAGCCAGCCGAAGGTCTACAAGCTCGAAGGCCAGAAGCGCCTGAACATCACTGCGAAGGAACTCGAAGACCCGGCCCAGCGGGCGCCGCTGCTGCAGGCGCTGCTGGCTCGGCTGGTCGCGGAGCCGCCTAAACAAACCTCCTAAGGCTGGCGTCAGCTTTTCTGAACGGCGTTACTCTCGATGGGCGTGGGCGAGTTGTCACAAGACCCACTACCAAAACCATGGAGAGGAGATTCCGATGAAAAGAACTGCGCTGTCCGCGGCTGCGTTGCTGCTGTGCCTGGCTACACCGACTCAGGTGCTGGCCCAAGCGGGTCCGCTTTATGTCGGCACCCTGCCTTCCAACCTGGTTGGAAACCTGGGCAACTTCTTCGGCGTCAAGTTCGCCCCCAAGTTCGCCGCAGGCGATGTGAACGCCGGAAGCCGCATCTTCGTTGGCTACTTCGAGCGCTACACCGGCAAGAACATCGGCTTCAATCCGCCACTGCTGGCCCTCGGTAGCGGTCAGCTGCCGGGCCTTGCCAGCCTGCCGACCCTCGACGGACCCGCGTTCATGATCAGCAACGCGCTCAATGCTGCCGTGGCGCCTTACGCGAACAATCCGACGTTGCAGAAGTTCATCGGAATGACCAGCAGCGGTCCGCTGGCCATCCCGGATATCAACGGCCAGTTCGCTGCCGCCCGTGCCCGCCTGCCGGCCATTCCGTTGCTGCCGGCTCCTAGCAGCACGCCGTACTGATTCCGGCCTGAGGTAACCGCGGCCGAGGATGGCGAGATGGTCATCCCCGGCCGCTTGCTTCAGACCGGCAGACGCCCGCTGATCGCCCGCGCCAGGGTGCCGCCGTCGACGTATTCCAGCTCGCCGCCCATCGGCACGCCGTGCGCGATGCGGGTGACGGCGACGTTCTGGCTGCGCGCCAGTTCGGCGAGATACCAGGCAGTCGCCTCGCCTTCCACACTTGGATTGATCGCGATGATCAGCTCGCGTACCGAACCATCAGCCAGCAGCCTGGCGAGCGTTTCCAGACCCAACTCGGCCGGTCCGATGCCATCGAGTGGCGATAGTTTTCCCATCAGCACGAAATAGCGGCCGCGATAGCCGGCGGCATTCTCGATCGCCAGCAGATCGGCCGGTGCCTCGACGACGCAGAGCTGGCCGGTGGCAACCCGCGCCTCGCCACAGTACCGGCACTGCTGGTCCTCGCGGAACATCCGGCAACTCGGGCAGCGCTCGATGCCGGTCAGCGCTTCGGCCAGGGTCGTGGTCAGGAAGGCGGCGCCGTCACGATCGCGATCGAGCAGGTGAAACGCCATCCGCTGCGCAGACTTGGGCCCGACGCCGGGCAAGCGGCGCAAGGCTTCGATCAGGCGGCTCAGGCGCGGCGAGTAGGTGGCCATCGGCGTTCAGTGCAGGCGGATGGCGCCTCAGAAGCCCATGCCCGGCGGCAGGTTCATGCCGGCGGTGACCTTGGACATTTTCTCGGAGGAGTGACGCTCCAGCTTCTGCGCAGCGTCGTTGATCGCGGCGGCGATCAGGTCTTCGAGGAATTCCTTGTCTTCCTTCAAGGCCTCGGCATCGATGACGACGCGCTTGGCTTCGTGCTTGCCGTTCAGCGTGATCTTGACCAGGCCGGCACCGGACTCGCCGGTGATCTCGGCGGCGGCGATCTCGGCCTGGACCTTCTTCATCGTTTCCTGCGCCTTCTGCGCTTGTTGCATCAGCTGCGCGAGCGGACCTTTCATCTCATCTCTCCTGCGGGGTTCTTGCGGGCTCGACCAGCGACGGTGGGGCCACGCAGCGGGACTTCAATCGGCAAGCAGTCGCCAATCAATCAATCGGCTGGATCGAGCCGGCGCGCACCGTGGCACCGAACAGCGTGCGGAAGCTGGC
>NZ_JAHFRY010000138.1 GCF_023266035.1 Nevskia sp.
TGGTGTTTTGACCGCCAGTATCCGTCCTGGCGGCGTTGGCCGGGTCGGCCACGGCAGACGCTGCGTCCGTGCAGCAGCGTCTGCTGATTTTTTCTGTGGATGGGAACGGAGCCGAACGCAGCCATCGATCCGAACGAACGGGCCATTCAGAGCGAGGCAGCGAGCCCGCGCTGGTTGAGCCGGTAGACCAGCCTCGCCCGGGTGATGCCAAGCAAACGCGCGGCAGCAGACAGATTGCCCTTGGCTTTCTCGATGGCGTGCTGCAGCAAGGTGTTCTCCAACTCCGCTTCGATCTCGTCCAGCGAGCCGCCGTCGGCCAAGCCCTGGCCGGACATCAGGCGTTCTATGCGATCGGTGATCGCCTTGAGCGGATTGCCGAGGCTTCCGGCCGCGTTCTCGTCGAGATCATCGAGCCGACCGCTGGTGGCGACGCGGCCATCGCGGCTCAGGCCCCAGGTGGGGCTGTCCCAACGCTCGCCAGCCGTGAACAGATGGCTGACGTCGATGGCACCGCCGGGGCGAGCGAGGATCACGCCGCGCTCGATCATGTTTTCCAGTTCGCGGATGTTGCCCGGCAGCTCGTAGCTGAGCAGCGCATCGATCGCGCGTGCGGTGAAGCCGGTCACGTCCCGGCGATGGCGACGGGTGAACTTCTGCAGGAAGTGATTCATCAGCACCGGAATGTCCTCGCGGCGTTCCCGGAGCGGTGGCACCTTGATCGGGAACACGTTGAGGCGGAAGTAGAGATCCTCGCGGAAGCGCCCGGCGCGGACTTCGGCTCTCAGATCGAGATTCGTCGCTGCCACGACACGGACATCGACCTTGCGCGTATGACTGTCGCCGACTCTCTCGATCTCGCCCTCCTGCAGCGCACGCAGCAGCTTGCCTTGCGAGGTCAGGCTCAGCGTGCCGATCTCATCGAGAAACAGCGTGCCGCGATTGGCGCGCTCGAAGCGGCCTTCGCGGGCCGAGGTAGCACCGGTATAAGCGCCGCGCTCGACACCGAACAGTTCCGATTCGATCAGCGTTTCCGGAATCGCCGCGCAGTTCACTGCGATGAACACCTTGTCGGCTCTGGCACTGATCCGGTGTAGCGTGCGGGCGAACACTTCTTTGCCGACGCCGCTTTCGCCTAGGAACAGCACCGTCGCATCGGTGTCGGCGACACAGCGCAGCATGTGGCAGACCGCGTTGAAGCCAGTCGATACGCCGACGATGTCACCATCGGCGAACATCGCCGCGGTCTCGGCGTTGGGCGCTTCGCCGACCGGCGGGCGGCTGGTCGCGGACAGCCCGCGCGTGAACTGTTCCGCCTGCAGAAAGCTGGCGTCGACCTCGGCATCCTCCCAGGCTTCCACCGGCTTGCCGATGATGCGGCAGTGGGCGTGGCCCATCGCCCGGCACTCGACTTCGCGGAACAGGATCGGCCGGCCGACGAACACGCTGGTGTAGCCGCTCGCGTAACCGATCTGGCTCCAGCAGGCAGATTCGGCGCTGATGCCATAGGTGCGGACATGCTCCTCCGCTTCCGAGGAACCACGCCAGATGAACTCGCCGCGGTAATGGCCGCGCTCGATATCGATCTCCATCGATACCGGCTCGACCAGCACGATGCCTTCCAGCGCATGCAGCTGAGGGCCGACCACGAACATGTCGTGCAAAGGCGCATTGGGGCGCAGCTTGCGAGCCAGGTGGGCGTCGTGGGAGCCCGAGTTGTAGCCCATGCGGGTCAGAAGGCCACGGGCCCGCTCGATGCCGAGGCCCTCGATCAGTTCGCGGCGCAGCACGCCCATCGCCGAGGTATGGATCAGCTGCATGCGCTGATCATCGAGCCAGATGCGGCCGTCGCCGGGCACGAAGTGCAGGCGCGCCATCAAGTCGGCCATGTCCGGCAGGCGCTGGGCATCGACACCGGCGCTGCTCGGCGTCCAGGCCTGCTCGCATCGTGGCCGGCCGTTGGTTTCGACAGTCATCGGAAAAGCTCCTCGTGACATGCCCGCGCTCATGCGCGAGTCATTCTGATGCCGGTGCAGTCGCGATGAACGACCGACCGTGCGGCAGTGTGGGCGGATTCTTCTGCATCTGCGAGCGCTTTGTCTGGCGTCTTGTTCGCGGCATCGATGCGTTTGCGGATTTTCATCAAAGCCCCGCAAACCCAGCCTCCCGGATTGAATCAATTTATGAAATCGCCGCGCTGAAAAGACTGAAGAAGAGTGGAGTCCAGGCGCGATCTGAAATCGATAATTCCATTCAGCTGAAGCACTTGCCAAGTTGTTGCGCTGCGATCCCCGCGGCATGGCACAACCGGTGCAATAGAGCTTGATAACAAACATCCGGATCGACGAGCGATGCGAAGGCAAAGGCCTGGCGCCGATCGGTCAGGACTCGATTGCGGAGGAGAGCCGTGGCACTTCAGTCATTTCGTGGGTCGTCCCTTGACCCCTTGCGCGCGTCGGATTCGAGGTTCGACGTTCATCGTCGCTACGTGCGGTTCCGCGAGCTGAACCAGAACGACTATGTGCTGTTCGATTTCGCGATCGGCGATCCGGAGCTGTGGATCGAACTCACCTTGCCGCTGCATGCCTACAACACTTTCTGCCGAGAGAACGCGGTCACCTACCTGACCCGCGAGCAGGAAGACGCAGTCGACCACGAACGATCCAAGTGGCGTTACGGCCAGCCTGGAATGAACAACGAACGGGAGCAGGATTGATGAACGTCGATATCAAGACCACCGCGGTCACGCAGATACGCCAGACCTTCTCGCACGTCGCGCGGCAGCTCGGCGGCGACAAGCCGGCGTCGCGCTATCAGGAGGCAACGATCGGTATGCAGCCGATGGTCAACTTCCACTACCGGCCGCTGTGGCAACCGGAAATGGAGGTGTACGACGTCCGCCGAACCAAGCTGGTGATGCGCGACTGGTACACGTTCAAGGACCCGCGCCAGTTCTACTACGGCACCTACACCATCGCCCGCTCGCGCCAGCAGGAGACGATGGAGCGGAATCTGGAGTTCGTCGACAAGCGCGGCCTGCTGCGTGATCTGCCGGAAGCGCTGCGCGCCAAGCTGATCTTCACGCTAGTGCCCTTGCGTCACGCCGAATGGGGGGCGAACACCAACAACTGCTACATGACCGCCTACGGCTTCGGCGTGGCGATCACCCAGGCGACGATGTTCCATTCGATGGACCGCCTCGGCCTGGCCCAGTACCTGAGTCGTATCGGCCTGTCGCTGGACGGCAACAGCGGCGACTCGCTGGCCGAGGGCAAGCGTCTGTGGCTCGAAGATCCGGCCTGGCAGGGCATCCGCCGCCTGATCGAGAACATGATGGTCTGCGAGGACTGGTTCGAGCTGTTCGTCGCTCAGAACCTGGTGCTCGATGGCCTGCTGCAGCCCCTGATATTCCAGAACTTCGAGCAAGGCTTTGCCAAGGCCCATGGTCCCGCGCTGAGTCTGGTCACCGAGTTCAGCAACAACTGGTTCGACGAAACCTCGCGCTGGGTCGACGCCACGATCAAGACCGCCGTCGGCGAATCGCCGGCAAATGCCGAACTCGTTCAGCAATGGATCGCCGACTGGCGCCTTGCCGCCCGCGAAGCGCTGGCGCCGTATGCCGCGGCGGTGTTCGTCGACGCTGCCGATGACGAAGTGAGCAGCGTCGAAGCGGTACTCGACAACCGGCTGACCAAGCTTGGCCTGAAAGCGAAGGCGGCTGCCTGATGAATGCCATCGCCAAGGACAAGGTGTTCATCGCCTTTCAGACCAATGACGAAACCCGTTCGATCGTCGAAGCGATCGAGGCCGACAACAGGGAGGCCATCGTCATCCGCTATCCGGCGATGGTGAAGATCGAAATGCCGGGCCGCCTGGTCATCCGCCGCGAAACGATCGAAGACCTGATCGGCCGCGCCTACGACCTGCGCGAGCTGAATCTGAACCTGATTTCGCTATCCGGAAACATCGAAGAGTCGGACGACGAGTTCGTCCTGTACTGGAACCAGCATTGAACAGACTGAGGAATTGACCGATGAACATGCCCACCAATCCGCAGAAGCCTGCGAAGAAGCTCAGCCTGAAGGAAAACTACAGCCATCTGACGCGCGGACTCGGCTGGGACACCAGCTATCAGCCGATGGACAAGGTGTTTCCGCAGGACAAGTTCGAAGGCATCAAGATCCATGACTGGGACAAATGGGAAGACCCGTTCCGTCTGACCATGGACGCTTACTGGAAGTACCAGGGCGAGAAGGAGAAGAAGCTCTACGCGATCGTCGATGCCTTCCAGCAGAACAACGGCCAGTTCAATGTCACCGATGCTCGCTACATCAACACCCTCAAGCTGTTCCTGACCGGCGTCAGCCCGCTGGAGTATGCGGCCCATCGCGGCTTCGCGATGGCCGGCCGGAACTTCCGCGGAACCAGTGCCCGGATCGCGGCGCAGATGCAGGCGATCGACGAGCTGCGTCACGCGCAGACGCAGGCGCACACGATCAGCCACTACAACAAGTTCTTCAACGGTCTTCACGACTACACGCACATGCATGATCGCGTGTGGTACCTGAGCGTGCCGAAGTCCTACTTCGAGGATGCGATGAGCGCCGGGCCGTTCGAGTTCGTCACCGCGATCTCGTTCTCGTTCGAGTACGTGCTGACCAACCTGCTGTTCATGCCCTTCATGAGCGGCGCCGCCTACAACGGCGATATGGCGACGGTGACCTTCGGCTTCTCGGCGCAGAGCGATGAATCGCGGCACATGACGCTCGGGCTCGAAGTCGTCAAGTTCATCCTCGAGCAGGACCCGGGCAATGTGCCGATCGTCCAGAAGTGGCTCGACAAGTGGTTCTGGCGTGGCTATCGCCTGCTGGCCCTGGTGTCGATGATGATGGATTACATGCTGCCGAAGCGCGTGATGTCCTGGGCCGAGGCCTGGGAGATGTACTTCGAGCAGAACGGCGGCGCCCTGTTCAACGATCTGACTCGCTACGGCATCCGCATGCCGAAGTATCACGAGGTCGCGTCGATGGAAAAGCATCGCTTGAGCCACGAGACCTGGGCGACGTTCTACAACTACACGCACGCCGCCGCCTTCCACACCTGGGTGCCGGAAGAGAGCGAAATGAAATGGCTGTCGGAGAAGTATCCGACCACCTTCGACAAGCTCTACCGTCCGCGTTTCGAGCACTGGCGCGAGCAGCAGGCCAAGGGCGAGCGCTTCTACAACGGGACATTGCCGATGCTCTGCCAGCTCTGCCAGATCCCGATGTTCTTCACCGAGCCGGACGACCCGACCAAGATCTGCTACCGCGAAACGACCTATCGCGACGAGAAATTCCACTTCTGCTCGGATGGCTGCAAGGACATCTTCGACAACGAGCCGGAGAAGTACATCCATAGCTGGCTGCCGGTACACCAGATCTACCAGGGCAACTGTTTCCGCCCGGGCACCGATCCGACCGCGCCCGGCTTCGATCCGCTGGCCGAGGTGCTGCAGTACTACGGCTTCCACGTTGGCGAGGACGGTGGCGAATACCTCGGTTCGCCGGATGCGAAGAACTGGAAAGCCTGGACCGGCAAGCCGGCCGTTTCCGAATAAGCAGGGGAGACAGGACATGAGCGTTGTCGCACTGAAGCCCGGCTACAGCGGGGACATGAAGGACCGTGTGGAGAACTTCCACGGCAAGCAGCTGCTGTACATCGGCTGGGAAGACCACCTGATGTACTGCGCGCCGCTGTGCATTCCGATCGAAGGATCGACTCCGTTCGGAGCGCTCACCACAGCGGTGATCCCGAGCCTGTACCCGGCCCATCCGGACACCGGAAGGATCAACTGGGACGAGGTCGAATGGTTCCGGTCCGGCGAGCGCTTCACGCCGGATCCCGCCCAGTCGCTGGCTGCCAACGGCCTCGGCCACAAGGCGAGCCTGCGCTTCCGCACGCCGGGACTGACCGGCATCAAGGGCTCCTGCACATAAGCCAGATGAGCTACCAGATCACCATCGAGCCGCTCGGCCACACCGTGGAAGCGGAGGAGGGTCAGACGATTCTCGACGCCTGTCTGCGCGCGGGTGTCTGGCTGCCTCATGCCTGCTGTCATGGCCTGTGCGCCACCTGCAAGGTGCAGGTCGTCGACGGCGATTACGAGCATGGCAACGCCTCGCCCTTCGCCTTGATGGATTTCGAGCGCGAGGAACGCAAGGCGCTGGCCTGCTGCGCCACCGTCACCTCCGATGTGACCATCGAGGCCGATGTCGACGAAGATCCGGACGCACGCCACTACCCGGTGCAGGACTTCGAAGGCGTGGTCGAGGAGATCGTTGCCCTGTCGCCGACGATCAAGGGCATCCGCATTCGTCTGCCCGGCGCCGGCATCGCCTTCCAGGCCGGGCAGTACGTGCAGGTGCAGATTCCCGGGCTCGATCAGCCGCGTGCGTTCTCCCTGGCCAGCCGGCCGGACGATCCGACCCTGGTGGAACTGAACGTGCGCCGGGTGCCGAACGGTCAGGGCACCACCTATCTGCACGATGTGTTGAAGCAGGGCGACACGATCCGCTTCACCGGGCCGCTCGGACGCTTCTTCGTGCGCCTGTCGGACCCGCAGCCGCTGATCTTCATGGCCGGTGGCTCTGGGTTATCGAGTCCACGGTCGATGATTCTCGACCTGCTGGCCAGCGGCGAGCAGCGCGACATCACGCTGGTCTACGGGGCCCGCAATCGTGCCGAGCTGTACTACGACGATGAGTTCCGCGTGCTCGCCAGCCAGCATCCGAACTTTCACTACCTGCCGGCCTTGAACGAGCCGACCGAGACCTGCAACTGGACCGGTGCCCGAGGCTTCGTCCATGACGCAGCGGTCGCCCACTTCGGCAACGACTTTCGCGGTCATCGCGCCTATCTGTGCGGGCCGCCGGTGATGATCGAGGCCTGCATCCGCAGCCTGATGCAGGGGCGATTGTTCGAGCGCGACATCTACACCGAGAAGTTCCTGACCTCGGCCGACGGCGCCAACGCACTGGCGCGCAGTCCCTTGTTCCGGTCGCTTTGAATGAGCAATGCGATGCAATCGCTGACTCGCTGGTCGGCACAGGCAATCGGCGTGAGGACGTCTGGATGAGCCATCGCATTCGCATCGTCGGACTCGCCGATGGCCTGCTTGCACCGGAGAACGCCAGCTTCGAGGTTCGCGGCGACGAGCACCTGCTGTGCGGCATGGAGCGCCTCGGCCGCCGAGGCATTCCGGTGGGCTGCAGAGGCGGCGGCTGCGGCGTCTGCAAGGTGCAGGTGGTCGCCGGCAGTTACCACACGAGAAAGATGAGCCGTGACTGCGTCAGCAGCACGGAGGAGACGCAAGGCTACGCACTGGCCTGCCGGCTGTACCCGGACACGGATCTCGATATCCGCGTCGTCGGGAAGATGGGCAGGGCATTCACGAAGGCGGGACCGAGCCCATCACAGGGTGGAGATTCCGTCACCGCCGGCAAATCGCCGGCATTCGATATGAGTTGGAGGAACTGAAATGGCTTTGACTGGCGTGCTGCGCCCGGGGCATGTGGCCCTGCGGGTACTGGACATGGAAGCATCGATCCATCACTACACCCAGGTGATGGGTTTGCTGGAAACCGCCCGCGACGACAAGGGCCGGGTGTTCCTGAAAGCCTGGGATGAGCACGATCACCACAGCGTGGTGCTGCGCGAAGCGGATTCCGCCGGCATGGACTACATGGGCTGGCGTGTCGATTCCAACGCGACGCTGGAGAAGTTCGCCAAGGACATCGAAGAGTCGGGCCTTGCCAGCGATCTGAGCTGGGTCGCCGCCGGCGAGCATCCGCAGACCGGCCGTCGATTCCGTTTCACCACGTCCACCGGTCATGTCATGGAGCTGTATGCCGAGAAGGGAAAGGTCGGCAACGGCATGCCGACGCTCAATCCGGAGATCTATCCGGATGGCCTGAAAGGCATGTCGCCGAGTCGCTTCGACCATTGCCTGCTGTACGGCGATGACCTCGACAACACGATGAAGCTGTTCATCGAGATCCTCGGCTTCACACTCACCGAACAGGTGATCGCCGGTCCGGACAAGCTGGTGATCAGCGCGTTCATGACCTGCTCGAACAAGCCGCACGATGTCGCCTTCATCCGGCAGCCCTGCAAGGGCAAGTTCCACCACGCCTCGTTCCTGCTCGACAACTGGGGCGAAGTGCTGAAGGCCGCGGACCTGATCAGCCGCAACCGTGTGTCGCTGGACATCGGCCCGACGCGCCACGGCATCACGCGCGGCGAAACCATCTATTTCTTCGACCCGAGCGGCAACCGCAACGAAGTGTTCTCCGGCGGCTACATCAGTTATCCGGATCGCCCGGTGCTGACCTGGACCGACGACGAACTGGGCCGCGCGATTTTCTATCACGACCGCAAGCTCAACGAAGCCTTCCTGTCGGTGGTGACCTGAGGCCGCGCAAGGAAGGGTGGCGATAACAACAAGATTCATGAACGATGCGTGAGCGAGACTGACTGTGAAGCAATTCCTGCATTTCATCGGTGGCGCCTTCGTGGCGTCGGACAGTGGCAAGACTTTCGAGAACCGGAACCCGATCGACAATTCGCTGATCGGCCTGGTCAGCGAAGGCGGCCGCGCGGAGGTCGAAGCGGCAGTCGCTTCGGCCCGTGCAGCGCTGAAAGGCCCGTGGGGCAAGATGCCGGTGACCCGGCGCGCCGAGCTGCTGCACGCGGTGGCCGACGAGATCAATCGCCGGTTCGATGACTTCCTCGCCGCCGAAGTCGCCGATACCGGCAAGCCGATCAGCCTCGCGTCGCACATTGATATCCCGCGTGGTGCGGCGAACTTCAAGATCTTCGCCGACGTCATCAAGAACGTGCCGACCGAAGCCTTCGAGATGGCGACGCCCGACGGCGGAGAAGCGCTGAATTACGCGATCCGCAAGCCGCGCGGCGTGATCGCCGTGGTCTGCCCCTGGAACCTGCCGCTGCTGTTGATGACCTGGAAGGTGGGCCCGGCGCTGGCCTGCGGCAATACGGTGGTGGTCAAGCCGTCCGAGGAAACGCCAGCGACAGCGACCCTGCTCGCCGAAGTGATGAACAAGGTCGGCATTCCGAAAGGTGTCTACAACGTCGTCCACGGCCTCGGTCCGGACTCTGCCGGTGAGTTCCTGACTTCGCATCGCGATATCGACGCGATCACTTTCACCGGCGAAACCCGCACCGGTCAGGCGATCATGGGCGCAGCGTCCAAAGGCCTGCGGCCAGTGTCGTTCGAGCTGGGCGGCAAGAACGCCGGCATCGTCTTCGCCGACGCCGATTTCGACGCCGCCATTGACGGCATCGCCCGGTCTTCGTTCGTCAACTGCGGCCAGGTCTGCCTCGGCACCGAGCGCGTCTATGTCGAGCGGCCGATCTTCGACAAGTTCGTCGCCGCCTTGAAAGTCCGCGCCGAAGCGATGAAGCCCGGCGTGCCCAGTGACAAGGCCACCGGCATCGGTCCGCTGATCTCCCAGGAGCATCGCAGCAAGGTGCTGTCGTACTACGCCAAGGCCAAGGCCGAAGGCGCGACCGTCGTCACCGGTGGCGGCGTGCCGGACATGGCGGGCGAACTCGCCAACGGCGCCTGGGTGCAGCCGACGATCTGGACCGGCCTGCCGGAAACCGCGAGTGTGGTCCGCGAGGAAATCTTCGGGCCCTGTTGCCATATCGCCCCGTTCGACAGCGAGGACGAAGTCGTGGCGCTGGCCAACGACACGCCCTATGGCCTGTGCACCACGGTGTGGACGCAGAACCTGGGGCGCGCGCATCGCATGGCCGGTCAGATCGACGTCGGCCTGTGCTGGATCAACAGCTGGTTCCTGCGCGATCTGAGAACGCCCTTCGGCGGCAGCAAGCAGTCCGGCATCGGCCGTGAAGGCGGCGTGCACTCGCTCGAGTTCTACACCGAGCTGCGCAACGTCTGCATCAAGTACGCCTGAGAACGCCATGACTGCCAACAGCAATCCGGAAGTCGGCCTGAGCATCGTCGCCGCCGGCATCCGCACCAACTATCACGACCTCAACAGCAGCGCGCCAGGCGTGCCGCTGCTGCTGATCCACGGCTCCGGCCCTGGTGTCAGTGCCTTCGCGAACTGGCGGCTGGTGATGCCGAAGTTCGCCGAGACGCGTCGCGTCATCGCGCCGGACATGGTCGGCTTCGGCTTCACCGATCGTCCGGTCGATCACCAATACACGCTGGATCACTGGGTGAGTCATGCGATCGGCCTGCTCGATGCGCTCAAGCTTCCGCAGGTCGATCTGGTCGGCAATTCCTTCGGCGGTGCCTTGTCGCTGGCGCTTGCCATCCGCCACCCAAAGCGCGTGCGCCGACTGGTGCTGATGGGCGCTGCCGGCGTGCACTTCGAACTGACGCCGGCGCTCGATGCGGTCTGGGGCTATCAGCCGTCGTTCGAAAGCATGCGCCGGATGATGGATCTGTTCGCCTACGACCGTTCCCTGGTCAATGACGAACTGGCCCAGCTGCGCTATCAGGCCAGCATCCGCCCGGGCTTCCAGGAATCGTTCTCGGCGATGTTTCCTGTGCCGCGTCAACGCTCGATCGATGCGCTGGCCAGCCCGGAAGCCGATATCGCCCAGCTTGCCCACCAGACCCTGGTCATCCATGGCCGTGAGGATCAGGTGATTCCGCTTGCCACGTCGCTGAAGCTTGCCCAGCTGATCCCGAACGCGCAGCTACATGTGTTCGGCAAATGCGGCCACTGGACCCAGATCGAACATTCGGCGCGCTTCGCGCGACTGGTCACCAATTTCCTGCAGGAAGCCGCCTGAGGGCTGGCCTGCACTGCATAGACAAGATCGACATGAACCCACAAGACATTCGCCAGTACGGCGACGAGTTGTACGAGGCACTGGTCGCACGCCGTGCCGTGGCACCGCTCACCGAACGCCAGCCCGAAATCACGCTTGACGATGCTTACCGCATCCAGCTGCGAATGATCGAGCGGCGTCTGGCCAGCGGTGAAACGATCATCGGCAAGAAGATCGGCGTCACCTCGAAAGCGGTGCAGGACATGCTCAAGGTCTATCAGCCGGACTTCGGTCAGCTGACCTCGGCCATGGTCTATCACGAAGGCCAGCCGATCCCCGTCGATACGCTGATTGCTCCGAAGGCGGAAGCCGAAGTGGCCTTCATCCTGAAAGCCGATCTGAACGGCCCGGGCATCACCGCGGCCGACGTGCTGCGCGCTACCGACTTCGTGCTGCCCTGCTTCGAGATCGTCGACAGCCGCATCCGCGACTGGAAGATCAAGATTCAGGACACCGTTGCCGACAACGCCTCCTGCGGCGTGTTCGTGCTCGGCGGCACGCCGCGATCCTTGCGTGGCTTCGATCTGTCGGTGGCCGGCATGGTCGTCGAGAAGAACGGCGACATCGTGAGCACTTCGGCGGGCGCCTCGGTACAGGGCTCGCCGGTCAACGCCGTCGCCTGGCTGGCCAACACGCTGGGTGCACTCGGCATTCCGCTGAAGGCCGGCGAAGTGATCCTGTCCGGCTCGCAATCACCCTTGATGCCGGTCATCGCCGGCGATTCCTTCACCTGCAGCGTCGGCGGCCTCGGTGGCTGTTCGGTGCGCTTCATCTGAGCTCGCCATGACTCTCGATAACAACAGCATCCAGCAACTCGCCGCCCATCTCGAAAACGCCGAGCTGAGCGCCACCGCCGTCACCAAGATCACCGACGCCCATCCGCAGCTCGACTGGGACGATGCCTATGCCATCCAGGCGGCGATCCGGGCTCGCAAGGAATCGCGCGGTCATCGCATCGCCGGCCTGAAGGCCGGGCTGACCTCGCGCACCAAGATGAAACAGATGGGCGTGGAGACGCCGGTCTTCGGCGTGATCTTCGATTACATGAGCGTCGCCGATGGCGGCGAGATCGATACCGCCAAGCTGATCCATTCGAAGGTCGAGGCGGAGATCGCGTTCGTGCTGAAGAAGGCACTGCGCGGCCCCGGCTGCCATGTCGGCGCCGTGCTCGCAGCCACCGATTTCGTGGTGCCGGCGGTCGAGATCATCGACTCGCGCTACGAGAACTTCCGCTTCGATCTCGCCAGCGTGATTGCCGACAACACCTCGGCTTCGCGCTTCGTCGTCGGCGGCGTTGCCCGGAGCGTCGAAGGCCTGGACCTGCGCACGCTCGGTCTGGTCATGGAGAAGAATGGCGAGATCGTCGCGATGGCCGCAGGTGCTGCCGTTCTTGGCCATCCGGCCGTCGCCATCGCCGCACTCGCCAATCATCTGGCCGCCCGGGGCGAAGAGATTCCTGCCGGCACTTTCATCATGAGCGGTGGCGCGACCGAAGCGATTCCCGTCGCTGCCGGTGACGCCATCTCCGTGCGCTTCCAGGACCTCGGGTCCGTGGCTATGCGCTTCGTCTGAACCCGAGATCAAATCATGAAAAGAATCCGCTGCGCGATCATCGGTCCTGGGAACATCGGGACGGACCTGCTGTACAAGCTGAAGCGCTCCGGCGTGCTGGAGCCGGTATGGATGGTCGGTGTCGATCCGGAATCGGAAGGTCTGG
>NZ_JAHFRY010000139.1 GCF_023266035.1 Nevskia sp.
TTGCCCTGCTGAAGACCTTCCGCTGCTGGCTCGAAGACCACGGCCGCATCGTCGCCGGGCAGGACGCGATCCGCATCGAAGTCCGCGGCGAAGGCATGCGCTACCGCCCGCTCAGCCGCCTGTTCGAGCCCTTCGTGCAGTCAGGCCGCGTGGCGGGCTGCATCGAGGTCGCCTCGCAGCGCGCCCAAGGCGCGCGCTTCATCGTCAGCCTGCGTGCCGGACGAGGCTCAGGCGATCCGAGATCAGGTCGATCAGACCGTCAGCGCTGGCACCAGCGTGTCCGGTGTCAGCTTCGGCTTCTGCCGATACCAGCGCGTCTCGCGCTCGTAAGCCTGGGCCAGCGCCAGGATCTTGCCTTCCGAGAAACGCGGGCCAGCGATCATCAGGCCGATCGGCAGACCGTCGCTGCTGAAGCCGCAGGGGATCGAGATCGCCGGCAGGCCGGTGGCGTTGAACACGCTGCAGTTCGACAAGGCCGATGGATCGCCCGGCTTCGGCTCACGAATGCGCTTGAACATGTCGTTGAGCACCGGCTGCATCTTGCGCATGGTCGGCATCACCACCAGATCGAAGTCGGTGAAGCTGTCGTCGATGGTTCGGCGCAACAGATCGAGCTTCCACTTGGTGCGGATGTAGTCCGGCGCTTTCGGCTCGTCCTTCGCGGCACCTTCGAGGCGCCGGCGGCTGGCCAGCTGGTACTTGCCCGGCGAATCCTTGAACGTCTCTTCGTGCCAGGCCCAGGTCTCGCCGGAATAGCCGAGCGCGCCGATGCTGAGATCGCCGGTGCTCGGCAGGCTCACGTCCTTGATGCCGGCGGTGATCCTGGCCAGCACTTCGAAGGCAATGCCGCAAACCCTGAGGATTTCCGGATGCGTGCCTTCCTTGAAGCCTAGCGGCGCGCCGAGCCGGAAGCCCGACACCGGCTGCTTCAGCGCCGCCACATAGTCCTCTCGCTTGTGCTCGACGCTGGTGATGTCGCGGCGGTCGTAGCCGACCAGCGCGTTGAGCATGATCGCGTTGTCCTCGACGGTGCGGGTCATCGGCCCGCAGTGATCGAGGCACAGGGTCAGCGGCGCGATGCCGCGGATCGGCACCAGGCCGAAAGTCGGCTTCAGACCGACCAGGCTGCAATAGGCGGCCGGATGGCGAATCGAACCCGCGGTGTCGGTGCCGAGCGCGCCATAGCAAAGGTCGGCAGCCACCGCAGCGCCGGAGCCGGAACTGGAGCCACCGGTGTTCAGGTTCAGCGCCCAGGGATTGCGCGCCGCACCCCAGAACGAAGCCTCGCCCGCTCCCATCGCGAACTCGTGCAGGTTGGTCTTGCCGATGATCACCGCGCCGGCCTGCTTCAGGCGGCTGGCGACTGGCGCATCGGCGGGCGGCACCCGGTCTTCCCAGAGCGCGCTGGCCGCCGTGGTGCGGGTGCCGGCGGTGTCGATGTTGTCCTTCAGCGCAATCGGCACGCCGTGCAGCGGGCCTCTGAGCTTGCCGGCTTTCTGCTCGGCATCGAGCTGATCGGCCTGGGCCAGCGCCTTGTCCTTCATCACGGTGATGAAGGCATCGAGCATCGGGTCATAGACGGCGATGCGTGCCAGGCAGGCTTCGGTCAGTTGCCGGGAGCTGACTTCGCCGCTACGCAGCCTGGCGGCGGCTTGAGCGATCGACAGTGCTGCGAGTGCGTCCTGCTTGCTGGTGCTCATGCGCCTTTCACCACGGCCGGCACCGCCGTCTTCGGCGACAGCGAGGGCTTGCGCAGATGCCATTGCGTGGCCTGCTCGTAGGCCTGGGCCAGCGCCAGCACCTTGCCTTCGGAGAACTTCGGCCCGGAGATCATCAAGCCGATCGGCAGGCCGCTCTTGCTGAAGCCGCAGGGCAGCGAGATCGACGGCAGGCCGAAGATGTTGAACGGCGAGCAGTTCGAGGTGACCAGCGGATTGCTCGGCGTGGTGCTGTAGGCGCGGGTGATCAGGTCATCGAGCTTCGGCGCGACGATCCGCTGCGTCGGGCAGACCACCAGATCGAAGCCGTTGAACGAGTCATCGATGGTCCGGCGCAGCAGTTCCAGATCCCACTTGGCGCGCACGTAGTCGGCGGCCTTCGGCGGCGCCGCCAGCGCGGCTTCGAGGCGGCGGCGTTCGGGCAGCATGTACTTGGCCGCCGAACTCTTCACGTACTGCTCGTGATAGGCCATGTACTCGCCGAGCGCGCCGACGCTGGGCCGTGAAGTGATCGACGGCAGATTGGCTTCCTTGCTGCCCTTGGTCAGCTTGTCGAGCAGCGCCACCGCTTCGTCGACGGCCTTGGCGACATCCGGCTCCAGGCCATCGAAGTAGCTCGGCGGCAGGCCGATGCGGAAGCCCGACACCGGCTGGCTGAGCGCGGCGACATAGTCCTCGCGGGCATGTTCGACGCTGGTGATGTCGAGCTTGTCGTAGCCGGCCATGCTGTTCAGCATCAGCGCGCAATCGGCCACCGTGCGCGCCATCGGCCCGCAGTGATCGAGCGACAGCACCAGCGGCAGGATGCCGCGGATCGGCACCAGGCCGTAGGTCGGCTTCAGGCCGACGATGCCGCAATACGAGGCCGGCATGCGCACCGAGCCGCCGGTGTCGGTACCGAGCGCGCCATAGCTCAGGAACGCGGCCAGCGCCGCGCCGGAACCGGACGAGGAACCGCCGGTGTTGTGGGCCAGATTCCAGGGATTGCGCGCCGGCCCGTAGTACGAGGTCTCGCCGCCGCCCATGGCGAATTCCTGCAGGTTGGTCTTGCCGATGACGATCGCGCCGGCCGCCATCAGGCTGGCGACCACCGGCGCATCGACCGTCGGCACGCGATCCTCGAACAGCGCGCTGCCGCCGGTGGTCAGGGTGCCGGCGGTGTCGATGTTGTCCTTGATCGCGATCGGCACGCCGTGCAGCGGGCCGCGGAACTTGCCGGCCTTCTGCTCGGCATCGAGCGCCGCGGCCTGCGCCAGCGCCTGGTCCCTCATCACGGTGATGAAGGCGTCGAGCTTGGGATCGTAGATGTCGATGCGCGAGAGGCAGGCCTGCACCGCCTGTGTTGCCGTGGCCTTGCCGGCGCGGATCGCGGCGGCGACGCCAGTCAGGCTCATCGCCGTCAGCTCGTCGGAATCAGCGGCCAGCGCCGAGCCGAAAGGATTCAGAGCGGTGGACACCGCAGCGCCGCCCAGCAGCGTGTTGAACTCGCGTCTTGTCAGCGCCATCCGGCCGTCCTCGCAAGGGCTGGCCGCGTCGCAGCCGATGAAACCCGTTGCCTGGATGACGGACTGGCGCGAGCGGCACCCTACGTCGGCTAGCTGCCGGTCTCTGGTCCTTCGGCATCCAGCGCATCCTTGTGCGCCGCCACCCGCGTCAGCCGCTGCGGCGAATGCGGGTTGAACACCACCCGCACCACGTCCGGCCGCGAGTAGTGGCCCACCGGGTCCGCTGCCGACTTGGCCAGAGTGATCAGGCTCAGATCGATGTCGGCGATCAGCAGGCCTTCCTGATCCGGCGGCAGCGGCTCGCAGAGCGGGCTGCCATCCGGCCCGAAGATCATCGCCGCGCCGCCGCCAGCCTTCAGCAGCTGGCGCTTCTGCGGCGTATCGCAAAGCAGCTCGACCATCTCCGGCGAGACGATGCCGCAGGACGCCAGCACGAAGCATTGACCTTCCGCCGCGTAGACCTGGCTCAGCGCCGTGTTCAGCGCCGGGCCGAGCGCATAGGCCGCGCCTTCGTAGACGCTGAAGCTCGGCCAGGCGCCGACGTGAATCTGCTCGTGCTGCGAATACATGATGTATTTGTTCAGCGGGTTCAGATGCTCCCAGCAGCACAGCGCACCGAGCCGGCCGATCGCCGTGTCATGGACCTTCAGATCGCTGCCATCGCCCTCGCCGAACACCGTGCGTTCGACATGCGTGGCCTTCAGCTTGCGGCGCGCCGCAATCAACCGGCCCTCGGCATCGATCAGCTGCTGGGCGATGTACAAGCTGCCGGCATCGCGTTCGGTGTAGCCGAGCACGACGACGATGCCGTGTTCGCGCGCCGCGCGCCGAATCCTGTCCATTTCCGGTCCCTCGGCACGCGGCGAGTTCTGGTGATAGCGCTGCACGAACTGCATGCCCCAGGCCGGAGAATCGAGCCAGATCCACCACGGATAACCCGGCAGCCAGCACTCGGGGAAGGCGATGAGCTTGGCGCCGCGTTGTGCGGCTTCCTCGATCAGACGCACGGTTTTTGCGACGCCGGCTTCGAGATCGAGAAAGGCCGGAGCGGCCTGCACGGTGGCGACGCGAATCGGTGACGGGGATAAAAGCGTCATGGTCGGCTCTGGTTCTGGGGTCGGTGACGCAGTTTCGTGCAGAACCGGGGCACGGTCTGGTCCTCAAGGGAACTGCCACTTGTCTGGACAGGAACCTGAACGCCGGAATCGCTGAAGAAGCTTGCGGCAAGCCTCGCTGCGGATGGAGACTGCAAACGGACTTCGAGGTACGCCCATGACTCCATCAGCGATCAATGCCCTGCCGGTGCGCATCGCCTGTGATCGTGTCGAGAAGGCACAGCGCCTCGAGTACTGGCGCGAGATGATCTCGTCCAGCTTCGTGTCGCTGGATTGCGAGCTGCCGCAGTCGGCCGATTTCTCCGGCTCGGTATCGAACGGCGAACTGCGGGACGTGCAGGTTTCGAGAGTCGTCGCCGATGCCCAGCGCGTGGCGCGGACACCGGTGCGGATCCGGCAGAGCCCGGAAGCGTTCTTCCTGCTGAGCTTCCAGCTGCGCGGCAATGGCCGGGTGGTTCAGGGCGAGCGCGATGCGCTGCTGGCACCCGGCGATTTCGCGCTGTACGACAGCACCCGGCCGTACCGGCTGATCTTCGATGAGCCCTTCGAGCAGATCGTGCTGCGCCTGCCACGGGCGCTGGTCAGCCGGCGCATGGCGCGCCCCGAAAGAGTCACGGCGATTCCGTTCCGCTCCGGACGTGCCTCGGCCAGCCTGGCCTTCGGCTTCGTGGCCAGCCTGGCGACCGAACTGCCATCCTTGTCGCCGGCCACGCAGGCGGTGTTCCATCAGGCGCTGATCGACATCCTGGTCGGCACCCTGGCCGAGCCGTTCGAGGGCCCGCAGCATGGCGACAGCGGCCATGGCTTCGGCAGCCGCCACGCGCTGCGCCAGCGCATCCGCCAGTTCATCGAAGACCATCTCGCCCAGCCCGATCTGGACTGCCGACGGATCGCCGAAGCGCACGGCATTTCACCGCGCTACCTGAGCAAGCTGTTTGCCGAGGAAGACCTGCACCTGTCCGAATGGCTGTGGACCCGCAGGCTCGACCGCGCCCGCGCCGCGATCGAAGCTTCGGCGTCGACCGGGCTGTCGATCACCCGCATCGCCTACGAATGGGGCTTCAAGGACCCGGCCCATTTCAGCCGTGCGTTCAAGGCACGCTTCGGCCGGTCGCCATCCGAGCTTCGCGGCGGCTCGCGCTAGGGCAATCCCTTCGAGGCTGGCCTCAGCATCGGCAATCGGTGGATCATGGCGGCCCTGCCCGCACTGTGCCGCCGATCTCCAAGATGACCAACGCCATCCGCATCAAGCTGCCGGCTACGCTCGACAGCCTCACACAAGCCACCGTCGAACCGCGCACGCCGCGCCGCAACGAGGTGCTGGTGAGAGTTCGCGCCAGCTCGCTGAACTACCACGACTACGCCGTGGTGATCGGCGCGCTGAAGCCGGCGGAAGGCCGCATCCCGATGTCCGACGGCGCCGGTGATGTGGTCGCGGTCGGCGAAGAAGTGACTTTGTTCAAGGTCGGCGACAAGGTGCTGAGCACCTTCTATCCCACCTGGCTCGATGGCGAACCGGAACTCGACGGCTTCAGCAGCGTGCCCGGCGACGGCATCGACGGCTATGCCCGCGAGTTCGCGACGGTGCCGGAAACCGCGCTGACCAGGATGCCGGCGAACTACGGCTACGACGAAGCCGCGACCCTGAGCTGCGCCGGCGTCACTGCCTGGCGGGCGCTGGTGGTCAATGGTGGCCTCAAGGCCGGCGACACGGTGCTGGTTCAGGGCAGCGGCGGGGTGTCGATCTTCGCGCTGCAGCTGGCCAAGCTGGCCGGCGCCACGGTGATCGCTACCTCGTCATCGGACGAAAAGCTGGAACGCCTGCGCAAGCTCGGTGCCGATCATCTGATCAACTACAAGTCGACCCCGGAATGGGGCGCGGCGGCGGCGAAGTTCTGCGATCGCGGCGGTGTCGATCACGTGGTCGAAATCGGTGGTGCCGGCACCATGCCGCAGTCGATTCGTGCGATCCGCGCCGGCGGTCACATCGCCCTGATCGGCGTGCTCGCCGGCCGTGAAGGCGTGATCCCGACCTCCGAACTGATGCGCAAGCAGGGCCGGATGATCGGCCTCACCGTTGGCAGCCGCCGTCATCAGCTGGACCTGATCCGCGCGATCGAGGTCAACGGCCTGCGTCCGGTGATCGACAGCCGCTTCCCGCTGCTCGCGCTGGCCGATGCCTTCCGTCATCAGGCCAGCGGCCAGCACTTCGGCAAGATCTGCGTCGCGGTCTCCGACGCAGCCTGAACGGCACCCTCAGGGCCGGCGGAACTTCAGCAACGATGACCGCCGCGCCTTGACGAGTTCAAAGCCGGCGGCCATCAGCTCGCGCCGCAACGGCCGAGACGCGGCGTCGCTGATGACCAGAACGCCGCCGGGCTTCAGAGCCTTCAGCAAGGCGCCGCTGACCACGCTGAGATTCACGGCACCGAGGCTGGCTTCATCGAGCGCCATCGCCCAGATCAGATCGAGCGGCTCCGGCGTGGCGAAGTTCTCGGCCGGCGGGCTGGACGTCCAGTAGCCGTAGACGCCACCCGGATCCTCGCTGGACGACCACAGGTCCGGCGCGGCATGGAGCTGCATTTTCAGCTGGATCGCGAAGACATTGCCGCTGACCGCAGCAGCATCGTCGGCGGTGGTGGACACCCGGTAGACGCGGCCGTCATCGCCGACCTTGCGGGCCAGCAGCAGAGTCACACAGCCATCGTCCGGCGGAAACTCGGCCACCCGGTCGCCGGCCTTGATGCTGGCGAAATGGGCTTGCTTGACCGAGCGGCAATCCGCGTTCGGCGGTGACTCGGCCGCTGTCAGCAACGGCCAGAACGATGTGGCCGCTGCTGCCAGCGCAATGCCGTGTCGAAAGGACATCGACGACGCCAGCCTCACGCCAATCTCAAGCCGGCCTCAAGGCTCCCCAGCCAGCGGCCCGAAGCCAGCCGGCGGCTTGCGCCGATGACTCGCGGCCTCGTAGGCCGAGCCGACCTTGATCAAGGTCGATTCCTCGCCGGGGCCGGCCCAGAAGGCGATGTTGTAGGGCAAGGGGCCGGCTAGCCTGGTCGGCTTGCTGGCTTCGACGCCTTCGTATTTCGTGCCGTCCTTGGCCAGCACGAACGTCGGATCGTAGACCTCGTTGGCGAAGCCGGCCGGCACGAACACCTCGGGGATGCCGAGCATCGCGCCATAACCGAAGCCACCACCACCACCGCCCGGACCGCCGACGGTGGCGCCGCCGATCTTGCCCTGCAGGCTCAGGCTCACCGGATTGACGAAGACATCGATATGGTTCTGCTCGAGCACCTTCATCATCACCATGCGCAAGGTGTCGCGGCGCTTCATCGTGTAAGTGATGGCACCGGTACGGATGTCCATTTCCTTGTTCTCCCAGTTCTTCATCGCCGCTCGGCGCACGTCGTTGAAGTACTTGGCGTTGCTGTTCAGCGAGGCCCAGTCGAACACCCGGGCATCACCGCGCTTCATCAGGTATTCGGCGAACTGGTAGGCGAAGGTGTAGCCGCTCACCGCTTCCGGATCGGGCGGCGGATTGGAGAACACCCGGCGGAAGTTCAGGTTCGTCGGCAACGGCGCGTTATGGGTGGCGACGCTGACCAGATACTTGCGGCTCGCCACGTCCCAGCCGGCAACCTCGAATTCAGGCTTGCCGTCCTTCTTCGACGAAAACACTTCCGGCATATGGAACGGCAGGATCTCGGCGATCGCCTGGTTGAAGTCGAATTCCATGTTCGGAATCGAAGGATCATCCGGGTACTTGGGATCGGTGGACTCGACCAGCTCGGCACCCAGGGCTTTCAGCACTTTCAGCTCGGCGTTGATGCCATCGCTGACCGCGGCATCGGCCGGGCTGTCCTTGACCATCAGCTCGCGGATCACGCCGATGCGCACGCCGGCCAGCGGCTTGGCATTGGAGGGATCGCTGAGCGCGCTGGCGTAGGCGGTCTTCGAAGCGACCCCCCGCGGCAGCGCGGTGTACGGATCGCGGGCATCGAAGTAGCTGCCGGTTCTGGTATCGCGGAAGGCGTCGAGCACCTTGACCGAATCTTTCACCGTGCGGCACATGATGCCGGGGCGATCCTGATAGGGATTGGCGCCGATGCCGCCGCCGTAGGAGATCATGCCCTTGGTCGGCACCACGTTGACCACGCCCTGGTAGTTGGCCGGGCCGCGGCAGGAACCGCCGGTGGTTTCGCAGATCGAGCAGACCACCAGATTGGCGGCCACCGATACGGCCGAGCCGCCGCTGGAGCCGCTGGTGACTCTCTCGGTGTCATAGGGATTGCAGGTCATGCCGCCCCAGGATTCCCGCGAGCCGCCGGCGCCGATGTACGGGCGCAGCACCTTGGCGTCGCCGCCCGGATCGCCGCTGCCGGCGTTGTATTCGGAGTTGTGGGCCTGGGCGTAGACGATCGCGCCGGCCGCGCGCAGGCGGGCGGTCAGGGTCGAATCCTTCGGCGGCACATCCATCGCGTAATTGACGTCGCCGCCGCCGGTGGTGCGCATGTCCTTGGCGTCGTAGACGGCCTTGAACGACATCGGCACGCAGTAGAGCGGCATCGCCTTGAGGTCCGGATTCCTGCCGAACTGCTTGTCCAGTTCGGCAGCACGCTCCAGCGCATCCGGCTGCTTGCGGAAGGCATCGCAGGCCTTCGGGCAGCTCGCCGGCAGGTCGCCGCTGGCGGCATCGCAGCCGGCCTTGCAGGACACCGAGCGCTCGCCGCGCAGGTTCAGGGTTTCCAGCGCATTGACCTGCCCGGCCTTGGGCATGCCGGCGACCATGCCGTACTGCTGCAGCACGGTGGGATCGGACAGGGTCGGCTCCATGCGGCCGTAGTCGGGCTTCATGCCGATGTACTTGTCGAAGTCCGGCACCAGCTTGCTGATCGCCAGGGTTTCGGTCGGAAACTTCAATGCCGATCCAGCCCGCACCGCGCCTTTCGCGGCCGATACCTTGGCACCATCGGCAGTCACCAGCCGGGCGCAGAAGCCGTTGTAGGCCCTGGCGCGGGCGACATAGGCCTCGACGACCTGCCGGCAACTCAGCTCGCCTGAGCGAATGCCGGCGTGGATGTCGTCGATCGTCGCTTCCTGCAGATGGAAGGACTTGTCTGCCGCCTGAGTCGCAGCGGCGCAGAGCGCAGCGGCGACGATGATGAGGACCTGAACCGTTGCACGCACTGACATTGCCGTCTCTCCCGAAGCGTCGACCTGAGTTGCGGACCTGCTGCTGCGCGCTACGGAGACAGCGCGATTACCGGTACTCCCCAGACGACGGACGCCAGCACCGTCCCCCTACCGGTCAGCAGCTCTAATCGTCAGGGCTTGCGAAACTTGAGCAGGAAGCGGTCGGTGCGGTCGTGCATCGCATGCGCCTTGACCGCATGCCGATCGTCCGGGTGATGGAGCAAGGCGCTTTCGGCAACCAACACGAAGCCGGCTGCAAGCATTTCCCGCTGGACCTCGGCGGGGTCGATGCGATGCAGGGTCTCGGTATCGCGCGCGCCGGAGCCGGCCTCGGCGGCGTGGTCTTCGACGATCAGGATGCCGCCCGGTTTCAGCGCGTTAAGCCAAGCCCTGCCGACGGTCTGCAGGTTCGGCGAGCCGAACGCCGGGTTGTGCAGGTCGTGGTAGTTCTCGGAGGTCCAGATCAGGTCCAGAGGCTCGGCCGCCGTGAAGTTCTCGGCAGCCGGGCTCGATGCCCAGTACTCATAGACAGCGCCCGGATCATCGCTGGACGACCACAACTCCGGCGCGGGAACCATGCGCGGCTGCAGGCTCGAGGGGGTGACGTTGCTGCAAGGCTCGCCGACCACGGCTTCCGCAGGCTTGTCGGTCGGTGGAGGGCCCGAACGCTTGAACGGCACGGAGATCGCGTAGACCTGGCCACCGTCGCCAACCAGCTTGCAGAAGATCCGCGTGTAGTAACCGCGGCCGGGCATGAAGTCCGCAAGCTTGTCGCCCGGCTTGATGCCGGCAAAGGCGATGACCTCGGCCGGTCTGCGGTCGGCATCCCGCTGCCGGTCCGAATCGGGCCGGCTCGGATCAGCGACCGCAGCCATCACATGGTCCGACAGGGCCTCCACCGGCGATTCAGCGGCGTGCACGAACTGCGGCAGCAGCGCTGCTGCCGCGACCAGCATCCCTTGCAAGGCACTCCTGCAAGTCTCCGTCGACCTGGTCATCGCGGCACTCGTCGAACTGCCTTGCCGCGGTCAGCGATGGTCTCTCAAGGCTCTCCAGCCAGCGGCCCGAACGCCGCCGGTGCCTTGCGATGATGGGTCGCCGCCTCGTAGGCGGAGGCCACCTTGAACAGTATGCTTTCCTCGCCCGGGCCAGCCCAGAAGGCGATGTCGAACGGCAGCGGGCTGCTTAAGCGGGTCGGCTTGGTGCCGGCGACGCTCTCGTACTTGCTGCCGTCCTTGCTGAGCACGAAGCTCGCCTCGTAGAGCGTGTCGAGAAAGCCGGCCGGCACATGCACTTCGGGAATGCCGAGACGCGCGCCGTAGCCGAAGCCCAGGCGCAGATCGCGGTCCGGTTCGGCGGCGCCACCGATCTTCGCCGGCGGTGTCGACAGCGGCGGGTTGACGAAGACGTCGATCCGGTTCTGCTCCATCACCTTCATCATCACCATGCGCATCGCATCGCGGCGCTTCATCGTGTAGGTGGTGTCGTAGGTCCGGATGTCGATTTCCTTCGCGCCCCAGTTCTTCGCCGCGGTCAGCTTGGCATCGCTGAAGTACTTGGCGTTGGCGTTCAGCGTGTCCCAGTCGTGGATCGTGCTGTCGCCGCGCTCGTTGAGGTACTGCGCCATGTTGAAGCTGAAGCTGTAGCCGGTGACCACGTCGTCGCCACCCGGCGGGTTGCCGATGATCCGCCGCAGGTTCAGCTTCGCCGGCCACGGTGCCTTGTGGTTCGAGGCCGCGACCAGGTACTTGCGGCTGCTGACATCCCAGCCCGGCACTTCGAATTCCGGCTTGCCGTCCTTCTTCCAGGCCAGCACTTCCGGCATGTGAAACGGCAACACTTCAGCCATCGCTTCCTGGAAGCCGAAGGCGAGGTTCGGGATCGACGGATCATCCGGATACTGCGGATCGACGGTCTCGACCAGCTCGGCACCGAGCGCTTTCAGCACCTGCAGCTCGCGATTGATGCCGTCGACGATCGGGCCATCGCTGGCCGCGTGCTTGACCATCAGCTCGCGGACCACGCCGATGCGCAGGCCGGCCAATGGCTGGGCGCTGCCGGCCGGAGTCAGCGCGCTCTTGTACGAGGTCTTGGTGGCGATCACTCGCGGCAGCGAGGTGTAGGGATCGCGGGCATCGAAGTAGCTGCCGGTCTTGCTGTCGCGGAAAGCGTCCATCACGGTGGCGGTATCGGCCACGGTCTTGCAGTGGATGCCGGGACGATCCTGGTAGGGATTGGCGCCGATGGCGCCGCCGAAGGAGATCATGCCCTTGGTCGGCACGAAGTTGACCACGCCGTTGTGGGTGCCCGGATTGCGGCAGGAACCGCCGGTGGTTTCGCAGATCGAGCAGACCACCAGATTGGCCGCCACCGAGGTACCCGAGCCGCCGCTGGAGCCGCCGGTTTCGCGCTCGGTGTCATAGGGATTGCAGGTGGTGCCGCCCCAGCTTTCACGGGCGCCGCCGGTGCCGATCGATGGCTTCTTGACCTTGTTCGCGCCGCCCGGATCGCCGCTGCCGCCGTTGTACTCGGAATTCAGCGCGTGGGCGAAGACGATCGCGCCAGCGCTGCGCATGCGGGCGATCAGGGTGGAATCCTTCGGTGCGGCATCCATCGCGTACTTGGCATCAGCGCCGCCGGTGGAGCGCAGGTCCTTGGCGTCGTAGATCGCCTTGAACGACATCGGCACGCAGTACATCGGCAGCGCCGCCAGGTCCGGATTCTTGCCGTACTGCTTGTCGAGTTCGGCAGCACGCTCGATGGCATCCGGCTGCTGGCGGAAGCTGTCACAGGCCTTCGGGCAACTGGCCGGCAGCGCGCCGGTGGCGCTATCGCATTCGGCCTTGCAGGACACCGAACGCTCGCCGCGGAGATTGATCGTGTCCAGGCCGCTGATCTGCTTGGCGTTCGGGATGCCGGCGACCATG
>NZ_JAHFRY010000018.1 GCF_023266035.1 Nevskia sp.
CGTTCATCTTCGGTGACAGGGTTAGCCGCAACCTGAGACCACGTTATACCACCATCAGTGGTGGACAAAAAGAGGCCATAGGCCCCAACTGCATATCCTCGATTAGCATCGATGAACAACACATCGAAGAGAGGTTTATTCAAATCCGGCTGGAAGTTCTGCAGTATCCAGGTTATGCCGCCATCAGAGGTATGAAGTATCACCGAATCGTGACCAACAGCCCAACCATTTTTTGTATCTGTAAAGGTCACACTCGTCAAAAGACTGTCCACAGGCGTTTTAGCCTGCAACCATTTTCTTGCATCCGCCGACACAAGAATATGCCCCCGGTTGCCAACAGCAACATAGCGTTCGCCGGTATTGACGACTTTAACGAGTGGACTACTGGGTGCCTTGACAGCCATTTCCACAACATGAGGCTGCGTCGAAGATGAAGCAACCGATGAGGCTTGAATTTCCGCTGTATCCAGACTTCCTGCCGCAACATCAGGTGCCTCCCCTTGAGACATCGCCGACATTGACAGGGCAACGAGGCTTAGCCCGAAGCTCATGCTTACCGATTTTTTACAGTGCTCAGTCATTATCTTTGCCCGATAGCAGGATCTGTTACAGCGGAAGTTCTTTAGAACTGATATTTGAGGAAGAAGCCGATGTTGTCACGATCGCGAATGCTGTTGTTTGCACCACCACGCGTGTACATATTGTAAGTAATGGACAACGACGTGGCCTTCTCGTAGCGGATCTCAAAAATCGAATTCAGCTGAATACGGCCCTCGACGAAGTTAGCACCTGGCCCCGGCGAGTTATGGTAGACGTCGTGCTGAAAGATCAGAATGGGCTGAATCGAAATGCCGGGAAGCACGGATTCATAACTGATTCTGCTGACCACGCGATACCCACCTGCTAGTGCATGCGCGAACTGATTGCGGCTTGCCTGGTAGGGGTTGAAGCGCAAGCCATCCCCACCGATCGAACATGCTGGATTTGTCGAGCAAGCAAGTCTGGAACCATCGGCACCACTGCCATCGGCACCCGCCGAGGCATGTGTCGACGCGCCAAACGGCCCCTCAATCTGCAATTGATCATACTTCGGGAGATTCAGGACATGGGTCGCAGCCACTTCGTACAACAAAATGACTTGATCCGCGCCAATCCAGTTTTCCGAGCCACCCAAGACACGCGTGGCCCCAAAAGCGTATTGCATGACCTTGCCAGGAATCCAGCCCTGGATGTAGGAGTTCGGTGCATTCTCGCCGATAGTTCCACCACGATACGGAGTAATGAAATTGGGAAAGGAGCGAGCCGAACCGGGAACCGATCCCACGAGCAGGCTTAGATTGTCCGGATACGGGTTATTGCCATTCTCGTCAACAAAGTTATTACTTGGATATAGAGAATAAGAATTTCCTCCATTTTCAGTGAATGCAATGGTATTGGTGGTTCCACGGCAGCCGATGGTCTGGTCATGGCATCGAGACAATGTAGGCCCAAACGCCGCAAAGGCAAGATCCACTACTGATACCTGCAAAGGCAAATTTGGCCGATACGAGATTTCACCTTGATAGGAGTAATCACCATAAGTCGTATTGAAGCTGAATCCGAATAATTTTCTATTTTCAGGATAAGACAACTGGATGCGTGCTGTATCGAACGGCACAGCGTCAGAAATTTGCAGCCCAGGGCGTGGCAGGAGAAGATTTGCAAATCCCAGCAGAGAACCACCCAAGTCTTGCAAAACCAGTGGGTTCGTGGCAATCAATTGCGCAGCCTCTTGAACAATCTGACTGCTGCTGCTCGTGTTCAATGCAATTGGAAGATTCGGACAGTAAGAAAGAAACGTCGTGGAACTGACAGCATCCATACCGAACGCATTCCCTTCACGGCGCGCGCAACTGGCATCCGTTGCATACGTACTCGCATAAGGAAGTTTGGAATGATAGTTCATGAAGTACAGACTGAGATCTGTACCGTTATTCAACCATTCGGCAAAATGCGTCAATTTGAAACCGAACTGCCCGCTGTCCTTGGCCTCACGATCGGGCAGACGCGGGATGCGTAGAGCCGTTGGCGTGATTGTAGTCAACGGGTTGTCCAGCCTGCCGCCTGCCAAGCCTTCGAGATCATCCGCTGCGGAGCCAAAACTGGCGTTAACTGCATCACGCTGATTGGGGGTGCCAACATCAATGAACGAGTTGAATGTCCCCGGTGTCGGCACCTCAACGATGCGGGACTCGAATTGGTAATAACCTTCGATCGAAAGGCTGTCTACGATGTTCGTGGACATCCGCAGCATGTTGACCGGAATATAAAGATCTTCCAATAGGCCGTTGCCGCTGCGGAAGAACGCATTTGCATTGATAGGCTGGGCCTGATTGATTGAATTCACGATCGCGACGGTAGCTTCACCCCATTGCACCGTCTGGCGCCCCAGACGAACCTGCAGTTGCCGATCACCTGGAAGGGAAAACCTACCGAAGAAGTTGGTGTCAAGCGGCTGATACCTCAAGCCGATCTGCTGGGCTTCGTCCTCGTTGCGGGCTTCCTCAAAGGCACCACCGGGTCCGTAAACCTGATCATAGTAGCGATTCGAAGGGCTGCCGCCGTTGATGCCGACTCCACCGCCGGATATTCCGACACTAGAAAAATTTCCACTCGTGATCCGATTCCGGTATTTCACTTTGCCGTGGTACAGCGCCGGATCGTAGATGGCTCGTCCTCGATAGAAAAAGCCATAGTCGCCGGATTCGATCTTGAGATCATGCGTCCAGACGATCGGGGACTGTGTGATGTCGCCGCGGTCGAAATTAAGATCGCCGTCATCAAAGTTAAGGGATGGTGCGCCCGGAGACCGACGCAATTGCTCGGCAGGATAAGTCTGCGTTCGGTTCAAGCCCTGGCAAAGCTGATAGACACCCGTGCATACGTTGGGATTAATGTTTGCCTTTCCTATCAGGCGGCTATCCCGTTCTTCGATACGAAACGCTGCACCTGCGGTTAGCGTCTGATTGAGAACCGCGTTGAAATCCTGATCCAGAAACTTCACATCCAGTTCAACCGCCGATGCAGCCATCGACCAAAATCCAACTCCCAAAGCACCAAATATCCAAACGTGAGCACTTTTCTGCTTCATTTCTGTTTCCCCCAATTCGCACAAGATAGCCAAGGTTCCCGGCTTTATTGAAAGCCAGTGAAAATCCGGGTTACAACTTTCGTAACCCGGACTCGTGCCTACTGCGCAGCCTTAACTTTACTTCGATGTCCGCTTCTGAACCGTATCAGCACTGAAGTCGTCATCACTGAAAGTCACCGTCTGGTCATACGGCTGATCTTCGTTATTCATCGCCGTCACGAAGTAACGACCTGAATCGAAGTGATAGATCACTTCTGGCTGCGTCGTCGCAGCGAGTACGTTCGCATACTGAATCAGGTGGCCTTCCTGGAACTGCAGGAGTTTGCCCTGCTGATCATAGTCATCGATCGCGACGATATTCCAGGTATCTTCATCGAAATACATCGTCCGCTTCTTGAAAGTATGGCGCTGTTCCGGTTTGTTGTTTGCTTCAACAACCCAGACACGATGCAGCTCGTAGCGCGGAAGATCAGTATTGACGTGATTCGGACGCGCAATATCCTTGTACTTGACCGATGGCCCCGCGATCTTGTAGCTGTTATACGGGATATACATTTCCTTCTTGCCGACGAGCTTCCATGTAAAGCGCTCGAGCACGCCGTTGTACATATCGACCTGATCGTAGAACTGATGGCCGTCGGTGCCTTCATACGGGTTATCGCAGCAGACTGCTGGTGCGCGGCGGATGCGCTTCAGCACCGGCGCATACAACCATGCGGACCGGCCCTCAGGTCCAAACCCTGCCTTTTCGTGGACCAGAATGAAAGTTCCGGCAACACGCGGCGGCGAGATCGTTTCCGACAGATAGCGCAGGAAGTCCGCACCCGGCTTCAACTCGATCGGCGTCTTGTTATTGATATTCGAGTAGTAGAACTTAACATCCTCGACCACTTTGGTCTGAGAGAATTTTCCGTCCTGCTGAACAATCATCTGATTGTTATAACGCCGTTGGGCGCCACCGCGGTACTTCACGCGATGATTCCAAACCGGCTCTGCTCCGCTTTGTGGAATCGGGAACGGGAAGCCTACGAAAGCGCCCTTCGGATTGTCGACGCCGTCGAGCTCAGCGCGCGTTGCGTTCAGCTTTGTCTCATCAAGCAGCTTGTCCGGGAACGTATACTTTCGGTGTGATGGGTATACCTGCATCTTGTAGGTGCCTGGATAACGCTTGAACAATTCCTTGTGGCCTTCGGACAGTTTGTCCGCGTACTTGGCGACGTCTTTCGCCTCGATCACCATCAACGGCTTTTCATTGGCCAACTCCGGATCGTTCGCATACTCGCCCTTGAGTGCGCCGCGCGCCTTCTGCGGTGTCCAGGCCGGAATCGTGCCTTCCTTGTTGCCAGCCTTTTCGGCACCGACTGGCGTCAGCTCCTTGCCGAGCTTGGCGGCTTCCTCAGGGCTGACCTTCGCGTATGCCGGTGCGGTCATTGCCACCAACGCCGCCATCAATGACGACATCCAAATTCGCTTCTTCATCTATCGATCTCTCTTGCTCGTTGAACGACTGTTGGTTACCGCGTCCCATCGTCGGCGCACCAGCGACATTGACGCGGCATCGCACAAACCGGATTACTCCGATTTCCTCCTGCTGAGCTGCGGGTGCCAAAGCTCAGAGCCATCGACCCCTCAGCCTATCTCGTAAGACAATTTGTAATTTTTCTTGCGCTACTTCGCAGAGGCCTTAGCTGCTGCAGCCTCAGCCTTTGCAGCTTCCTTCGCAGCCTTCGCTATCAGCTTCTCGGGCTTAAGCAAAAAGTAGGCAAAAGCTGGCAGCAGCAGAACCGCAGCGACAGCATTGGCTACGAACATGATGGTCAACAGAATGCCCATGTCGACCTGGAACTGCAGGCCCGAAAACAACCAGGTGCAGACCGAACCAGCCAGCGCCAACGAGGTGAACACCACCGCCTTGCCGGTCTGGTGCAGGGTCTGCTTGTAGGCATCGCGCAGGCTCATGCCGTTCTTCACGCACTCCTCGAGCACCGAATAGATGTAAATGCCGTAGTCGACTCCGATGCCCGCCGCAAAAGCAGCCACCGGCAATGTCGAGACCTTTACACCGATCTGCAGCCAGACCATCACGGCATAGGACATCACCGACACCAATGCCAGCGGGAACAGCACACAGATGACGCTTGAAATGGTGCGGAACGAGATGAACACGCACAGCGCGATGCCGGCGTAGACCCAGAACAGCACGGTCGGCTCGGTTTCGGCGACGACATCATTAACCGCCGCCATGACGCCGACATTGCCTGTCGCCTTGCTGAACTTGACCGGCGAGTCAGCGGGCTGTTCGGCAATGAACTTGTCGATTCCGGAGACGATCCCGTCTATGGTTTCTGCTTTATGGTCGGCAGTGAAGATGAACACCGGAATGGCGCTGCAGTCTTCATTCAGTAAACCCGTAGAGCTAGGAAAAGGTTGGACCGTGATTACCAGCGCCCCACTCTCCCGAGGAAGAACGTTCCATTTCGGATTCGATTCGCCATAGGCATTGAATACTTTCCTCTGAGCCTGCGGCAGCGACAGCGTCGACTGCACGCCAGGCGTGTTCTGCATTCGCCACGAAAAACGATCGATATTCTCGATGATGCCATGGTCGATGCAACCATCAGCTTTCGACTCTGCGATCACCTTCATCACGTCAACGCCGATCGAGAAATTGTCGACAATCGTCTTAGAGTCGCGATTGTAACGAGAATCAGGACGCAGCTCTGGAACGCCGTCAAGCAACTCGCCGATCTTCAGATCCTTCGCAACGTGATCATTGTAGAGATAGAAACCGATGGACAACACAATGGTGCCGATCGCAAAAGGCTTCAGAGTAAGCGTGGAAACAGCGCTCCAGATTGGCTCGAAGATGCGGTCACGACGCGCCTGGTGAGCCCGGAATTCGACCGGGTTGCTGATCTTCGCGTAGGACAGCAGACAGGGCAGCAGCATCTTCTTGCAGAAGATGATCGCGACAAGGCCGAACATGGCGTTGACCGCCATTTCCTGAACGATGCCGATCGGCACCAGCAAGATGGTGCCGAAGCCGACGACATTGGTCAGCACCGCTGAAATACCCGGCACGACAAGACGCCGGTAGGTCGCCCGCGACGCTGCAAAACTGTCGAGACCATGATCGGCGACTTCGTAAAGCCAGAAGCTGGTGATCTGGATGCCATGCGACACACCGATCGACAGCACCAGAAACGGCACCAGGATACCGAACGGATCCAGCGCATAGCCGAACAGATGCAGCATGCCGAGTTCCCAGATTACCGCCAGCACTGCGCAGGACAACGGGATCAGCGCGATCAGCGCGGAGCCGGTGTACAGCGTCAGCAGCATCCAGGTCAGCGCCAGAGTGAGAAAGAAAAACCCAACCACTTCGAGCAGCGAGTCGGCAACGTCGCCAACGACCTTCGCAAAGCCGATAATGTGAATATCAATATCGGGATTGAAATTCGGGTTGGCGACTTCGGCAACATCGAAATCACTGCCTTCCAGTTCAAACACCTGGCTACTTCCATCGGCAGCCTCGGTATCGACGACGATGGTCTTGAACCGGAAAAAGAGGCTGCGCGGGTCGTGATACTCCCGCCTGACCACCTCGCCCGCCTTCAAAGGCTCGTGGTCGGCCTTCAACCGGTATTCGTACATCTTCGAATTAATGTACTTCTGGCGGATGTCCTCGATGACACCTGCCGTCTTGATGTAGTCGATGGTTTTTCCGGTGATCGGGTCTTTTTCGAGCAGTTCCGAAAAGATCATCGCGCCGCGCTGATCGTTGGCGACCAAGCGACCGATGATGCCGGCCTTCGATACATTGGCCTTGACCTTGTCGAGGTTCTCCGGCGTCGGCGTGAAATCCGCCGAGATCACGTTGCCGCCGGCGAAGCCTTCTTCGACGACTTCCAGATAACGCACGTCCGGCGTGAAGATCGAACTGACTCGAGCGCGATCGGTGCCCGGCAGGAAGGTGACCGAGTCGGTTACTGCCCTCAGCGTGTTCATGAACGCCGGGTTGTAGATGTCCTTTTCCTTTTTCTCAGTGACTGCGAACAACACCACGTTCGCACCACCGAATTCCTTTTCGTACTGCTTGAATACCTTGATGTACGGATGGCCAAGCGGCAACTGCTTCTCGAAGCCGGAATCGACCTTGAGGTGAAGCGCCTGCCAGACCATGAAAATTGTTACCGCCGCCAATACCAGCAAGGTGCGGCCGCGGTTACCAAACACGATCGGCTCAGTGACACGGACAAACAGTTTGGAAAATTTGCCTTGCGCTTCTGAATGCATCGATTACCCCCGTTAACGAATGATCTCGGCCTATTGCCCATGGCTGACCGTATTTTTTTAATGCCGTTTTTATACGACGGTTTCTAACGAACGTTAGCTTATTTTGATCGCATCTTCAAGCCTATTCGAGATGAGGCGTTCGGTCTGCTGTCGTAATTTTGGCTTTGCCGGTCAATCGAAGGTGCCTTTGCCGCAGAGCCAACCATCTCCGTGGGCTTGTCGAGCAATGGCACCGCTGAATTTCCTGCACATGAAGGCCCTTGGTAGCATAGGTTATAGAAATAACTAACAGTAGTTTGATTTTTTGCCAAGTTTCGCTTTTAATGTCTGCCTTCGCGGCTCGATCAAATCAGCATGCCAACGGAAACTGACCTCTTGACAACCTCGGTACCGCTTGTCCGTCCCGACAACCTGCACCTGGCAGGCGGCCATTCAGTTCGTGCCGTGTTCGAGTCACAGCAGACGACAGCACTGCGCTGGCGCTTATCGACGGTGGGGCAGCGAATCGCGAGGATCCGAAAATTGCGCGATGCGGTACTGGCAGCTGCGCCAGCGCTGCGAATCGCTGCAGCCGCTGACTTCCGCAAGCCGGAGGCCGAAGTCAATCTGACCGAGATTTTCACCGTAGTCTCCGAAGCCAACATGGCCATCCGTCGGCTGAAACGCTGGATGAAGCCAACGCGTGTCGGATTTTCTCCGTTGATGGCCGGAACGCGTGGAAGCATCGAGTACCAGCCACGTGGGCGCTGCTTAATCATCGCCCCCTGGAATTACCCGGTGAACCTCAGCTTCTGCCCACTGGTCCTGGCACTCGCTGCTGGCAATACCGCGATTATCAAGCCTTCGGAAATGACGCCCAATCTTGCTGCTGAGATGCAGAAGATCATTGATGAAAGCTTTCCGTCAGATGAAGTCGCGATGTTTCAGGGCGAATCCGACGTCGCTCAAGCGCTTCTCGATCTGCCATTTGATCACATCTTCTTCACCGGAGCACCAGCTCTCGGCAAGGTGGTGATGGCTGCGGCGGCGCGACACCTCACCAGCGTGACCCTTGAACTGGGAGGCAAGAGTCCGACCATCATCGATGCCAGCGCCGATCTCAAGGCCGCTGCACACAATGTGTGCTGGTCCAAGTTCATGAACAACGGCCAGACCTGCATCGCGCCCGACCACTTGTTCGTGCACGACTCGGTCGCCGACGAGTTCCTGGATCTGGTGCGCGAGCGGCTTGCGGAAGTCTTCGGCAAAGATGACGACGCGCGCTTCCGGTCGCCCGACCTCGCCCGCATCGTCAATGCCCGACACACATCGCGCGTGCGACGACTGCTGGACGATGCACGTGCGCGCGGTGCCACGGTCGTCGTCGGCGGCGACGTAAGGGAAGAACACTGCTACGTCTCACCAACGGTGCTCGAAGGCGTACCCGCCGATGCCGCCATCCTGCAGGAGGAAATTTTCGGACCGCTGCTACCGGTGATCCGGTTTGACGAACTCGACGCGGTCATCGACCGCATCAACGGCGGCGACAAACCGCTTGCGCTGTACGTCTGGGGCAAGGACCGTGCACGCATCCGCCGCGTGCTGGACCGCACCTCCTCGGGCGGAGCCTGCGTCAACAACACCGTCGTCCAAGCATTGCATCCCCTGCTGCCATTTGGTGGCGTCAATTATTCGGGGCTTGGCAGCACGCACGGGGAGTTCGGATTTCGAGCGTTCTCTCATGCCAGAGCAATTGCCGACACCCGCGTCGGGATGGTGCATCTGTTCTTTCCGCCGTATACAGCGCGCGTGAAGCGGATCATCGAGATGACTTTGCGCTGGCTCACATGATCCCACGCCGGGCGGGCCTCACCCCGCTCCCGTTTTGGTCTCGTCAATCGAGGCCTTCTTTATATTTATAGTCGATTTTTCTCATTCTGGAGAAGCACATGAGTCAAGCTGTGATTGTTGCTGGTGTCGGCATGGTCCCCTTTGCAAAACCCGGGATGTCTGCACCTTATTACGAGATGGGTGCCGAGGCAGCCCGCCGCGCACTCACTGATGCCGGTGTTGATTATCGGCTTGTGCAACAAGCCTATGTGGGTTACGTCTACGGTGATTCCACCTGCGGTCAGCGCGCGCTATACCCAGTAGGGATGACTGGCATTCCGGTGATCAATGTCAACAACAATTGCTCTACCGGCTCGACTGCACTGTTTCTTGCTCGTCAGGCCGTACAAAGCGGTGCTGCTGACTGCGTGATCGCGCTCGGTTTCGAGCAAATGAAGCCGGGAGCACTAGGTTCCTATTACGCGGATCGCCCGACGCCGTTCGAGCCGTTCGACAAAGTCTGCGACCAGCTCGTCGGCCAGCCTGAAGTGCCGATGGCGATCCGCTACTTCGGCGGCGCCGGCATGGCGCACATGGAAAAGTACGGGACCAAGGCCGAGACCTTCGCGAAGATCCGCGCCAAGGCCAGCCGTCATGCCATGAACAATCCTGTAGCGCTCTTTCGCAAGGAAGTGACGGTCGATGAAGTGATGGCTTCGCCGACTCTGATCGGCCCGCTGACGCGCTTGATGGCCTGCCCGCCGACATGCGGTGCTGCGGCTGCCATCGTCTGCTCGGAAAAATTTGCCAAGACTCACGGGCTCGATTCGCGCGTGAAGATCGTCGCTCAGGCGATGACCACTGACACACCGGCTACCTTCGACGCAGGAAACATGATGCAGCTGGTCGGCTACGACATGACCCGCGCCGCCGGCGATCAGGTCTATGCGTCAGCAGGCGTGGATCCGACGGACGTCGATGTCGTGGAACTTCACGACTGCTTTGCGACCAATGAACTGCTCACCTATGAAGGCCTGCGTCTTGCCCCGGAAGGCGGTGCGGAAAAAATGATCCGCGACGGCGATAACACTTATGGCGGACGGGTGGTAACCAATCCCTCCGGTGGCCTGTTGTCGAAGGGCCATCCGCTGGGTGCAACCGGACTTGCGCAGTGCACCGAACTGGTCCAGCAGCTGCGTGGGACTGCGGAGGCGCGACAGGTCAAGGGTGCGCGCATTGCGTTGCAGCACAACCTCGGTCTCGGTGGTGCTTGCGTCGTGACGATGTACCAGGTCTGAGAGGGGAATTTTCATGATCGACACCAAGCACATCGGTCGGCAGCTCGCGACCACTTTTTTCGAAGTGGAGAAGGGGCGCTTGCGCTTCTTCGCCAAGGCCACTGGAGAGACCCGGCCTGAATACATCGACGAGGCCGCGGCCAAGGCTGCGGGGTATCGCAGCCTGCCGGTGCCGCCCACCTTCCTGATGGGGGCGGACCTGGACGCGGGCATCATGTTCACGCTGCTCGATGAGCTGGGCGTGCCCATCGGCAACATCCTGCACGGCGAACAGAGCTTCACCTACCACGCGCAGGTCTGCGCCGGCGACGTACTGAAAGTGGAGTCGCGCATCGCCGACATCTACCACAAGAAAGGCGGCGCACTGGAATTCATCGTGAAGGACTCGGTCATCACCGACCTGAACGGTGTGAAGGTCATGGAGGCCCGCAGCGTCATCGTGGCCCGCAACCCCAAGGAGAAGTCGGCATGAGCGTCCCAACATTCGATCAGGTCAAGGTCGGCGACGAACTCCCCGCGCTGAAGCTGCCGCGCGTCACGCGTACCACGCTAGCGCTGTTTGCGGGTGCGTCCGGTGACCACAACCCGGTCCACATTGATCTGGATTTCGCCAAGGCCGCAGGCATGCCGGACGTGTTCGCGCACGGCATGTTGCCGATGGCATACCTCGGCCGCTTCCTTACTAACTGGGCGCCTCAGACGCAGCTCCGGCAATACGCGGTGCGCTTCTCGGCCATCACGCCGATCGGCGCCAAGCTGACCTGCGGCGGCAAGGTGGTGGAGAAGCTCGAACGCAACGGTGAACGGGTCGTGAAGCTGGAGATCGGCGTCGTTGACGACAAGGGGGAGCTCAAGCTCTCCGGCGACGCGCTGGTCGCGCTGAAGTAATCACATTCAACACTCAGGAATCAGACTCCATGAAACTCGCAGGCAAGGTTGCACTCGTCACCGGGTCGGGCCGCGGCATCGGCCGTGAAATCGCTCTGAAGCTCGCATCGGAAGGGGCCAGTGTTGTCGTCAACGATCTCGATCCCGTTCCAGCGGAGGAAACCGTCGCGGCCATTGTCGCAATGGGTGGAAAAGCGGTGGCCTGTGCAGGCAGCGTGACTGAGAAGGGCTTCGCCGAACGCTTCGTCAATACCGCTATCGAGCAGCTAGGTGGCCTGGACATCATCGTCAACAACGCTGGCTATACCTGGGACAACGTCATCCACAAGATGACCGACGAGCAGTGGCACGCGATCATTGACGTGCACGTCACCGCGCCGTTCCAGATCCTGCGTGCGGCTTCCGAGTATCTTAGGGTGCAGACCAAGAAGGAAGCGATGGAAGGCCGCGAGGTGTTCCGCAAGGTCGTCAACATCTCGTCGATTGCAGGCACCGGCGGCAATGCCGGCCAGGCCAATTACTCGGCCGGCAAGGCCGCAATCATCGGCCTGACCAAGGCCATGTCCAAGGAGTGGGGCCGCTACAAGGTCAACGTCAACTGCGTGGCCTTCGGCCTGATCAAGACGCGCTTGACCGAGGCGGCCGCCGGCACCGACGCCAGCATCGACGTCGAAGGCCGCAAGATCAAGGTCGGGGTCAATCCGGATCTGCTCAAGACCATGGAAGCCATGGTGCCTTTGGGTCGTGCGGGAACGCCGACTGAGGCAGCGGGTTCCGTTTACCTGTTCTGCATCCCGGAATCCGACTACGTCAGCGGCCAGGTGCTGATCTGCGGCGGTGGCTTCTCGATGTGAGCGCGACCATGAAAAAGGCAGAATCGCCATGGATGAACGAGGAACTGACGCTATTCCGCGATAACGTCCGCAAGTTCATCGCTGCGGAAATCACGCCACACGAGGAGCAGTGGGCCGAACGGCAGTACGTGGACCGCGATCTCTGGCACAAGGCCGGTGCGGCAGGGCTGCTGTGCACGGATGTGGCCGAGGAATACGGTGGCGCCGGCGGCACGTTCGCGCACGAGGCGGTGATCCTCGAGGAACAGGCCTATGCCGGCAACACGGCTTGGGCCAAGGGCGTGCATGAAATCGTCACGCACTACATTGTTGGCTGCGCCACGCCAGAGCAGAAGAAGCGCTGGCTGCCAAAGCTGGCGTCGGGTGAAATGGTCGGCGCCATCGCCATGACCGAGCCCGGCACCGGTTCGGATCTGCAGGCGGTACGCACGCGCGCCGAGCGGGACGGCGACAGCTATCTCATCAACGGCTCCAAGACCTTCATCTCCAATGGCCATCATTGCGGGCTGCTGATCATCGTCTGCAAAACGGATCTGTCTGCAGGTGCCAAGGGTATCTCCCTGATCGCGGCCGAAAATCCGACGGAGCTACCAGGCTACAAACGTGGCCGACTGCTGCACAAGATCGGCCAGAAGGGTCAGGACACTGCAGAGCTGTTTTTCGAGAACCTGCGGGTGCCGGCAGAAAACCTGCTGGGCGGACGCGAGGGCCAGGGCTTCTACCAACTCATGAATCAGTTGCCCCGCGAGCGCCTGATCATCGGCGTCGGCGCCATCGCTGCGGCGGAAGCGGCGATGCATCACACGCTGGACTACGTCCGTCAGCGCAAGGCTTTTGGCAAGACCCTGCTGGAATTCCAGAACACGCGCTTCAAGCTGGCAGAGCGACAGACCGAACTCACCATCGGCCGGGTGTTCATCGACCACTGTATTCAGAAATTGCTGGATGGCAAGCTCGATGCGGCGACCGCCTCGATGGCCAAGTGGTGGGGTACGCAGAAGCAGTGCGAGATCGTCGACGAATGCCTGCAGTTCTTCGGCGGTTTCGGCTACATGACCGAGTATCCGATCGCACGCATGTACCAGGATGCACGCGTACAGAAGATCTACGGCGGCACCAACGAAATTATGAAAGAACTGATCGCTCGGTCGCTGGAATAAGCCCGACCAATTCACCACCTTGGCCCTCACCAAAACGATGCGTAATTTTTACGAACGCAACATCCTGCCCTCGATGATTGACGTGATGTGCGGTATGCCGATGTTCGAGCGCCATCGTCAGCGTCTGGTACCGCAGGCCTCGGGGCGGGTGCTGGAAATCGGGATCGGTACTGGACGCAATATCGCCCATTACCGTCCAGAACAGATCCAATGCCTGTGCGCTGTTGATCCCGGCCTTCATCGCAAGGCTCGGAGACGGGCACGCAAGCGTGGAATGGAGATCCTAGAAGTACCGTTGACGGCCGAGAAGATTCCTGTCGCCGATGCCAGCTTCGATTGTGTGGTCTGCACTTTCAGCCTGTGCACGATCTCCGACCCTAACGCAGCGCTGTCCGAAATGCGTCGCTTGCTTGCCCCCGGCGGCAGGATGCTGTTTGCCGAACACGGTTCAGCGCCTGAAGCCTGGGTGCGTCGCTGGCAGGAAGGGATCACCCCGTATTGGAAGCTGATCGGGGGCGGCTGCCACCTCAATCGCAACATTCCTGCACTGATCGAGAGATCCGGCTTCCGCATCGAGGGACTGAAGGCCGGTTATGAACGTGGGCCACGCGTACTCAGTTACCTCTATTCCGGGACCGCTGTGCCCCGCTGATACTTCCGATCATTCCCCTTGGCACACGACCCTATTGCACCCGCTACTCTCAAGCCCATTCAACTCCTGGGGCTGAACGGCCTTCGTCTGGCCGGCGAGTCAGCCGGCAACCCGACGCATGTGCCGGTGGTTCTCCTGCATGGCGGAGGACAAACTCGCCATGCATGGGCGAGCACGGCGATCCGGCTGGCTGAAGCCGGCTATTACGCCCTGGCCTACGACGCTCGTGGACATGGTGACAGCGCCTGGTCAGAGTGCGGTGATTACAGCCCCGAAGCGCTGATTGGCGACCTGCGCGCGGTCACCTCCAGGCTGAGTGCGCGACCCATCCTGGTCGGCGCATCGATGGGCGGACTCACTTTGATGGTGGCTCTCGGCGAGGCTGAAGAGGACTATGCGAGGGCGCTGGTGCTGGTGGACATCGCCGCCCGTCTCGAGGCGAGCGGCGTGGCACGCGTACTCGAGTTCATGCGAGCGCACACGTCCGGCTTCGCCACTCTCGACGAGGCGGTGGACGCGGTCGCCGCCTACAACCCGCACCGGCCCCGCCCGCGCGGCACCGAGGGCCTGCGCAAGAACCTCCGACACCGCGACGGGCGCTGGTACTGGCACTGGGACCCGCGCTTCCTTGACCATGCCACGCGCACGCAGGCCGGTGAAGCGCTGATTCAGCAAGAGCGCCGCGAGAATGCTGCGAGGCGTATCCGCGTTCCGACCCTGCTGGTGCGTGGCGGCAGCAGTGACGTGGTCAGCCCAGCAGGTGCTCGCGCCCTGCAGGAATTGATTCCGCACGCGGAACTGGCCGATGTCGCAGAGGCAGGCCACATGGTGGCCGGGGACCGCAACGATCTGTTCAGCGAGGCAGTGATCGCATTCCTGCATTGCCATGCCCCCCCGCACCAGAGTGCCTGATGTCTACCCTGATCTATCCCGCAGCGTTTTACGTCCTGTACATCTTCGCTCTGTTCCTGAGCCTGATGGTGGTGCGCGTGCGCGCGGTGAAATCCGGCAAGGTGGCGATGGCCTATTTCGCGACGTATTCCGGCGAAGGTCCGCCGGAATGGACGTGGTGTTGGGCCGTCATTACGACAACCAGTTCCAGGTGCCCCTGCTCTTCCTGCTCACCTGCAGCGTGCTCATGCACGCCGGCGTGCAGGATGGATTGACACAGGGGCTTGCCTGGCTGTTTGTAGCCTCGAGGCTCGCGCATTCATGGGTGCACTTGCGCGGCAATGTTGTCGTGAGACGCCTGCAGGCCTATGCGCTGGGCTGGTTCACCATCGTTGCTCTTTGGATCCGACTGCTGCTGGCGGCCTAAACCGACGAGCGCCTGCCACGGCGCTTCACGCCGCCTGGTGTGAAGCCGATCCGATACCGAATTGCGGTACCCAATTATCTCATCATCTCTATCTGAGGATATCTCCCCGTGGATCTTGATTTTTCACCAGAGGACCAGGCGTTCCGCGCCGAAATCCGCACCTGGATGCAGGCCAATGTTCCGCCGAAGGCTGGCCCAGAAATTGGCCTGCCGAACCACCGGGAAACGCAGGCCGCCTGGGAGCACAAGCTCGGCAAGAAAGGCTGGCTGGCCTGCAACTGGCCCGCTGAGTACGGCGGGCCAGGCTGGACCGCGACGCAGCGTTACATCTTCGATACCGAGCGGGCACTGGCCGGCGCCCCGCCGTTCAGCCCCTTCGGACTGATGATGCTGGGGCCGGTGCTGATGGCCTACGGCACGCCGGAACAGCAGTCACGCTACCTGCCGAAGATCGCCAGCGGCGAGGAATTCTGGTGTCAGGGCTATTCGGAACCAGGCTCCGGTTCCGATCTGGCCAGCCTGAAGACCCAGGCGGTTCGGCACGGTGACCGCTATGTCGTCAATGGCCAGAAGATCTGGACGACCCAGGCGCACTGGGCGAGCTACATGTTCTGTCTGTGTCGTACCAATACCGATGTGCCCAAGCAGCAAGGCATTTCCTTCCTGCTGATCGATATGCGTGCGCCGGGGATCGAGATCCGGCCTATCACCACCATTGATGGCGAGCACCATCTGAACGAAGTTTTTCTGACTGATGTTCAGGTGCCGGTTGGCAATCTGGTCGGCCAGGAAGGCCAGGGCTGGACCATTGCGAAGTACTTGCTCACTCACGAGCGAACGGGTTTGGCCGGAATCGCGGACAGCTACTTCCAGATCGGCGAACTGCATGGTGCCGTCAACCGCGATGCGAGCCTTGCTGATGACCCTCTGGTGCGACGGCGATTGGCGGCACTGGAGGTTGATCTTCTTGCGCTCGAATTCACCAATCTGCGCACCTTGGACCGTGTTGCCCGAGGCGAGCCGCTGGGTGCAGGGTCATCAGGCCTCAAGATTCGCGGCAGCGAGCTGCAGCAGGCGATTTCTGAAGCACAGGTGGAACTCGGAGGGCTTTCGGCCTTGCCGTGGCTCGGCGAGGTGTCGACTGGAGACCCGGTATTCCGCACTGCAACCCAACGCTACAACTTTCTGCGCGCCTGCACCATCTACGGCGGCAGCACCGAAATCCAGAAGAACTTGCTTGCCAAGCTGCTGCTTGGCACTAATTGAGACGGAGGCGGAACAATGGACTTTTCCCTTAACTCCGAGCAGCAGCTGCTGCAGGACAGTGCCAACAAGTTCGCGGTCAAGGGCTACGGATTCGATCGCTACCGGACGACGTTGAAGCTCGATGGACACCTCGATCCAGCCGCCTGGGCTCAGATGGCAGAATTCGGCTGGCTCGCCCTTCCCCTGCCGGAATCCGCTGGCGGCCTCGGCGGCAGCAGCACCGACGTAACCCTGGTTGCCGAAGCACTGGGTGCTGGCATGGTGCTGGAACCCTACGTCTCTGGTCTGGTGCTCCCGGGCAGGCTGCTGACCCTGGCCGGCAATGATCGGCAGCAGCAACGGTTGGAGGCGCTTGCGGCAGGCAACCTGCAATTGGCGGTTGGATGGGCTGAACCCGGCGACCGTCAGAATCCGGCTCACTGTGCAACCCGGGCGGTGGCGAAGGGCTCGGGCTACGTGATCAATGGCAGCAAGCTATGCGTGCTGAACGCCCCCAACGCGCAGGGCCTGATCATCAGTGCACGAACCTCGGGCAAGCCCGGCGACCACGGCGGGATCAGCCTGTTCGAGATCGACCCCGCAGCCCCGGGTGTCAGCCTCGTCCGCTACCCGCTTATGGGCGGAGGCTCGGCTGCGAACGTGATCATGGATGGGGCAAGTGTGTCCGCCGATGCTTTGCTGGGTTCAATCGGGGAAGGCTTTGAACTGCTGGATGACGCTCTCGACCATGCAACAGTTGCTGCCTGCGCGCAGGCACTGGGGGCCATGCAGGCGCTGGTCGAACGTACCGCCGCGTACCTGCGGGTTCGCAAGCAGTTCGGGGTTCCAATCGGTAGTTTCCAGGTGTTGCAGCATCGCTTGGTCGACATGTATGTCGACGTCGAACAGAGCCGTTCGATGGTGTTGATGGCTTCAGTGCGCGTCGGCAGCGCCAACGTGGCCGATCGCCGGCGAGCGGTTTCTGCGGCCAAGGCTTATCTTGGCCAGACGAGCAAATTCGTGGCGCAGCATGCCGTGCAGCTGCACGGCGGGATCGGTGTCACCGAAGAGCTTGACGTCGGCCATTACTTCCGCCAGCTCACTGCATTCGGGATCCTCTACGGCGATCGCGAGCGGCATCTTGACCGCTACGCCAGCTTGCCGCGCGCGGCATGATTCCGGCACGAAGAAGGCAATGATCATGATCCATGTCGCGCCACACCCTTTCCTGACCAACGATCACGACATCTACCGCCAACAGCTGCGCCGTTTTGTGCAGCTGGATTGCGAGCCCAACATCGAGGCCTGGGAACAGGCAGGCGAGTTGCCCCGGTCCCTGCAGCGCAAGGCTGCAGAAGCCGGGGTGCTGGGCATCGGCTTCCCGGAGGAGTACGGCGGCAGCGGAGACAGTGATCCATTTTTCCAGTCGATCATGGCGGAGGAGCTGGCACGGACCGGGTCCGGCGGGCTGATCGCCGCTCTCGTCAGCCATCGGATCGGCAGCCCGCCAATCGCAGTCCATGGCAGCGCAGACCAGAAGGAACGCTTTCTGCGCCCCGTGCTGGACGGCAGCAGGATCGCCGCGCTGGCAATCACCGAACCGGGAGGGGGCTCCGATGTCGCCAGCCTGCGGACCACTGCCCGGCGCGATGGCGATCATTACATCGTCAACGGCTCCAAGACCTTCATCACGTCTGGAATGCGTGCCGACTACATCACGGTCGCCGTCCGTACCGGCGGCACCGGTATGGGAGGTATTTCGCTGCTGGTGGTGGAAGCGGGCACGCCAGGATTTTCCCGCAGCCCGCTTCAGAAAATGGGCTGGTGGTGCTCGGATACGGCGACACTGTATTTCGATCAGTGCCGGGTGCCAGTAAGCAACCGTATCGGCGAAGAAGATCGCGGCTTCATGGCGATCATGGACAACTTCAACAACGAGCGTCTGATGCTGGCCGCTCAGGCCTGGGGTCTGGGTCAAGTCTGCTACGAGGAGTCACTGAACTATGCGCGCCAACGCCAGACGTTCGGCCAGCCGCTCATCGTCCGTCAAGTGATCCGCCACAAGCTGGTCGACATGAAGATGCAACTCGACGCCATCAAGGCGCAGCTTGATCTGTTGTGTTGGCAGGTTCGAGAGGGCCACATGCCCGTCGCGGAAATCTGTCTGCTGAAGAACCTGTCGACGTCGGCACTCGAACAGATTGCCGGCGAAGCAGTGCAGATCTTCGGTGGTGCCGGCTATCTGCGTGGGACAAAGGTGGAACGCATATTTCTCGAGACCAAGGTGATGTCGATCGGCGGCGGTGCCAGCGAGATCATGAAGGATCTGGCTTCACGTCAGCTTGCCTACTGAGGGCAATCGATTCGACCGAATGAAGCTCATGGCGCCAGTCACCACTTCTGTCCAACAGCTCCAGATGCCTCGCTCACCCTAAAGTCCGCACACGTTCAATTGGCGGTCACAATATAAACAGGAGGAGACAAAAAATGACGACCCGATTCGTTCCTGCACTTGATCTCGGCTGGTTGCTGCTGGAAACCGTCGATACCCCCAACCATGTTGGCGCGCTGATGATCTTCGAGCCGCCGGAGTCCGCTGGGCCAAGTTACATGAGGGATCTGACGGCCCATCTTCGCGCGGTCGATACTCTCGTCCAGCCTTGGAACCTGCACCTGCGGGATGGGCTGTTCAAGTCTGTCTTGCCGATGCTGGATACCTCGGGGAAACCGGACATGGAGTATCACGTCCGCCGGCTTGCGCTTCCCCAGCCCGGCGGCGAGCGTGAACTGGGTGAACTGGTGTCGCGCCTGCACGCAAACGCGCTCGATCTGCGCCGACCGATGTGGGAGTGTCATGTCATCGAAGGACTCGAAGGCAATCGATTTGCCCTGTTCATCAAGATCCATCATGTGCTGATCGATGGCGTCGCCGGCATGCGCATGTTCCAGCGGGCGATGTCACCCAATGCGCGGGACATCCGTCCCGCTCCCTGGGGCTATGTGCATCAGCTTCGGGGATCGAAAAAGGAAAAGGTGATCGGGAACCGAAATCACACTGCGCCACCGGCTGTTGCCAGTCGCAGAGGCCTGGTGCTCAAGTCGATCGCCAATCTCTATCCAATGCTGAGGCCTCGCAACAGGCGAGTGAAAGATCTGGTCACCGGCTTTTCAGCGCCTAGCACAGTGCTCAATACGCGTATCACCGTTCAGCGGCGCGTTTCGACGCAGCGCTATTCGCTGCTTCGCCTCAAGCGCATTGCCGACGCCGCAAAGGTGTCGGTCAACGATGTGGTACTTGCATTTTGCGGCGGGGCTCTTCGGCGACTGCTATCAGAAGCGGGCGAACTGCCGAGCAAAAACAGCCTCAATACGTGCGTTCCCATCAGTCTCCGCTCCGCCGACGACGATATCAGCGTTGGAACGGCGATCAGCTTCGGCTTTGCGGATCTCGCGACCAATGAATCCAATCCATTGCGCCGACTTGAAAAGGTACACGCTTCAACCCGCGCGCTCAAGGAGGAATTGAGCACCCTTCCGAAAACCACTGTCGGCGCATTTTCCCTTGCCGTCATGGGTCCCTACGCAGCGCAACAGGCTGTAGGCCTCGCTGGACGGATGCGGCCGATGTTCAACGTGGTGATCTCGAATGTACCGGGCCCAACCGACGATCTGTACCTGTTCGGTGCACGAATGGATGCCATGTACCCGGCATCGGTGCTTTACCACGGGCAGGCACTGAACATCACCTGTGTCCGCTACGGCGACCATCTTAACTTCGGCTTCACGGCATGGCGCGACGCATTACCCCATGTTCAGCGCATTTCCGTGTACTGCGCCGATGCAGTGGCCGAGCTGGAACAAGCTTTGGGATTATCTGCAGACCCTGTGAGCTGATCACCGTCGAGCGACTGGGGATAGAAGTCATCGGCATGAATCTGGAGGATTCACGCAGATTCGACCAAAAAGGCACCTTCGGAAATCAGCGATGCGATCTGCCGTGCAAGCTGCTCTACCGATCCTTTTTTGGGATCGTACCATTCTACCGTCCAGTTGACTGCCCCGAGCATCACCAGACGCGCAAGATGGATATCAATCCCCGGCCGCAATTCACCCTTGACTGCCGCTTCAGTCAGCAGCTCATCCCAGAAATCGCTGTACGACCTTCGCAGTTTCTGGTTGGCTTTCCTCAGCTTGTCTGGCAACTGCCCGTAGTTCCTGATGTTCGCCGACGTGAAGTCCCCGTGTTCAAGCAGACCGAAGAGGTGACCCTCGACAGCAGCCGCAATCTTGAGTCTTGAACTTGCATCTTCGGGCAGCGTGGCCAGACGCGCATTTACCGAATTTTGAACAGCGTTGATCCCGGCATCGAGAATCTCCAGCAACATCTCCTCCTTGGAACCGAAATGGTAGTAGACGCTGCCCGCCTGGATTCCAGCCGCGCCGGCAATCTGGCGAACCGTAGTTGCCGAATAACCCTGATTACGAATCAGTCGGGCTGCCGAAGTCAGCAGGAGCCTGCGGGTGACGTCGGCAATTGCTTCAGGAGCCTTCTTTTTCTTGACAGACCTGCGCGTCGCGATTGCCATTTTTCCTTGCCAATATGTTTTGGCTGCGATTTTGACACGCATTTGCCGAAAGCGGCTTCCAGCGCGAGGATCAGCTTGCGACGCCCTCCTTGCGGCCGGTGCCGATCGGCGATGATCGTCGCCCGCATCGGGGCGTAATCCGCACCGATGCTGCGGCCTTCGCCGATAGCGGTACCGGTGCGCGCGAGGTACGCGTCTGGTGCGCGCCAGCAGAGGATCTCGCCGCAGTTGACAATCAACAGCGTCGAGAAACCCACGCCACTTCAGCCCAGACTCGGCCAGCGCGGTTTGCGCTTTTCGAGAAAAGCCTGCTGCCCCTCCACGCCCTCGGGGCCGCGGTTGAGTTCACCGAAGCGACGACCCGCATATTCGATCAGCGCATCCAGCGGCATCTCACCGACCCGGTTCATGATCGCCTTGGTCGCCGAGCAGGCCATCGGCCCGCAGGCGTCGATGTCGTCCAGCATGCGCGCGAGCCTGGCTTCCAGTTCGGCCGTAGTCTGCGCGACCTCATGCGCTACGCCCAGGCGCACGGCCTCCTCGCCGTTGAGACGACGGCCGGTGAGACCGAGATAGCGCGCGTTGGACAGGCCGACGCGGCGCACCACGTGCGGTGCGATCTGCGCCGGTGCGACGCCGATGCGGGTCTCCGACATGCCGATCTGCACGTCGTGCATCACCAGCGTGATGTCGAAGGTGCAGGCGAAGCCGAAGCCGCCACCGAGCGCGAAACCTTCGACCACCGCGACCGTGGTCTGCGGCAGCTTTGCGAGGCGCAGGAACATGCGGCCGGCGCGGATGTTGCGCTCCATGGCGATGTCCGCGCCGGGACGCGACTCGTTGGTCTGCGCGCGGCGCTCGCGAATGTCGCCACCGGCGCAGAAATGCCCGCCTGCGCCGCGCACGATTACCGAGCGCACGGAAGGATCGTCCTCCAGTCGCGTGATGAGGTTCTCCAGTTGCATCAGCATCGCGTCGTTGAGCGCGTTGCGGCGCTCGGGACGATTGAAGGTGACGAACAGACGCGCGCCGTCCTGCTTCAGCAGTAGCGTCGGGGATTCCGTTTCCGAGTTCTGCATGGACTTTCTCGCGTGCTTGATGGCGGATTCAGGACGGCTGCATGCGTCGACGCAGGTCGTCCACTGCCTGCGGATTCACCAGCGCCGACAGGTCCCCCGGATCGCTGCCCTGGTAGACGGCGCGCACCACGCGGCGCATCACCTTGAGGTTGCGTGTCTTGGGCAATTCATCGGCGAACACCACGGATTTCGGACGGTAGGACGTGCCCATGCCGTCGACCACGGCTTTCGACAGACGCTGACGCAGGGCCTCGTCAGCGACCTCACCCGGCATCGGCACACAGACGCAGACCAGCGCCGAGCCTTTCGATTCGTCCGGCACGCCGATCACCGCGACTTCTGAAACGGTGCCGGTGGCGGTGAGGAGATTCTCGATTTCGGTCGGGCCGGTGCGCTTGCCGGAAACCTTGATGGTGTCGTCGGAGCGGCCGAGCACGTAGTACATGCCGTCGGCGTCGTGGCGCACGAAGTCGCCGTGTACCCACAGGCCGGGCAGCAGGTTCCAATAGCTGTCGAGGTAACGCGCGTCGTCCTTCCACAGGCTCTTGGTCATGCCGATGCTGGCCTGGCGCAGCACCAGTTCACCCACCTGTCCCAGCGGCACCGGATCGCCTGATTCGCTGACGATGCCGAGGCCCACGCCGAGACCCGGTCCGGCGAAGGAACTCGGGCGCTGCGGATGGTGCAAGGTACTGACCAGATTGCAGCCACCGACTTCGGTGCCCCCGACGATGTTGAGAATCGGCAGCCGACGCTTGCCTACGTGTTCGAACATCCATCGCCAGGGTGCGGCGGTCCAGGCTTCGCCACCGGAATGCAACATGCGCAGGCTCGAAAGATCGTAGCGTTCCACGTCCTCGTTGCCGTAGCGCATCAGGTTGCGGATCAAGGTGGGAGCGACCCCCAGATAGGTGACCTTGTGATTCTGGATCAGGCGCCAGAAGCGGCCGGTATCGGGATAGTCAGGGGTGCCTTCCGCAACCAGCAGGCTGCCGCCGAAGTAGCTCGGAATGCAAGCGCACATCGCGCCGACCATCCAGCCCATGTCACTGAGGAAGAAGTAGCGGTCGCTGCCGCGAAAGTCGGCGCAGATGTGCATGTCGCGCGTGACCATCGAGCCTAGAAAACTCACGTGCGTCCACACGCAGCCCTTGGGCTTGCCGGTGGTGCCGGAGGTGTAGAGCAGCACGGCCGCAGCTTCGGCATCCATCGGTTCGGTCGCGAGCGCGGCGGGCTGCGGCGTGACCCGCTCGTGCCACCAGTGATCGCGCCCGGCCTGCATCGCCACCGGCAGCTTGTCGCCAAGCCGCCGCACGACGATGACGTGCTCCACGGTCGGCACTTGCGGCAGCGCCTCGTCCAGCACCGGCTTCATCGCACCCAGGCTGCCACGCCGCCAGGTACCGTCGGCCGTGATCACCGCGCGCGCGCCGCCGTCATTCAGCCGCGTGATCAGTGGCTGCGGGCCGAAGCCCGAGAACAGCGGCATGACGATGGCGCCGATCTTGAGGATGGCGAAGAAGGCGACGAAGGTTTCCGGCAGGTTGGGCATGTAGATGCCCACGACGTCGCCCTCGCCGACCCCGAGTTGCTTGAGCGCGTTCGCGAGCCGGCAGATCTCGGCGTCGAACTCGGCATAGCTGAGCTTGCGCTGTTCTTCCGGTTTCTCGCCCTCCCACACGAGGAAAGTCTGATCCCACACCGGCGTGCCGCGATGGCGATCAATGCAGTTGAGCACGATGTTGGTGGTGCCGCCGATGCACCAGCGCGCCCAGGGCTGGCCGCGCGACACGTCGAGCATCTGCGTGCAGGGCTGATAGAAACGGAAATCGCTGAACTGGAACACCTGTTCCATCAGCCAGCCCGGATCGGCGTCGGCGCGTGCGCTCAGGGATTCGAAGCTCGCCTCGCCGACGTGGCGCAGGAAGGCAGTGAGCACGCTGCCCGCGATCAGCTCGGGGGTGGGCGTCCAGTCGAAGGGCGCATCGGGTGCAGCGGCGTTCGGGTTCATGACGGGGCTCTTTCAGCGCGAAGCGTGGCGGCGGTTCCACGAGGGCTTGCGCTTGTCGAAGAAACTCTGCATGCCTTCCTTGGCCTCCTCGGTTTCCCAGAAGTCGGCGAGGCGATCCACGGTGTAGATGAGGTTGTCCGCCTCGTTGTGGCGGGCGACGTACTGCGCGAGGCGCTTGGTCATGGCCACCGCTCCCGGGGCGCAGGACAGCGCAAGGTCCAGCTCGGCGTCGATCGCATCATCAAGCCGTGCCGCGGGCACCACTTCATGCACCAGGCCCAGGCGCTGCGCCTCGGTCGCCGTCATCGGCCTGGCGTTGAGCATCACGCGACGCACCTGGCTGGGGCCGAGCTTGGCGGCGACGTAGGGCGAAATGGTCGCGGGCACCAGTCCCAGACGCACCTCGGTGAGCGCGAAGCGCGCGCTGTCCACCGCAACGGCGACGTCGCAGACCGCGATCATGCCGACGCCGCCGCCGTAAGCCGGGCCGTTGATGCGGCCGATGACCAGGCGCGGAAACGTGTCGAGCCGCGCCAGGATGTCGGCCAGGGGACGGCCGTTCCTGATGCGCTGCGCACGTGGCTGTTCACGCTGGCTTTGCTGCCAGCGGAAGTCGCCACCGGCGCAGAAGCTCTCGCCCTCGCCGGACAGCACCAGCACGCGCACGGCAGGGTTGGCCTCCAACAGATCCAGCGCCGCAGAAATCTCCGCGAACATGGTCTGGTTGAGCGCGTTGTGTACCTCGGGGCGCGCGAGTGTGAGGCGCGCAACGCCGGCTTCGTCGACGGCGAGCTTGATGGTTTCAAAATTTTCCATGGTGCTTTCAGCCCGCCTTACCGATTCTGACGACCACCGCATTGCGTTCCACCGTCTGGCCTTCCGTGCAGTGCGTGGACTCGACCACGCCATCAGCCTCGGCGCAGATGCGCATTTCCATCTTCATGGATTCGAGGATCGCAACAACATCGCCGGTCTTCACCGCGTCGCCGCTCTTCACGTTGACCTTGAGAATCATCCCCATCATCGGCGCGCGAAGCTCGCCGCTCGCCTCGCTGGTGGCGCTGATGTAGCTGAGATAGGGCAGCGCCTCGAAGGCGTGCGTGCCAGCGTCGTCCTGCACGTGGACCGTATCGCCGTCCTGGATCACGCGCACGTTGAGGCGGCGGTTGCCGAGGATGGCGAGATAGCGGTGGTCACCGAGGGGGCGCAGGTTCAGTTCCGTGGGCGCGTCGTCCACCGCGAGCCGCTGGCTGCCGTCGGCAGCCAGCGGGGCGAAGCGGATCGCGGCCGAGACCACTCCGCTTTGCAGATGCAGCGCGGGGATCGGCGCCAGGCCATCGCCGGAATCGGCCATCTGCCAGCCGGTGAGTGCAGCTGCGGACCACACGCCGGCCGCGGGCTCGGCGCGATTGCGCAGCAGCCAGACGTAGGCAGCAATCGCGAGCGTGCCATGGTCGTGCAGTGCGGTCTTCAGTGACCACGAGGCTATCTGCTCGTCGATGAGCCGCGTGTGGAAGCTGGCGTCGCGCGTCTGCGGCAAGGACAACAGGCGCTTGAGGAACGCGCGGTTGGTGATGACGCCGAACACGCTCATCTCGTCCAGTGCGAGCTGCATGCGGTCCATCGCCTGGTCGCGTGTCGGCGCGTGGGTGATGAGCTTGGCCAGCATCGGGTCGTACCAGGGCGTGACCTCGCTGCCGGTATCTACGCCGGCCTCCACGCGCACGCCTCGGGCCGGGAAACTCACGTGCGCGAGCCGTCCGGTGGAGGGCAGGAAGTTGGCGGATGGGTCCTCGGCACAGATGCGCGTCTCGACCGCGTGACCGCTGACCTTCACATCGCTCTGGTTCAGCGCCAGCCCTTCACCCGAGGCGATGCGCAGCATCAGTTCCACGACGTCCAGCCCGGTCACCTCCTCGGTGACGGGATGCTCCACCTGCAGGCGCGGGTTCACCTCCAGAAAATAGTAGTGATCGCCCTGCACGATGAATTCCACCGTGCCGACGTTGCGATAGTTCAGGCGCTCGCCGAGGCGCACGGCGTCGGCCAGCAGGCGCTCGCGCAGACCTGGCGCGAGCGGCGCAGCGGGTGCTTCCTCGACCAGCTTCTGGTGGCGGCGCTGCAGGGTGCATTCGCGCTCGAACAGGTGAATAACCTTGCCCTTTCCGTCGCCGACGATCTGCACTTCGATGTGTCGCGCCCGCTCGATCATCTGTTCGACGATCAGCGAGGGCGAGCCGAAGGAGTTCTTCGCCTCGCGCATCGCCGACTCGATGTCCGCAGCCAGCGTGTCCAGCGTGTCCAGCGCACGCATGCCCTTGCCACCGCCGCCGGCCGCGGCCTTGAGCATCACCGGCAGGCGCAGGCCGCGCACGGTGTCGGCGATTTTCATGGCGTCATCGCTGGCGCCCTCGCTGCCCGGCACCACCGGCACGCCGGCCGCTATGGCCTCGCGCTTGGCCATGGCCTTGTCGCCGAGCCGGTCGATGACCTCTGGCGTGGGGCCGATGAAGGCGAGGCCCGCGGCCTCGACCGCGCGCGCGAAAGCCGCGTTCTCGGCGAGAAAGCCGAAGCCCGGATGGATGGCCTCTGCGCCTACGCTTTTGGCCGCCTCGATCACGCGCTCCATGCGCAGGTAGCTCTCGGCGGCAGGCGCACCGCCGATCTCGATGCTCTGGCCGATCTCGCGCACATGCAGCGCGTCGCGATCCGCTATGGAATGCACGCCGGCCGCGCCGACGCCGAGGCGGCGGCAGGTGCGGGCGATGCGGCAGGCGATTTCGCCGCGGTTGGCGATCAGGATTTTCTTGAACATGGTCGGGTATCAGGTATTGGTCGGCCGCGCATCACATGCGGAACACGCCCATGCGGGTCGGAATGGCCTTGGTGCGGCCGGCGAGATCGAGCAGCAACGCCATCACCTCGCGCGTCTCGGTGGGTTCGATGACCATGTCGCACCACAGGTTGCGCGCGTAGTTGTACGGGCTCACGAAGTCGGTGAACTCCTGCCGGATTGGCGCCTCGTAGGCGGCGCGCTCGTCGGCCGTCCAGCTCTTGCCTTCGCGCTGCTGGATGGTCTCGCGCACCATCGACATCGTGGTCGCCGCCTGGTCCGGCCCCATCAGTCCGGCGTGCGCCGTCGGCCACATCATCATGCAGTGCGGGCTGAAGCCGCGGCCGCACATTGCCATGTAGGCCGCAGCATAGGACGCGCCGGTGATCAGCGTGTACTTGGGCACGTTGGCCGAGGCCATCGCGGTCATGAACTTGGCGCCGTGCTTGGCGATACCCGCGCGCTCCACCGTGGTGCCCACCATGAAGCCGGGGGTATCGACCAGGAACAGCATCGGCACATCGCGCTTGCAGCACATCTCCATGAAATGCGCGCCCTTGACCGCGCTTTCGGGGAACATCACGCCATTGCTGGCGAGAATGCCGATGGGATAGCCGTGGATGTTGGCGAAGCCGCAGATGAGTGTTTCGCCAAACAGCGGCTTGAATTCCTGCAGCACGCTGCCATCCACCAGCCGCGCAAGAATCTCGCGGGTGTTGTTCGGCACACGACGATCAGCGCTGAACAGGCCGTAGATTTCGGCAGGGTCGTACAGCGGCCGCTCGGGCTGCGCGAGCGGCCAGCGCAGCGCCGGACGCGGCTCCAGCCGGGCGACAATGTCGCGCGTGATGGCCAGCGCATGGCTGTCGTTCTCGGCCATGTGATCGGTCACGCCGCTGATGGTGCTGTGCATCAGCGCGCCGCCGAGCGATTCGATGTCGCTCACCTCCTTGGTCGCGGCGTAGACGAGCTGCGGGCTGCCGAGAAACATCGCGCCCTGGTTGCGGATGATGACCACCTCATCGCACAGCGCCGGGATGTACGCCCCGCCCGCGGTGGACGGCCCGTGGACGATGGCGATCTGCGCGATGCCCTCGGCCGACATGCGCACCTGGTTGTACATGATCGAACCGGCCTGGCCCTCGTCCGGGAAGATGTTCGCGAGGTCGGGCAGAAATCCGCCACCGGACTGGACCATGGTGATGCACGGCAGTCGGTGCTGCCACGCAAACTGCTGCGCCCGCGTGTGGCGCTTGGTGGTCATGCCGAACATGGTGCCGCCCTTCACCGTCGCCTCGTTGACGATGAGCATGCAGGCGCGGCCCTGCACCATGCCGACGCCGGTGATGATGGTGGCGCCGGGCGGCACCCCCTCGTACATTCCCTCGCCCGCCATGTGGCCGAATTCGAGGAAGGGCGAACCGGGATCCAGCAGCGCGCTGATGCGCTCGCGCGGCAGCATCTGCCCGCGGCTCTTGTGCAGCGCGCGGGCTTTTTCCGATCCGCCGACGCTCGCCGCAGCGCGGCGTGTCTTCAGCTCGGCGATCTGTGCGAGATAGGCCGCGCGGTTGCGCGAGAATTCTTCTGACGAAGTCGATACATGGGAAGTCAGGACGCTCATGGTGTTCTCGTCCTCACATCCGGAACACGCCGAACTCGGTGGGCTCGGCCGGCGTGCGGCCCGCGAGCTCCAGCAACAGGCCCATCACCGTGCGCGTTTCCAGCGGGTCGATCACCATGTCGCACCAGGTGTTGCGGGCAAAGTTGTAGGCATTGGCGAATTCCTCGAAGGTCTTGCGCGTCGGCGCCATGTAGGCCTCGCGCTCCTCGGGCGTCCAGCTCGTGCCCTCGCGCTTGTGGATGTCGTCCTTGACCATCGCCAGCGTGGTCGCCGCCTGATCCGGACCCATGATCGCCGCGCGACCGCTGGGCCACATCAGCATCGCGTTGGGCTTGAACGCGCGGCCGCACATCGCGAGATACCCGGCGCCGTAAGACGCGCCGATGATCAGCGTGTATTTGGGCACCGAGGCGCAGGCCATCGCCGTGATCATCTTGGCACCGTGCTTGGCGATGCCGGCTTCCTCGGCCTCACGCCCGACCATGAAGCCGGTGACGTCGGCCATGAACAACAGCGGGATGTCGCGCTTGCAGCAGATGTCGATGAAGTGCGTGGCCTTCATCGCACACTCGGCGAACAGCACGCCGTTGTTGCACAAGATACCGACCTCGAAACCCATCATGCGACCCCAGCCGCAGATCAGGGTCTCGCCGTACAGCGGTTTGAATTCGCGGAACTCGCTGCCGTCCATGAGCCGCGCGACGATCTCACGGTTGTCGGTGGGCACGCGGGTGTCGCGGCTGACGATGCCGTAGATGTCCTTCGGGTCGTGGACCGGCGGACGCGGCGGCAGCGCCTTCCAGCGCTGCGTCGGCGGCGTGCCCAGATTGGCAACCAGGTCGCGGACGATGGCGATGGCGTGTCCGTCGCTCTCGGCGAGATAGTCGGTGACGCCGCTGACCCGCGAGTGCATCTCGCCGCCGCCGAGTGTCTCTTCGTCCACCACGTCCTTGGTCGCCGCGTAAACGAGCTGCGGGCCGCCGAGAAACATGCGGCCCTGGTTGCGCACGATGACGTTCTGGTCGCACAGCGCCGGCATGTAGGCGCCGCCAGCGGTGGATGTGCCATGCACCGTCGCGATCTGGGCGATGCCCTCGCCGGACATGCGGATCTGGTTCCAGAAAATGGTGCCGAACTGGCCCCAGTCCGGGAACACGTGGGGCTGGTCCGGCAGGTTGGCGCCACCGGACTGGACCAGGGTGATGCAGGGCAGGCGGTGCTGCCAGGCGAAGCGCTGGGCGCGCACGTGCTTCTTGCAGGTGATGCCGTAGTAGGTGCCGCCTTTCACGGTGGCGTCGTTGGCCATGATCATGCACGGACGACCGGACACCAGGCCCACGCCGGTGATGATGCTGCCACCCGGCGGCACGCCCTCGTACAGGCCCTCGCCCGCCAGGTGCGAGAACTCCAGGAACGGCGAGCCGGGATCGATCAGCGCTGCCACGCGCTCGCGCGGCAGCATCTGCTTGCGCTGCTTGTGCAGTCGCCGCGCGCGCTCGGGGCCGCCGGCGCTGGCTTCAGTGCGGCGCCGCTGCAGGTCGGCCACGCGGGCGAGATAGGCCTCGCGATTGAGGCGAAAGTCCTCGGTGGAGGACGACACCCGGGAAGACATCAGGGCCATCGGCTTCGAAACTCCTGGAACGGTCGACCCGGCACCGGGCGGCGTCGGGGAAAACGGTATTGACGCCGTCTAGTGGACGACGCGGCCCCCGATCACTGCGCAGTCGAGGCGGGTCGCAGGCTTGCGCTGACCCGCCGACACCCGGTACCCGCCTCGCAAGTCGCGCAGAGGTCTGGGTCGCACACGCTGCCTGAACTGCCACTGCATCGGCCAGGCTGATGCATTCGACGCGGCGCGATGCTTCGGCGAACGACTACTGCCCGCCGCAATCCGGTCCCTGCCCTCCGCAGGCCGCGCTCGGCGGGAAGGCCGGCAGCCTCGCTGCACCAAACTTGCGCAACAGCCCCGGAACACCGGGCCGGTTCCCTGGTGACCCTGCCCGACCCGGTCCATGATTTCATTTTCTATCAAACGCTTGATAGAATTTATGACGATTTTCGGTCGCAGCTCAATGGACATCGACAATGCTTTCCCCTGGGTTTCCGCGTCGTTCGGATGTCCGCGGAAGGGACATCGACGCTGTCTTTAAGGCTATGAGAGTGCCCGCGCAAGCTCGCAAGCGCAAGCCCTTCCGGGATCGCGCGATGCCCTGCGCAGACCCTACACGCTGCACCCGCGACCGGAGTCGCAGCGCAGCCTGCATCAAGGTGCGCTGATTCGAGGACACTTGCTGATCAGCAGGGACACAAGGTATTCCGTCGCACCGCGTCAGCTCAGGAGCAGACCATGAACCACCGCAGCGCATCGCCCGTGATGGATCGGGGTCAGTCCCTGAAAATCACCCGCGCTTGGGAAGCGTTTCTCAGCGGTGAGCCGGTGCCGGACGAGGGCTTGCGTCATCTGGTGCTGGCGTCCTGGCAGCGCAGCCACCTGCATCAGGTGGACCCGAAGTTGAGCAAGGCACCGGTCGATCCTGATCGACTGGCCAGCGCCCGACTGGCCCACAGCGAACTGATCGAATCGGCGATTCCGGTCCTGTGCGAAACCGAGCGACTGTTGCACGAGGCCGGTGTCATCGTCCTGCTGTGCAGCCCCAGCGGCCTGATCCTGGAATCGCGCGGCTCGCGCAAGATCCTGGATCTCGGACTCGACGCCAACATCATCCCGGGCGGCATCTGGCATGAGGACGTGTGCGGCACCAATGCCGTAGGCACCGCCATCACGGCGGACCGGCCGATCCAGCTCAACGGACCGGAGCATTTCTGCGAGGGCATCAAGCGCTGGACCTGCGCCGCCAGCCTGGTCAAGGACCCGCTCGACGAGCGGCTGCTGGGTGCACTCGACATTTCGTACAGCGAAGCGCAGCTCGACCGGCATGCCCTGCCCCTGGTGATTTCCGCCGCCAGGCGCATCGAGGCCAACCTGTACGGCCGCGAAATGAAGCGGCAGCACTTCCTGCTGGAAAGCTACCTGGATCGCTACGCACATCGCGCGCACGACGGCCTCCTGCTGCTCGACCGCCGCGACCGTCTGCTGCGCTGGAACGAGAATGCACCGCTGGCCCTGGCCCGCCGAGGCATCACCCTGCCGCTGAAGCGCGGTGCGGCGCTCGATGAGGGCCTGGCTGCACGGGGCATGATTGACGATCGCTGCGACTCGACGCTGCCGCCGTGGATCGCCCCGGACTGGGTGCAACCCCTGATCCTGGATGGCCGTCGCGAGGGGTCCGTGGTCATCATTCCGTTTCGACCGCCCGCCCGCCCCATGGCAGCGTCCGGAAGTACCACCGACACCGGGCATGGTGTCCGCGATCCGCGCCTGGCCGGGCATCGCAGCCCCGGTATGCGCCGCGCGCTGGAGCAGGCCGAGCGGGTCGCCGCACTCGATATTCCCGTGCTGATCGAAGGCGAAACCGGTACCGGCAAGGAGTTGCTGGCGCACGAGATTCATCAGTGCAGCGCCCGGAGCGGCAAGCCCTTCGTCGCGGTGAACTGCGGCGCGATTCCGCGCGAGCTGCTGGCGAGCGAGCTGTTCGGCCACACGGAGGGGGCGTTCACCGGCGCGCGCCGCGGCGGCCACGCCGGCAAGTTCGAGCAGGCCCACGGCGGCACCTTGTTTCTGGATGAGCTGGGTGAACTGCCGCTGGACCTGCAGCCCTACCTGCTGCGCGTGCTCGAGTGCAAGGACCTGGTTCGATTGGGCAGTGCGAGCAGCCGGCCCATCGACGTCAGGATCATCGCCGCGACCAACCGTTCACTGCGCACACAGATGGAACGCGCGCAGTTCCGCGACGATCTGTTCTACCGCTTTCACGTCAGCCTTGTCCTGCCGCCGCTGCGCGAACGCAGGGAGGACATGGATCGCTACATCGCGCACTGCCTCGACGAGCTGGCGCGGCGTCACGGCCTGGACCGATCCCTGAGCCCGCGGCTCATCGCCGCGCTGAAACGCTATTCATTCCCCGGCAATCTGCGCGAGATGCACAACCTGGTCGAGCAGATGGCGGTCATGAGCGACCGTCACGAACTCGACATGCCCGACCTTCCCGAACCTTTGCGCAGCCAGCTGGATCGGCCGGATCCCGCGCAGGGGCTTCAGGTGGAACGCCCCCAGTCCCTCCGACACGCCGAGCGTCAGGCCATCCTCGCGGCCCTGAGCGCCGAGCGTGGCAATCGCGGCCACGCAGCGCAACGCCTGGGCATCTCGCGCACGACGCTGTACCGCCGGCTGATCGAGTACGACCTCGTTGAGGTCCTGACTGCGGACACGGACGCCGCCGATTCGACGATGCATCCGATGCCCCGGGGCGCGAGCGCCATGCAGTAATCGCGAGTCCTAGGAAATGGTGGCCTCGCGCAACTCGCGCTTGAGGATCTTGCCGACCGGGTTGCGCGGAATGACCTCGACCACACGCAGCGATTCAGGGAGCTTGTAGCTGCCGAAGCCCTGCTCGCGCATCCATCCGGTGACCTCGCCCAGCGTCGGCGGAAGCCGAGTGTCACGCGCCACCACGCAGAGGCAGACCTTCTCGCCCATGATCTCGTCCGGCACCGCGATGGCCGCGCAGTCGGCAATGGCCGGATGTCCCAGCGCCATGTTCTCCACTTCGGCGGCGCTGATGTTGAAACCGCCGCGGATGATGATGTCCTTCTTGCGATCGAAGAAGCTGAGGAAATTGCCTTCCAGGATCTTGAATGTGTCGCCGGTGTAGAAGTAGCCGTCGGCGTCGAAGGATCGAGCATTGACGTCGGGCTGATTGAAGTAGCCTGGAAAGACGTTCGGCCCCCTGTATGCCAGTTCGCCCACGCCGCCGGGCTCGGTCACGAGCGCGCCATCCTCGCCGACGATCTTGACCTGCACGCCGGGAATGGCCGACGCCCACTGCACGCCCTCGCGGCCCCACCATGGCAGGTGATCGACGCGCTGCGACGGGTCGGGCACATCATGCGGCCCGGCGACCAGCGCAGTGCCCTCGTTCTGGCCCCAGAGGTTGATGATCTCGATGTCCCAGCGGCGCTTGAATTCCTGGATCGCGTAGGCCGAAGGCGGCGCCGAGCCGACTGCCAAAGTACGGATGTGACTCAGGTCGATCTGGTCCACGTTCGGCAGCTTGCAGATCATGTTGAGCATGGCCGGCACCAGGCTGGAAAACTGCACGTTCTCCGTCGCGAGCTGCCTGACAAACAGGTCCAGGTTCAGCGGGTGATGCAGGATCAGGGTGCCGGCACGGAACAGCCAGGGCAGCAGCATCGCGCCGACCCCGGTCATGTTGACGATGGGCGCGGCGCAGAGAATGCGATCACCATCCCGCACGTCGACGAGTGCCAGCACGCGACCGGACTGAAAGAACCAGTTGTTGTGCGACAGCGGCGTGCCCTTGGGCAGCGACTCGGTGCCGGAGGTCCAGCACAGCGTGAACACATCATTGGCGTCGAGCGAGACCTGTGACAGCAGGCCAGGCTTCGATGCGCCACTGGCCCACCTCGTCAGTTCCGCAAGACCGATGCGATGCTCGATCCGGTGCGCGCCACGCAGCTTGTCCACCAGGCCCAGATACTCCGTGCCCTTGAACGAGTCGGCTGCGATGTAGAAGCGGGCGGCCGTGGTTTCGGCAACGTGTCCGAGCTCGTGCTGGCGCCACTGCATGGCCAGCGGCGAAGGAATTCCGCCGGCCATGCTGACGCCGAAATACAGCGCGATGAGTTCCCAGACATTGGGCAACTGGATGATGACCACCTCATCCTTGTTCAGGCCCAGCTCCAGCAGACGGCTGGCGATGGCCTCTGCCGCCGCGCCGATCTGCGCCCAGGTCTTCTGCTGCGGCGCGGTCCCGACCAGAGCCACGCGATCGGCCGGATCGATCACCGCCATGCGATCGCCGTACGCGGCCACCTGTTCGCGAAAGGCATCGACCAACGTCCGCGTCCCCCAGTAGCCCGCGGCGACGTTTTCACGAATGATTTTTTCGTGGTTCAGGATCATGTTGTTTCTCCGTTGCAGCGATCGGGGTGTGCGCGGTTCAGGCGTTTGCGGTGCTGCCGAGCCGGGTGATGAAAGGCCACAGCCCCTCGCCTCCCACTTCCAGCGCCTTCCTGCCGAGCAGCGTGTTCCAGTACACCTCGGTGCCGAAGTCGTCGCGCCAGCTCCACAGCCGCTTGGTGTAGTGGTGCAGGCGGTGTTCGTAGGTGAAGCCCATCGCGCCATGCACCTGGTGTGCAATCCGGGTCGCCGATTCCACCGCCATGCTGGCGCGCGCCTTGGCCACCGCGATGTCGAACAGGGCGTCGCCGACACTGTGACCGTACTGGGCAGCGTCGGCCGCTGCATCCACCGCAGCATCCACCGCCGCCACTTCCGCAGCCAACAGGGCCAGCTCCTGCTGGATCGCCTGGAATGCCGCAAGCGGGCGGCCGAACTGCTTGCGCTCCAGCACATACGCGGAAGCCAGCGCGAGGCAACGCTGCAAGGCGCCGGCCATCTGCGCGCTGCGCATCAGCGCGCCTCGCGCGAGCCAGGGCATGGCGTCGATGGACGAGGTCACATCGAGACTGAATTCGGAACCCGCAAGGTTCAGTTCGTCACTCGGTTCGCCAGCGAGATTGGCACCTTGCTTGATGACCAGCGCTCGCGGATACAGCCTCAGACGCCGTTGGCCATCGACGCCGCCGAGCGCGACGACCGGCAGGCTGCGGCCCCAGGGCACGCGCTTGTGTGTACCCGGCAACGGGCCGCTCGCGGCATCGGGCGGCGCAATCGTCAAGGCACCGCCGGGCAAGGACTGTCCCGCGTCGACCAGCGCCAGGCCGGCAAGCCAGTGTTCGGCCAGCGGCACCGGAGCGGCGTGGTAGCCCGCGACCTTGAGCAGGGCCACACCGTCGCCGAGGTCCAGGTCGCTGCCGCCGCAGGCCATCGGCAACAGTGCGTTGGCGAGCCCATTCTGTTCCAGCGCATCCCACAGAACCTGGGCCCACTCGCCCTGTTCCAGGCGGTTCACCTGCTCGACCGTGCTGAGGTCGGTGAAGATGCGGTGGGCAGTCTGCAACAGCAGTTCGGTCGATTCGCTCATCTCAGTCCCAGTCCTCTTGCAATTGCACCGCGCAGGATTTCGTTGGTACCACCACGCAAAGTTGACGAGGGCGCGCGCAGCACGGCCTCCGCCAGCAGCCGGCCGAACTCGCCTTCGTGCAGTGGCATTCCCGCGGCGGCGGCAATCAGGCGCGCCTGTTCCGGCAAAAGGCGCTCGAAGCGCGTGCCGAGGTCCTTGACCACCGCGGCCTCGATTTCCAGCGAAGCGCCAAGCTGCAGGCGACCGGCGACCGACAGCGACATCTGCCGGAGGGTCGCGAGCTGCGTGACCAGCGCGCCGACCGCCGTGGTCAGCGGACCGTCCGACTCGCCGATCTGCGCCGCCAGCGGGCCGAGCAGGCTGGCGAGCACCGGGTAGTAGCTGAGAAAGCGTTCCGGCCCGCTGCGTTCGTAGGCGAGTTCACTGACCACCTGCTTCCAGCCCCCGCCGATGTCACCGATCACGCGCGCGTCCGGCACCAGCACATCGTCGAACACCACCTCGTTGAAGTGGTGATGACCGGTGAGATTGAGGATCGGGCGCATCTGGATGCCCGGCGAGTCCAGTTCCACCAGCAACTGGCTGAGCCCGGCGTGGCGATCGTCCTCCTTGGGGGAGGTTCGGCACAGCACGATCATGCAATGCGCATCGTGCGCAAAGCTGCTCCAGATCTTGCGGCCGTTCAGGCGCCAGCCGCCGTCCACCCGATCGGCGCGGGTACGCACGGCGGCCAGATCGGAGCCCGCATCGGGCTCGCTCATGCCGATGGCGAAAAAGCATTCGCCGCGCGCGATTCCCGGCATGAAGCGCAGGCGCTGTTCCTCGGTGCCGTAGCGCAGCAGCATAGGGCCGGTCTGCCGGTCCGATATCCAGTGCGCGCCCACCGGCGCGCCGGCCGAAAGCAGTTCCTCGGTGAGGACATAGCGTTCCAGCGAGCTGCGCTCCGCCCCGCCGTACTTCCTGGGCCAGGTCATGCCCAGCCAGCCGGCGCGGCCGAGCTTGCGCGAGAATTCCGGCGAGGCATTCATCCAGGAATCACTTGCGGGCAGGAAGTGGCCCGCCGCCAGTTCTTCGCGCAGGAACGCGCGAACCTGGTGGCGCAGCGTCTCCGCCACCGCAGGCAGGCGCTCGTGGGGAAACAGTAATCGCTCGGTCATCAATCTCGTCGCTCTCATCGGGGCTTGTCGCGCGAATGGCTTCGCATCGATTTTCTTGAAGGACAGTCAACGCGAATCCGCAACCGCCGTGCCATGCACATGCGGGCGACCCACTTGATGCCGGACGCTGGCGCAGAGTGCGCCCACCGACGGGCTTTGTATCCGGCGACGAGTCCTGTTCGCGCCCATGCACCTGCTGGCATCCCGGCGGCAAAATGTTTCAGGATGGAACGTGGTTGTTCCAGATGTTCCGGAACGACCCACTGCATTCAGGGCGGCCGATGCGCCAGACGCGGCGTGGCAGCGCGCACTACGCGGTTGTTGCAGGGTTCTCTTCGAACGGGGATTTCGATTCCGTCAATGGCACGAGCCTTGCGCCTTCGGGCATCGACATGCAGCTAAACCTGAAAAGCTTCTTCGAACGCACCCGCACCGAACAATATTTTCCTCGCAACGAGGCAGCGCAACCGGTATCGGCACTCGATGGCGCTGTGCATCGCCGACGTCATGGGCCTGGCCGAGCGCGACACCCTGCTCCCCGTGGTGCCGATGTTCCACGCCAATACCTGGGGCCTGCCCTACGCGGCCTCGCGGTAGGCGCGAAGAGGTTTGCCGAGATGCAGGCACGTCCGCGCAATATTTCCAGCCTGCGCCAGTTGATGCTCGGCGACCTCGCCACCATCACCCATGTGCCGCGCGACTTGCTCGACGCAGGACACGAGGCTTGCCTGGACGTGCGCGTCCGCCAGGGCATCCCCATGCGCAAACTGCGCAAGCAGGTCTTGCGCGACGTCGTGCGCTGATCCGCTGCCAGGTCATCCGAGTCGCAGCGCCCGACGATCCGACAAATTCTTTACCTGAGAGAGAGAACGGTACCCATGGAAAACGACATCGCGCTGCCCGATTGCACCAGGCTGTTCATCGGCGGCCACTGGGAGGAGCCGGCCGTTGCCGCGTCCTACACCAACGAGAACCCCGCGCTGCGCAAGGGACTGTGCGAAGTCGCCATTGCCGGCGAGAAGGATGTCGATCGCGCGGTGAAAGCGGCGCACGCGGGTCTGGCCAGCAAGGAGTGGGCGGGTCTGCCGGCGGCGGATCGCGGCCGCCTGCTCTGGAAGGTGGGTCAGATCATCCGCGAGCGCGCCAAGGAGCTCGCCACGCTGGAATCGCTGGACACCGGCAAGCTCTATGTCGAAGCCCTGTACGGCGACATGGAAAACGCCGCAGGCGCATTCGAGTACTACGGCGGCTGGAGCAACAAGATCACCGGACAGGTGCTGCCGGTGCCGCCCAAATTCCTCGACTACACACGGCGCGAGGCGGTGGGCGTGGTCGGCGCGATCATTCCCTGGAACTTCCCGCTGATGATGGCGGCGATGAAGATTGCGCCGGCTCTGGCGATGGGCAACGCGGTGATTCTGAAACCCGCCGAGCAGACGCCGCTGACGGCTATCGCCCTGGCGCGCATCCTCGAAGAAGTGGGACTGCCCAAGGGCATCCTCAGCGTGCTGACCGGGTTCGGCGATACCGGCAAGGCGATGGTTGCGCACCCGGGCATCGACAAGATCACCTTCACCGGCTCCACCGCGGTGGGCAAGGCGATCATGCGTGGCTGCGCCGACACGCTGAAGCGCGTTTCGCTGGAGCTGGGCGGCAAGTCGCCGAACATTGTGTTCGAGGATGCGGACATCAAGCGCGCCGTGCGCGGCGTCACGACCGGCATCTATTACAACCAGGGCCAGATGTGCACAGCCGGATCGCGCGTTCTGGTGCACGAGAGCATCCACAACCAATTCATGGATGCCTTCCTCGCAGCGGTGAAGGAAATCGAAACCGGCAGCCCTTTCGACAAGACCTCGCGCATGGGCTCGCTGGTGTCCAAGGAGCAGTTCGAGAGAGTCAGCGGCTATGTCGAGCTGGGCCGGAAGGAAGGTGCGACCTTGGCCCTCGGTGGCACGCCCGGCGGCAGCGAGGGCTACTTCTTCCGCCCCACCGTGTTCACCGACGTGCAGCCGCATCACCGCATCGCGCAGGAGGAAATCTTCGGGCCGGTGGTCGCCACCTCGACGTTCAAGACCGAGGAGGAAGTGCTGGCCGTGGCCAACAACGTCAGCTACGGACTGGCCGCCGGCATGTGGACCAACGACTTGGCGCGCGCGCATCGCATGGCGCATGCGCTCAAGGCGGGCACGGTCTGGGTCAACACCTACAACGCCATGTGGCGCGAGTCGCCCTTCGGCGGCTACAAGCAGAGCGGCCACGGGCGCGAAGGCGGCCAGGATGGTGCCGAGCTGTACACCGAGGTCAAGAACATCTGCATTTCGATCTGAAACCCGGCGCGGCCCGGACGCCCTTCAGGAGGCACCACAGCCGCTCCGTTTCAGGTACGCTCGTCTACCTAACATTCGTTCAAATTACGAATGAGTGACGTGGGCCTCGCCGTTCACGCGACACCTCATCACTGGAGTGAGAAATCATGCCTAGCAAGGAATCTTTCGCACTGGAAAAGCTGTACCGCGACTGGGTCGCCGAGATGTCTGCGAACCCTGGCGCCGGCGTGGACGAACTGCGCAAGCTGTTCGATCACTGGGGCGATGTCACCGCCGAGCCGGGCGGCGTGGACTATCTCGAAACCGAGGCCGGCAGTGTGCCCGCGATGTGGGCCGTGCCCAAGGGCGCGCTGACCAACAAGGTGCTGCTGTGCTCGCACGGTGGCGGTTACGTGGTGGGTTCCATGTATACCCACCGCAAGCTGTTCGGGCATATCGCCAAGGCCGTCGGCTGCCGCGCGCTGATCGTTCACTACGGACGCGCTCCGGAAAACCTGCACCCCGGACCGGTCAACGACATGGTCAAGGCCTACCGCTGGCTGCTGGAGACCCAGGGCTTCAAATCCGGCGACGTCGCCTTCACCGGCGACTCGGCCGGTGGCGCGCTCGCGGTGACGACGATGGCGGCGGCGCGCGAGCAAGGACTGCCCCTGCCGGCGGCCAGCATGCCGATGTCGCCGTGGGCGGGCGCGGATACCTCCGGCGAGAGCTACGACACCAACGCGCAGCGCGACGCCCTGGTTTCGCGCGCCACCTCGGGAGGTCTCGGCAGCCTGTTCCTCGGCGAGAAGGGCGACCTCAAGGATCCGCTGGCCAACCCGCTGTACACCGACTACCGCGGCATGCCTCCGATCTATATCCAAGTCGGCGAGGCCGAGACCCTGCTCGACGACAGTCGGCGCATGGCCGAGCGCGCGAAGCAGGCCGGCGTCGACATCAAGATCGATCTGTTCCAGGACATGCAGCACGTCTTCCACTTCCTGGCCGGCGCAGCGCCCGAGGCCGACGACGCGATCAGGCGCATGGCGCAGTGGGTGCGGCCCAAGCTCGGCATCGCCTGACGTCCCGTCGGCCACCTCGCAGGGAGCAGCGCATGAATCAGAGTGACTATGACGTGGTCGTGGTCGGCGCGGGCTTTGCCGGCCTGTATCAGCTCTACAGGCTGCGCGCGCTCGGCTTCCGCGTGCGTCTTTACGAGGCGGGGTCGGAACTGGGCGGCATCTGGTACTGGAACTGCTACCCCGGCGCGCGCGTGGATACGCACGTGCCGATGTACGAATACGGCCTGGAAGAAATCTGGTCGGAATGGAACTGGAGCGAGCGCTTTCCTGGCTGGGAAGAACTGCGTCGCTATTTCGAATTTGTAGATCGGAAGCTGGACCTGCGCCGCGACATCCAGTTCGACACGCGGGTCAGCGGCGCGCGTTTCGACGCGGCATGCAACCAGTGGCAGATCCGGATCGAGCCGGGCCAGTCGGTGCGCGCGAAGTTCCTGGTGCTCTGCGTAGGCTTCGGTTCCAAGATCTTCATTCCGGACCTGAAGGGACTGGGCCGCTTCGAGGGACCCTGCCACCACACCGCGCGCTGGCCGCAGGACGGACTGGATTTCAGGGGCAAGCGCGTTGCGGTGATCGGTACCGGCGCGAGCGGGGTCCAGGTCGCGCAGGTCGCCAGCCGCGAGGCCGCGCAGCTCACGGTGTTCCAGTGCACGCCCTGCCTGGCCCTGCCCATGGGTCAGCAGACGCTGACCCCGGCCCTCCAGTCGGAGTGGAAGAAGAACTACCGCGAGCGCTACGCGAATCGTCGCAATACCTTCGGTGGCTTCGACTTCAACCTGCTCGACGGCTCGGCCATGGCCGTCAGCGAGGCGGAGCGCAACACGAAATACCAGGCGCTGTGGGACGAGGGCGGCTTTCATTTCTGGATCGGCACCTACATGGAGGTGCTGACCAACGAAGCGGTGAATCGCACCGCCTACGACTTCTGGCGCGACAAGACCCGCCAGCGCATCCACGACCCGGCCATCGCCGACCTCCTCGCGCCGATGGACCCGCCCTACCCCTTCGGCACCAAGCGGCCCTCGCTGGAACAGGGATTCTTCGAGATCTTCAATCAGGACCACGTGCGCCTGGTCGACCTCAACGCCGATCCCATCGAGGAAATCACGCCGCGCGGCATCCGCACCCGCCACCAGGATCTGGACTTCGACGTGATCGTGCTCGCCACCGGTTTCGACGCGGTGAGCGGAGGGCTGACCGACATCGACATCCGCGGCACCCACGGCCAGACGCTCAAGCAGAAATGGGCCGAAGGCACCCGCACCTATCTGGGCCTGGCGAGCGCCGGCTTCCCGAACCTGCTGTATCTCTACGGGCCGCACAGTCCGTCCGGCTTCTGCAACGGACCGAGCTGCGCGGAGTTGCAGGGCGACTGGGTGGTGCGCTGCCTCGCCGACCTGCGCGAGCGGGGCATCGACCGTTTCGAGACCACCGAGGCCGCGGAGGCCATCTGGGGACAGGTCGTGAATGGCCTTGCCGACACGACGCTCTTTCCGCGCACCAACTCCTGGTACATGGGTGCCAACGTACCCGGCAAGACGCGCGAGATGCTGAATTACCCCGGCGGCCTCGCGCTGTACCTGCAGCAGTGCGAGGCCGTGGCCGACCGGGGCTACGAGGGCTTCGTGCTGGACGGGCATCCCGTCCCCCCGGTCCTGCACGACGGCCAGCCGGTCTTCGAGGTCGAGCGCCTGACCCTGGCCGCGCAGGCCGTGCACACGGCGGCCTCCTGCCCGGTCGCACCCACCCGCGACAGCGCCGGAGCCGCCGCATGAGCTACGACACCCTGCGGTTGAGTCACGAGGACGGCATCGACATCCTCACCCTGTACCGGCCCGGCGCGCTCAACGCCTTCAACGCGACCATGTCGGCGGAGATCGAGGACTACTTCCGCCGCGTCAACGACCGCGACGAGGTTCGCGCCGTCGTCGTCACCGGCGACGGGCGCGCGTTCTGTGCCGGCGTGGACTTGTCCTCCGGGCTCGGCAAGTTCGCCGATCCCGCCAGGGCCGCGACCACGCTCGCCGAACTGGATGCTCATTTCGATGACGAAAGCATGCGCGGCGTACGCGACATCGGCGGCCGCTCCACGCTGGCGATCTACGACTGCATCAAGCCGGTGATCGCTGCGATCAATGGGCCCTGCGTGGGCATCGGCGCCACGCTCACCCTGCCGATGGACGTGCGCTTTGCCAGCGAGGATGCGCGCATCGGCTTCGTGTTCGGCCGCGTCGGCATCGTGCTCGAAGCCTGTTCGAGCTGGTTCCTGCCGCGCATCGTCGGCATGAGCCGCGCGCTCGAGTGGTGTTACCGCGCCCGCGTGATGAGCGCGCAGGAAGCGCTGGACGGCGGCCTGCTGCGCGAGCTGGTGCCCGGCGACCGGCTGCTCGCGCACGCCGTTGCCTTTGCGCGCTCGCTGATCGAAGTCAGCTCACCGGTGTCCATCGCCATGACGCGCCAGCTGCTGCTGCGCAACAGCGCGGCCGCGCACCCGGCCGAGGCGCACAAGGCGGAATCGCTGACGCTGCTGCACGCGCTGACACACGACGCCACCGAGGGCGTTCGCGCCTTCCACGAGAAGCGCGCACCGCGCTTCACCTCCAGCCCCTCGCGTGACCTGCCGCCGTTCTTCGCGGACTGGGTCGCCGGCCGCCGCGGGCCGGCGGACGCGAACTGAAGCCCGACTAGAACTGCAACCGACCGAGAACCCCAAGCCATGCGAATTACCGCCGCCGTGCTGCGCGAGGTGGGCAAGCCGTTCCAGATTGAAGAACTGGAACTGGCTGCGCCCAAACAGGACGAGGTCCTGGTCAGGACCGTCGCCAGCGGCATCTGCCACAGCGACTACTCGATTGCCCACGGCGTGCTGCGCGCGCCGATGCCGATCGTGCTCGGCCACGAGGGCGCGGGCGTCGTCGAGGCGGTCGGCCCCGGCGTGACGCATCTGAAGCCCGGCGACAAGGTGATCGGCTCGCTGACGCCGAGTTGCGGCGAGTGCGCCATGTGCAAGGAGCACAAACACTTCATGTGCGTGCAGATGGGCGCGCTGCTCAACAACTGCACCTACATCGACGGCACCACGCGCCACAAGACGCTGGAGGGCCAGGACGTGTACGCGATGTGCGGCCTGGCCTCGTTCGGCTCGCACATGGTCATGCCGGCGGGTTCGGCCATCAAGGTGCCGCACGATACCGCGCTCGAATCCACCTGCCTGATCGGCTGCGGCGTCACCACCGGCGCCGGTGCCGCGCTCAATACCGTGAAGGTCAAGCCGGGCGACGCGGTCGCGGTGGTCGGCTGCGGCGGCGTGGGCCTGTCGATCATCCAGGGCGCGCGCATCGGCGGCGCGAGCATCATCATCGCGGTCGATCCGATGCCGGAGAAGCGCGAGCTGGCCCTGCGCATGGGCGCCACGCACACGGTGAATCCCTTCGAGGAAAATCCCATGGCCAGCGTGCGCAAGATCAGCGGCGGGCTGGGCGTTCACTACGCCTTCGAGGCGCTGGGACGGGTGGAAACGATGGAGCAGTGCTGGGGCATGATCCGGCCCACCGGGCGCGCCGTCATCGTCGGGATCGCCGCGCTCAATCAGTCCGTGCGCCTGTCCGCGGCCGGCCTGCTGGCCGAATACGAAATCCAGGGCAGTTGCTACGGCTCCTCGTCGCCGGCCGTGGACATCCCGCGCTTCGTCGAACTGTACAAGAAGGGCGATCTGCTGCTGGACGAAATGATCACGCAGCGCATCAGGCTCACCGACATCAACCGCGCGTTCGAGGAGATGGGCCGCGGTGTCGGCGCCCGCTCCGTGATCATGTACGGCTGATCCCGCCCTCGGGTCGCAGCGAATTTGCGCCTACGAATTCAAGCCGGTCGCGAATCGGTGGAGAACATCAAGACATGAAAACCAAAGCAGCCGTGCTCTATGCCATCGGCCAGCCCCTGGTCATCGAGGAGCTGGAACTGGAGGCGCCGCGCGAGAAGGAAATCCTCGTCAAGTGGGTCGCCAGCGGCATCTGCCACAGCGACTACTCGGTGCGCGACGGCACCCTGGGCCTGACCCTGCCCGCCGTGCTCGGCCATGAAGGCGCAGGCATCGTCGAAGCCGTCGGCCCCGGTGTGACCCAGCTCGCGGTCGGCGATCACGTCATCGTCTCGCTCACCCCGCAGTGCGGCAACTGCGTGTTCTGCAAAGAAGGCAAGCCCTATCTCTGCGCGCAGATGAGCAGGGGTCTCACCAAGGGCCTGCAAACCGATGGCAGCAAGCGCCTGAAAAACAGCAGGGGCGAAGAGATCGGCCAGTTGCTAGCCCTGGGCACGTTCTCCGAACGCACCGTGGTGCCGGCCGGTGCCGCGGTCAAGGTGCAGCACAACCTGCCGCTGGAAACCGCCTGCCTGATCGGCTGCGGCGTGACCACCGGCGTCGGTGCCGCGCTCAACACGGTCAAGATCAACCCGGGCGACAGCGTCGCGGTGATCGGTTGCGGCGGCGTGGGGCTGTCGATCATCCAGGGCGCGCGCATCGCGGGCGCGACGACCATCATCGCCATCGATCCCGTGGCGGAGAAGCGCCTGCTGGCGATCGAGGTCGGCGCCACCCATGCGCTCGACCCGAGCGGGGAAAACGTGGTCAAGCAGGTGCGCAAGATGACCGGCGGCGGCGTTCATTTTGCGTTCGAAGCCCTGGGTCGCAAGGAAACCATCGAGCAGGCCTGGGCCATGCCGCGCCTCACCGGCACCGCCGTCATCGTCGGCGTGCCGAAGAAGGACACGATGCTCGAACTGCCGGTGCTCGGCTTCTTCGGCGAGAAGCACTTCAAGGGCTCGGCCTACGGCAGTAGCGTGCCCTCGCGCGATATTCCGAAGTACGCGGAGATGTTCATGAGCGGCGAGCTGAAGCTCGACGCCCTGATCACGCAGCGCATCGCGCTTGAACAAGTCAACGAGGCGCTGGACCAGATGGGGCGTGGCGAAGGCGCACGTTCGGTGATCGGATATCGCTGATGACGGTCAGGCTCGACATCGTCGGCGGGATCGCGCGCATCGTGCTGGCGAGGCCGGAGCGCTTGAACGCCTTCAGCGACGAGATGAAGGACCGGCTGATCGAGATCACTCGTCAGCTGCAGCTCGATGACCGTATCCGCGCCGTGCTGCTGTGCGCCGAAGGCCGCGCGTTCTGTGCGGGTGGCGATATCGACACGATGGGCGCTGCGGACGTGGTGGCGACGCGCGCGCGCATCCAGCAGGCGCATCGCGCGATCCTCGGTCTGGCGAATCTCGACAAGCCGGTGGTCGCCGCCGTTCGCGGTCCGGCTCTGGGCGTGGGCT
>NZ_JAHFRY010000019.1 GCF_023266035.1 Nevskia sp.
AAGCCCGCCGATCCCAAGGATCCCAAGAACCGGGTGCGGGTGATCTATCTGCCGGACTCGGAAAAGCAGCGCATCCGCGAAGAGCTGAAGGACGAAGTGCTGGCCACCGCGCGCGCCGAGAACTGGGCGCAGCCTTCGGCGCTGCCGGAGTGGATCAAGAACATCAAGCTCGATGGCGATCTGCGCTTGCGCGAGGACGTGATCCTGCTCGACAAGGACAACGACCCGTTCCAGATCAACTACCAGGCGATCAACAGCGGCAGCCCATACAACGTCAGTTCGAGCGCGGTCAACCAGCCGCTGCCGCCGCTGCTGAACACCACCGAGGATCGCCAGGCAACCCGCTTCCGCCTGCGCCTCGGCCTGCTCGCCAATGTCTCTGACGACATGTCGGCGACCGTGCGTCTGACCACCGGCAACACCGTCAACCCGCTGTCGCCGAACCAGACCGTCGGCAATGCCAACAACAAGTTCCAGCTGCTGATCGATCGCGCGTTCCTGAACTACCACCCGCTGGCCGGCCTGAACCTCTATGGCGGGCGCATTCCCAACCCCTGGTTCGGCACCAATCTGGTCTGGGACGAGAACCTCGGTTTCGATGGCCTGGCGACCCGCTACAGCCACGGCATCGGCGAGAACGTGACCGCGTACAGCACCTTCGGCGCTTTCGTCATCGAGAACACCGCCTTCGATTTCCCTTCGACCAGCGCCCTCAAGGCCGGCAGCCGCGATGCCTCGCTGTTCGGCTTCCAGACTGGTGTCGACTGGAAGGTCGACGACGGCCTCACTGCGAAGGGCGCGGTGGCCTTCTACGACTACGAGAACCTCGACGGCGAACTGTCGTCACCTTGCACGGCGCCGACCAACGCCTTCTCCTGCGATACCGACGAAAGCCGGCCCACCTTCGTGCAGAAGGGCAACACGCTGTTCGCGCTGCGCGACCCGCTGCTGCTGACCTCGACCGATCCGCAGTTCCAGTACTTCGGCCTGGCTTCCAAGTTCCGGATTCTCGATGTCAACGGCGAGCTGGACTACCGGATCGGCGGGCCGCTGCACGCGATCTTCAATGCCGATGTCGCCTGGAACACCGCCTACGACGCCGGCAAGGTCAACGCCCGCAGCCCGGTCAACAACTTCGACGCCAGCGACAACTATCGCGGCGGCGATCTCGCCTATCTGGCGCGCTTCAAGATCGGCTATCCGGACATTGCCGAACGCAATCAGTGGAACCTGCTGGTCGGCTATCGGCGACTGGAAACCGACTCGGTGGTCGATGCACTGACCGATGCCGATTTTCACCTCGGCGGCACCAATTCCAAGGGCTATTACGTGTTCGCCAACTACGGCTTCTCGCATCGCGCCTGGTTCACGATCAAGTGGCTGAGCGCCACCGAAGCCACCGGCGCGCCGTATGCCGCCGACCTGCTGCAGCTCGACATCAATGCGCGCTTCTGAGGCCGGCACCATGCGTTCCGCGATCCGCCTGAAAGCTGCGTTTGCCGTGCTGCTGCTGAGCGCGGCACCGGCGGTGCTGGCCCAGGCGAGCCTGGAAACCAAGCTGCGCGATCAGCTGCGCCAGACGACGTTGGCGCTGCGCGAAGCCCAGGCGCTGAACGCCGAGCTGAAGCAGAAGGCCGATACTGCGACTGCCGAAGCCGCCGCCGCGAAAGCCGCACCAGCGCCGGTCGCAGCCGATCCCGAACTGACCGCCAGCCGCAGCGCGCTGCGCAGCGAACAGGCACGCGCTATTGCCTTGCAAAGCCAGCTCGACGAGGCGAAGAAACAACTCGCCGCCGCCCAGACGCAGACCGCCGCCAGTGCCGCGCTGATCAAGCAACGCGAAGCCGAACTGCAGCAGCGCAGCGCTGAACTGAAGGACGCCGCCAGCCGCAATGCGCTGCTCGACAGCCGCAACGCCGCGCTGGTCGACATCGGCACCGAACTGGTCGAGCGCTACCAGCGCAAGACCGTCTGGGACGCGATGAAGGACCGCGAACCGCTGACCGGCCTGCACCGCGTGCAGTTCGAGACGCTGGTGCAGGACTACCGCAACCGCGTGCTCGATGCCGCCGCTTCCAACCCTTGTCCCATCCCCGCTGCCGCGCCATGACCGATCTGATCCGTACCAGTGTTTCGCCCGAAGACCTTGCCGACGTGCTGCGCAAGACCGGCTACCGCGCCGCCGTCGTCGAGCCGCAGGGCGGCGGCCAGACGGGCGGCCCGGTCGGCCCGCAGGTGCAAAGTGCTGCGCAGGGGCTGGGCTTCTTCATCGGCTTCGGCAATCCGCTGCCGGCCAGCGATGCGGCGCTCGGCGGCTCGCGTCACTACGTCGATTTCGCCTTCCATTGCTGGCTGAACATCGAAGGCGAACTGCGGCCGGATCTGGTCGATGGCTGGAATCGCGGCAAGCGCTTCGCACGCCTGTTCCATCAGGCACCGCTGCTGGTGCTGTCGATGGACGTGGTGGTCGCCGGCGGCGTAGCCGAAGGCTTTCTGATCGCTCATTGCGAGCTCTGGGATCGCATCCTCCAGGACTTCATCGCTCATCTGCGGCTACCCAATGCGGCCACCGGCGCAGCGGTGGCCGGAGCCGCCGCATGAGCCTCGCTGACGGCGCGGCTGCCGTGTCACGGCAGTGTCAAATGAATGTCGTGTTGACCGGCTAAAAGTGCTGCCGTGAAAAACCGCCTGACTCTCGATCCGTCCGTGCCCGTTCAAACCATCGGCACGGACGTGACGCTGCGCCTGTCGACGCGCGGCTGGCTGCAGCGTTGCGCCTGGGCCAGCGGCATGGGCTTCAGCCTGCTGGCCGGCAGCGCCGCGGCGGCGCCGTTCGGCAGCGCCCAGTACTTCCAGAGTCGCGGCGTCACGGCGGCCAATCCCGGCGCACCGGTGCCGACATCGCGCGTCGATCCGGTCACCGGTGTCACCGTGGCCACGCCACAGCAGGCGCTGATTCGCGCCAATCGCTCGATCGCCAATCTCAGCCGCGCCGCCGAAGCACTGGCCAGCGCGCAGGCGGCGCAGAGCGCTGCGCGGCAACTGGCGCTGAGCGCGCCCGCCAACCCGGTCACTGATGTGCCGAATGGTCTGGCGCCCGGCGGCCTGCAGGTCGCGGCGTCGGCGATCAACCAGTTGTCGACCTGTGCAGCAACCAATACCTGCGCCTGGCAGAACGCCAATCTGCCGGTGCAGACCAGCACCGGCGCGCAGACCACGGTCACCGTCCAGCAGACCGCGAAGAAAGCGATCCTGAGCTGGGATTCGTTCAACATCGGCCGCGAAACCACGCTCAATTTCGATCAGCGCGCCGGCACCCAGGCCGACGGCAGCAATGACTGGATCGCCCTGAACCGGGTCGGCGCCAACGCCTCGCCGAGCCGCATCCTCGGCCAGATCAAGGCCGATGGCTCGGTCTATCTGATCAACCCGAACGGCGTCATCTTCGGCGGCAGCAGCCAGGTCAACGTGCACTCGCTGATGGTGTCGAGCCTGCCGCTGTACCTGACCGCCCGGCAGACCACGCTGCGGCCCGGCGACGATCCCGTTTACCTGGCCGAATCGAATCGTCTGTTCCTGGAAACCGGTCTGAATTCGACCAGCACCGGCACTGCCAACGGCAACATCCTCGGCCTGAATTCCGGACAGAACGTGCAGCTGAGCACGCTCGGCGCCCTGCCCGGCGACATTCGCATCGACGCCGGCGCCAGCATCGCCACCACGGCGCTCGGCTATTCGCTGATCGCCGCGCCGAACGTCAGCAATGCCGGCACCGTCAGCGCTGTCGAAGGCCAGGTGATCGTCGCCGCTGGTGTCGGCGTCGGTCTGCGCGATGGCGCCACCGGCTCGCTGCAGCTGAAGCCGGTGCTCAGCGGCCAGGTCAGCGATGGCAGTGCCGATGTCACGCCGAGCGGCCAGATCGTCAACAGCGGCCTGATCCAGTCCCGACGCGGCGATCTGAGCCTGCTGGCGCGCAACATCGACCAGCAGGGCGTGCTGATCGCGACCACCAGCGCCACCCGTGCCGGCAGCCTGAACCTGAGCGCACTCGATCGTCAGGCGCTCGATTCCGACATCTCGCGCAGCGGCACCCTTCGGCTGTCCGGCGATTCGGTGACGGCGCTACTGCCGGACGCGAATGGCGAAACCACCACCTCCAGCTCGGCAGCCGATCGCGTGTTCCAGGCCGGCACCGCCAGCCTGCGCGGCGGCGCGATCACCCTGGACCGCGGCGCGCTGATCGAAGCACCCGGCCAGAACGTGCAGCTGGCGGCGCTGGTCGGCGCGATCAGCGACGGCACGCTGCCGATGCCCGGCCGCGTCTATCTCGAAGACGGCTCGATCATCGATGTCTCCGGCCTCGCCGACGTGCAGCTGGCGATGGCGGTCAACCTGATCAGCATCAATCGCCTCGGCCTCAACGAACTGGCCGACTCGCCGCTGCAGCGCCTTGGCGTGCTGTTCGGTGCGCCGATCACCGTCGACAGCCGGGTCACCGGCACTCGCGACGACGGCACCAGCTATGTCGGCACGCCGGTCGCCAATGTCGGCGGCTTCGTCGATGCCCGGCCACGCGGCATTTCGGAACTGCTGCAGAACGGCGGCACGCTGACCCTCGCGGGCGCCGAAGTGGTGACCCGCGCCGGTTCCTCGCAGAACCTCGACGGCGGCTACCTGCACTATCTCGGCGGCATCATCGAGACCACCCGCCTGCTGGCTGCGAACGGCGCGGTGATCGACATCGCCGATGCCGATCCGAACCTGCAGTACATCGGCATCGCCGGCCGTTTCGATGACGAGCATCCGCGCTGGAACGTCACCAATACCTACACCAATCCGCTGATCGCCAGCGTTGGCGCGCGCTACGAGAGCGACTATCTCAAGGGCGGCAACGCCGGCACCCTGAACGTGTTTGCCAGCCACGCGGCCGTGCTCGATGGCGACATCTCGGCGCAGGCCTATACAGGGCGTCATCAGGTCGCCGATGCGCGGATGCCGAGCGGCGGTCATTTCAACGCCGGCGCCGGCGCTGGCAATGCGCTGATCGACAGCGTCGACTCCGGGCGCAGCTATGTGATCACCGACGTGGCGCCCGATCTCGGCACGCTGATCCCGGGCTTCGATGCGACCACGGCGCTGCCGGTCTCGACCTCCGCCGCCAGCGACACCGGCAATCTGCAGAACTGGATCGCGATCCCCGGCGCCGAGCTTGCTGCAGCCGGTTTCAGCACCATCAACATCGCTGCCGACACGCCGTCAGGCCAGGGCTTCGGCGGCGAGATCGTGGTTGCCGATGCACTGCGCGTGCAGCCCGGCGGCAGCATCAGCCTGACCGGTTCCCGGGTCACCGTGCTCGCCGACCTGACCGCGACCGCCGGCAGCATCAGCGTCACCGCGACCGGCAATACCGATATCGCCGGCAGCAGCCTGCGTCCGGAGGGCACGGCCGTGACCCCGATCAGCGGCGATGTCGTGATCGGCGACGGGGTTCAGCTGTCGACGCGTGGCCAGTGGATCAACGACGCCCTGAAGGGTGAAGACGCCATCGCCGGCGGCGCTTTCGTCAACGGCGGCAGCATCAGTCTCGGCACTCTGCAGGCGTCGCTGCTGCAAGGCGCTGGCAGTGCCGCCTGTCCGGAGACTGCCTGCTTCGTCGACAACACCGGCTCGGTCCTGCTCGGCAGCGGCAGCCTGCTCGATGTCTCCAGCGGCGGCCGGGTGCTGCCTTCGGGTGCGCTGGCCAAGAGCAATGGCATCGTCCGCGGTCGCGGCGGCAGCATCGCACTGGAAACCTACCGGCTTTCAGGCAACGAGCAGTTCGGTACCACCAACGGACTGGAGCTGCCAACCACGGCAACGCTGCCAAGCGCTGGCCGCATCGTCTTCGGCGGCGAGCTGCTGGCTTACGGCTTCTCCGGCGGCGGCAGCCTGAGCCTGCGCGCGCTCGGTTTCCACATCGGCAACAGCGATGCGAATCAGGGGCCAGCCAAGGCCTGGGACACCGTGCTGCCCGCCGATTTCTTCACCGGCCAGGGCTTCGGCAGCTACCGGCTGATCGCCGAGTACGACGCGACGATCACCGCCGGCTCGGTGCTCAAGCCGCAGCAGTTCAATTTCATTCCCGACGAAGCGGCGCTGCTGGCGGCGCAGACCGGCATCGATCTCTACGATCCGGCCTATACCCGCATCGGCGCGCTCGATGATTTCCATCGCCAGGCGACCAACTTCGAGTTGTACGCCGGCGATTACCTGAACTGGCGCGGTGCGGGCACGCCGGCGCCGCTGCCCGATTACTCGGCAGCCGGCGTCACCGGCACCGTGCTGCTCGACCGCGATGCCGCGATCCTTGCCGACGCGCGCGCCACGGTGACCCTGGGCTCGAATCATCAGGTGACCGTGCTCGGCAACATCGTCGCCCATGGCGGCGCGATCACCTTGACCGCGGACACCGCGAGCGGTGGCTACGCCCAGGTGCCGGGTCGCATCGATTTCCCCTACATCGACGGCAGCAAATCGGTTTTCCTCGGTGCCAGCAGCTTGCTCGATGCCTCGGGCACGACCTTGCTCGATCCGTTCCAGCAGCCGATCGTGGCCGCCGACGGCAGCCTGACGACGCCACGCACCGGCAGCGTGCTGGCCGGCGGCAGCGTCACCCTGAGCAACGACACCGGCTACGTGATCGCGCTCGGCGCAGACGGCCAGCCGAACGGTTCACACGGTGCCCGTATCGATGTGTCCGGCAGCGCCGCCGTACTCGACCTGCGCTCCGACACCAGCGGTACTGGCTACCTCGCCAGCACCGTCGCCAGCGATGCCGGCAGCATCCGCCTCGGTGCCGGCGCCGGACTGTACTTCGATGGCAGGCTGCTGGCGCAGCCGGGCAATGGCACGCTGCTGGCTCAACCCGGCGGCAGCGGTGCACGCGGTGGCAGCCTGAGCATTGCGACCTTGCTGCCGACCGCCAAGGTGACCGCGCTGACCGCAGCCGGTCAGAGCTATGCCGGTGCCACGCGGCTGGTGCTGCGCGAGAAGCCGATCGAGTTGCCGGCTGGGGCGCTGACGCCGGGCATGACCGTCGAAGCCGATCTGCCGGCGCCGTCCGGCGTGCTCTATTTCGGTGTCGATCGGCTCGATGGTTCGGGCATCGACTCGCTGCTGCTCGGCGTCGACCCGAGCCTGAACAATGTCAGCACGCCGCGCAGCATCGTCTTCGCCAACAATCTGAGCCTGAATCTGGGCCGCTCGATCATCGCCAACGCCTCGAATTTCGTTGGCCAGAGTGGCGCCGACGGTCTTTCCTCGGTGAGCTTGAACGCGCCTTACGTGGCGCTGCACGGCTATGCCAACACCGGCGACTACGGCAATACAACATCGCTGCCGGCGCCAGTACCGGGCGTGCAGCTGACCATCAATGCCGCGAACATCGATCTCGGTGGCCAGTTCAATCTGCGCGGCTTCGGCGACGCCCGCTTCAACGCGACGGGCGATATCCGCCTGCTGACGCCAGCGCAGTTCGATTTCTACCGCAACGTCACCGCCAACCCCGGTGCCGCGACCGCAGTGCCCGGTGCGCTGTTCAGCGCCGGCAACCTGACGTTCCAGGCCGCCCAGCTTTATCCGGCGACCGGCAACAGCTTCATCATCAGCGCCGTGGGTGCCGAAGGTTTCGTCGACGGTATTTCGACCGGCCTCGCCGATACCACGATCCGCTTCCTCGGCAATGAGGCTTCCGCGACGGCAGCCACGCCGCTGTCGGCCGGCGGCAGCCTGCTGGTCAATGCCACGCTCATCGAGCAGTCCGGCACCTTGCGCGCGCCCGGTGGCCAGATCCAGCTCGGCGTCGCCGATCCCTTCGATCCTGCCGCGCTGGCGCTGTTCAGCTTCCCGGCCAGCAACAGCAAGGGCGACCCGATCACCGCCCAGGTGCCGCTGGTTGCGACCCGCTCGGTGCGTCTGGCCAGCGGCAGCATCACCTCGGTATCGCTGGACGGTTTGATCGTCCCTTACGGCCGCACCGTCGATGGTCTGAACTACAGCTACAACGCCGCCGCCAATACCGACTTCGCTGGCCAGCTGGTTGCGCCGGTGCTGTCGGCACCGCCGGAAAAACGCCTGGCGATCAGCGCCGCAGCGGTGACCTTGGACAGCGGCGCCACCGTCAATCTGGCCGGCGGTGGCGATCTGCAGGCGGCGGAATTCGTCGCCGGCACCGGCGGCTCGCGCGATGTGCTGTCGAGAGTCAACACCAGCTACGCCAGCGGCACCGCGCAAGCACTGCCGCTGTACGCCGATGGCCGGGCGATCTACGCGATCATCCCCGGCTATGCAGGCGCAGCGGCCTACGATCCGGCGCTGGTCGCCGGCAATCCGCTGATTGGCCAGCAGGTCTACCTCAGTGGCATTGGCAGCGGCATCGACGGCCTCGCCGCCGGCGTCTACACCTTGCTGCCGGGCCAGTACGCAGCCGTGCCGGGCGCCTTCCGCGTCGTTCAGGACACGCGTGCGCTGGACAGCCTGGCCACCGAGAACAGCCGCCTGGCCGATGGCACCCTGCTGGTCGCCGGCCGCTATGTCGACCAGTACAGCGGTGCCCAGGACAGCCGCAGCACGGCGTTCTTCGTGCAATCGATGGACACCTGGCGGCAGTACTCCGAATACAGCTTCACCAGCGCCAACAAGTTCTTCACCGACGCTGCCGCGCGCAATGGCAAAGCGACACCGCGCCGGCCGGTCGATGCTGGCCAGCTGGTGCTGGCCGCCACACAAACCCTGAGTCTCGGCGCGACCCTGAACACCGCCGCCGGCATCGGCGCCGATGGCGTCAGCGGCGCTGGCGGACTGGTCGACATCGCTTCGCAGCGCCTGCAGGTCAGCGCCACCGGTGGCGTGGCGCTCGAAGGCTATGTGCAACTGGTCGCCGGTGATCTCAGCGCGCTCGGCGCATCGAGCCTGCTGATCGGCGGCAGCCGCAGCCACAGCGACGAAGGCGACCGCATCGCCGTGCTTGCCGACAGCGTCATCATCGACAACAGCAGCGAAGCGCTGAGCGCACCGGAAATCATCGTCGTCGCCGGTGTCGGCACCAGCGATACCGTCAACGCCGGCATCGTCGTCGCCGACGGTGCCACGGTACGCGCCAGCGGCTCCTTGCCGGCCGCGTCCGCCGTCGGCCTGCTGATCGGCTCAGCCGCCGATGGCGATCTGCCGGCGGTCAGCGGTGACGGTGCGCTGCTCCGGCTGTCGAATGCAGGTGCTGTGACCGTGACGCGCAGCAATGTCGGCCGGGCGCCGGTCGGCACGCTGAGCATCGGCGCTGGCGCGAGGCTGTCGGCCGATCTCGCGGCGGCGACAACGACGGCCACCGGTTCGGTGACCCTGGATTCCTCGGGCCGCACCCTGGTCGATGCCGATGCGCGCTTCAGCGCCGCAGCGATCGACGCCAATGCCGGCCTGGTCAGCTTCCTCGGCGATGGCGCAGTGCTGCCGGATACCGATACTGGCTTCGTCGTCGGCAGCGGCACCCTGGCCCAGTTCGCGGCCTCGCGGCAGGTCACGCTGCGCAGCCGCGGCGCGATCAACTTCATCGGCAATGTCAGCGCCGCGCTCGACGGCGGCCTGGCCTTGAGCGCCGGCAGCTTCAGCAGCGATGGCGGCACGGTCGCGCTGAAGGCGACGAGCTTGAGCTTCTCGAATGATCTCGGCGCCACCGTGCCCGCCGCCGTTTCCGGCTCGGGCTTGCTGAAGCTGAGTGCCGACGAAATCGTCTTCGGCGCCGGCAGCAAATCGCTGAACGGCTTTGCCTCGGTCGATGCCACGGCGAACCAGGGCGTGCGCCTGCAGGGCGTCGGCAATTTCGACTTCGGCAGCGCGCCGGTGAATCTGGCCACACCTTTGCTGATCGCCGAAACCGGTGCCGACAATCGTCTGGCAACAACGGGCGCACTGAACCTCAGCGGCATCGCCGGCGCCACGGCGCTGACGGCGGCACCGGTCGGTGGCTCGGGCAGCCTGGTCGGCGGTTCGGTGAGCATCGATACCGCGTTGCAGGCGCTTGGCGGCAAGCTCGACGTTCAAGCCACTAGTGGCGATCTGCTGATCGGCAGCAATGCGCGGCTGTCGGTGCGCGGCGCGGCGAAGACCATCATCGACGTCACCACCTACGCCCAGGCCGGCACGCTGAATTTGAGTGCCGACACCGGCGGCGTGCAGGTCGCGAACGGCGCGCAACTCGATTTCGGCGCTGCCGACGATGGCCGCAATCGCGGCGGCGATGCCGGCGCACTGAACATCGACGCCGCCGGCATCGTGCAGCTCGACGGCACGCTGCGCGGCAACGCCAGCGCCGGCTTCCTCGGCGGCAGCTTCTCGCTCGATAGCGGCAGTGCCGTGGCGCTCGACACCTTGGCGAGCGGCCTCGCCAACAGCGGCGTCGATCGCACGATCACGGTGCGCAGCCGCAGCGGCAATCTCGAACTCGGCGCCGGCAGCAGCTTGCGCGCGGCCAGCGTTTCGCTGACTGCCGATGGCGGAACCGGGAGCTTGGACAGCAGCAACGGCAACGTCCGGATCACCGGCACCATCGACGCCTCCGGCGACAAGGGCGGCGATATCCGCTTGTTCGGCCGCAGCGGCGTCGATGTCGAAGGCCGTTTGATCGCCACCGGCAGCCGCAGCGACAAGCGCGGCGGCACGGTCGCGATCGGTACCTCGGGCAGCGGCGACGGCACGCTCAACGCGGCCTACGGCTACCAGAACGTCAGCGCCGCAAGCTCCGGGACGATCACCCTCGGCAGCGGCGCGCTGATCGACCTGCGCGGCGGCACGTCCGGTGGCTTGTCCAACGGTGCTCTGAGCCTGCGTGCACCGTTGCTGTCCGATGGCGACGTTGGCATCAACGTGCTGCCGGCAGCGCAGATCCTCGGCGCTCGCGACATCTCGCTGGAAGCCTATGCGACCTGGAGCACCACCGACGCCGGCACCGGCACGCGGCACTTCGACGGCATCATCGATGCTGCCGGCGACTACAGCCCGACCGGCGCCTTCCTGTTCGCGACCCAGCCGCGCAACAGCGATCACAGCGGCTTCTATGTCGACACCTTGCAGGCTTACGTGCAGGCGCCGGGCTTCAGCTTCGAGCCGCGCTTTGCCGGCCTGAGCAACATCGTCGTGCGGCCGGGCATCGAGCTGGTCAACCCGAACGCGGCGGTCAACGGTGGCGACATCCAGATCGCCAGCAACTGGAATCTCGCTGCCGGCACGGTCGACAGCAACGGCAAGCTCAATCTCGCCTATCGCTACAAAGGCCAGGTCGCCCCGGCGCTGACTTTGCGCGCGGCCGGCGATCTCGATGTCTTTGCCAGCCTCAGCGACGGCTTCTTCCAGTACAACAATCCGGTCGACATCGACGGCTCGGGGCCGGACAACTCGGCCTCGCCGGATTCGACCTTCGGCAATCCGCTGCCGATGTCGGCCGCGGCGCTGTTCGGTGTGCAGACCGCCGCCGATGGCAGCCCATATTTCGCCGATTCGAGCAGCTACCGCCTGGTCGCCGGTGCCGATGTCGGCAGCGTCGATCCGCTGCGAGTCGCAGGTACTGCGGAGCGCGCGGCGGCGGGTATCGGCAACCTTGATCCTTCCACCGGCACGACTTCAGCAGCTGGCAGTCTCAGCCTCGATTTCCACGTCAGCGGCTTCGTGCCGGTGCGCAATCGCGCCGGTGCCATCGTCAACTTCGCCAACGTCGTCGAAGGCGTGATGATCCGTACCGGCACCGGCAGCATCGACATCGGCACCGCGCTCGATGTGGCGATCCGCGATACCACCGCGCCGGGCGTCATCTACACCGCCGGCCGGCGTTCGATCGACGACCTCGCGACACCATCCAGCGCCGTGGCCTACACGCGCGGCCGTGGCCTGCCAGCAGTACTGGTCAACTCGACGACCCATCCGGAAGCCGCCGGCGACATCAGCATCAACGCCGGCCGCGACATTCGCGGCATCCAGCAGGTGGGCGACGACGAAGAGCGCAGCGGCAGTTTCCGCAACAACCTGAGCCAGTACTGGTGGCCATGGCTGCAGCGCGACTGCATCTTCACCGGCATCTGCACCGCGCAGGCCGCCGGCTCGTCGCTGAACTACAGCAACTTCGCTCAAGGGCTGCTCAGCGCTGGCGGCGACATCACGGTGAGTGCTGCGCGCGATATCGCGGACCTGTCGGTCTCGGCGCCGATCACCACGCGCATCGACGGCAGCGGCGCCAACCGCAGCAGCAGCATGGTCGGCGGTGGCGACATCGAGATCAGTGCCGGACGCGATCTGCTCAGCGGGGCTTACTACGTCGGCAATGGCAGCGGCCGTCTGCGTGCCGGCCGGGCGATCGCCAGCGATCTGAACAACAGTGCCGGTGCCGCGATCGCCACCCTGCTGGCGGTACAGGACGGACGCTTCCAGGTCAGCGCGGCCGGCAATGTGGCGATCGGTGGCGTCTTCAATCCGAGCTATCTGTTCAGCAATTTCGACGGCGAGGCGTATGCCACCGATGCCTCGGTGAGCATCGTCAGCAGTGCCGGCGATATCAGCTTCAGCCGCACCCTCGGCGAGTTCGGCTACGGCAGCGGCTTGTCGTTGGCTGCGGCCTATCAGTACGTCACGGTGCCGACTCTGGAACTGTTCGCGCCGAACGGCGGCATCAGCGTCGGCGCCGGTGACGGCATGGAGCTGTATCCATCGGCCACCGGGACCCTGAGCCTGATCGCCGAAGGTCGCGTGCAATTGTTCAACCCGGGCGGTACGGCGAACGCGTTCTTCGGCTTGATCGATGCGCCGGCAACGCTGTTGCCGACTGCCTTGAATCCCTTGTCGGCCTTGAACCCTGCCAACTCGGCACGGCTGACGAGCTTGATCGGCAACGACGTCAACGCTGCGTTCCGCTTCCATACCGCAACGCCGCTGCACGCGGCGGACGCCGAGCCGGTGCGCATCTACAGCGCCAGCAGCGACATCATCAACGGCAACGATGTCGGCGCCGGCACCCTGCTGATCTCGGTCGACAAGCCGGCACTGATCCTGGCCGGGCGCGACATCGTCGACCTGAGCTTCATCGGCCAGAACCTGTACGCCTCGGACGTGACCCTGATCCGGGCCGGCCGCGATCTCTACAACACGCCGCTGCAGCCGGGCCGCTCGGTGCCGTTCATCGAACTCGGCGGCCCCGGCACCCTGGCACTCGAAGGCGGCCGCGACATCGGCCCGCTGAGCTCGGCCAATGACGCCGCGACCCTGGGTCTGCTGCCGCCGGGAACGCTGCGCTATCCCGGCGTGCGCACGGTGGGCAACGTCAACAACGCCTATCTCGATCGCGCTGGCGCGAACATCTCGGTCAGCTTCGGCATCGCGCCCGGCGTGGCACTCGACAAGTTCGCGACGACCTATCTCGATCCGGCAGTCGGCCATTCCGACAGCGACATCGCCGATCCGATCGGCACCCGCAGCTACAGCGCCGAACTGATCGCCTTCGTGCAGCAGATCGACGCCGACAACGCTGCTCGCAGCGGCCAGCCGGTGTCGGCGGAAAGCCTGTCGCCGGAAGCGGCCTACGCCCGTTTCGAAGCACTGCCGGACGTGCAGCGCAGCCAGCTGATCCAGACCGTGCTGCTCGACATCCTCGATCGCACCGGCCTCGACTACAACAAGCTGCCGCGCGGCCTCGCCGATCCGCAGACCGCCAGCAACAGCCTCTACGCCGGCCAGTACGGTCGCGGCTTCGCGGCGGTGGAGATGCTGTTCCCGGGCCAGTCCGGCTACACGCAGAACGATCTTTCCGGCGGCTTCAACGGCTCGCTGACGCCGATCGCCACCGGCAATTTCGACCTGCGCGGCACCAGCGTGCAGACCCAGCGCGGCGGCGATATCTCGATCCTCGGGCCGGGCGGCAATGTGCTGGTCGGCAGCGTCTCGGCACCACCGCTGGTCGCTGCGACCGCGTTCTCGGCCAGCATCGGCCCGAACAACCAGGGCCTGCTGACCCTGCAGAAAGGCTCGATCGACATCTTCACCGACCGCAGCGTGCTGCTGGCCCAGAGCCGCATCTTCACCGAGCAAGGTGGCGACGTGCTGATCTGGAGTTCCAACGGTGACATCAACGCTGGCCGCGGCGCGCGCACGGCGACCGAAATTCCGCCGCCGGAATTCCTTTGCGATGTCGACCACTTCTGCCTGGTCAACGCCGAATCGCAGGTCAGCGGCGCCGGTATCGCCGTGCTGCAGACCCGGCCGGGCGATCCGAGCGGCACCGCCAATCTGGTGGCACCAACCGGCACCGTCGACGCTGGTGACGCCGGCATCCGCGTCTCCGGCTCGCTGAACGTGGCCGCCAACGCGGTGGCCAACGCCGGCAACATCTCCACCGGCGGCGGCTCCACCGGCGTGCCGACCGGTGCCGTCAACGTGTCCGCAGTGGCTGCTGGTTCCGCGGTCAGCGCAGCGGTCAATCAGAGTGCCGACGGCCTCGCCGGCGGCCGTCCGCAGCAGACGGCGGCCAACCAGATCACCGTCGAAGTGCTCGGTTTCGGTGGCAGCAGTGGTGATGAAAACGACGAGGAAGAACGGCGCAAGCGGCGGCAATAGCAGTTACTCCGGGCCGACAACAGCGGCCACCCGGAAGCGCCGTTTCGATAGTTGGCAAATGTCTTCATTCCGTAAAGGAATTGCCAACATCGATCTCTACTCTGATGCGGCTTGAGACCAGATTTCCGGCCTCATTCGTCCGCTTCGCCAATTCTTGTCCACGCCATTCAAAGCTTCGTCATCCATTCAGGAGAAGGGTATGTCCTTCAAAATTAAGGCCGCCGGTTCTGCCGCGCTCGCCGCGTTGTTCGTGTCATCCGCTGCTCTCGCCCAGACGACCACCCCGAGCCCGGTGCTGTACGGCGGCGGTGCAACGCTGCCGGCCACCGCCTACAACGGCTCGAACATCTATGACGTGACGCCGACCGCCCGTCTCAGCGCGCCGAACGGTGCCCTGAACTCCGGCTTCACCTTCGTGCCGGTCGAATCGACCTCGCTGTTCGGCGCCTACAAGCTGTCGCCGCCGGCCCGTGGCACGACCTCGCGTCCGGACACCTCGTACTGCGGCACCGGCTCCGGCCAGGGTCGCCGTACCTTCATCGGCCAGACCGGCTCCGGCACCGCCGGCAGTTCGACCGGCAACAACTTCGCCGACGGCGTCTGCCGTGATTACGGCCCGACCGCTCCGGCCGGCTTCTCGGCTCCGGCCGGTCAGCGCGCGCCGCACTTCGCGGCCACCGATCAGCCGCTGAGCGCTGGCGAACTGTCGACGTTCACGACCAACTACGGCACCAGCCGCACGGCCGCCGTGCAGTTCCCGACGCTCGCCGGCGCGATCGCCGTGACCTTCAAGAACAACGACATCTCGCCGTCGCGCATCGTCGTGTTCACGGAATCGCAGGTCTGCCAGATCTTCTCCGGCGCGATCAGCAACTGGAGCCAGCTCGGCTTCCCGTCGAAGGCGATCAAGGTTGTCTATCGCACGGACGGCTCGGGCACCTCGTTCTCGATGTCGAACCATCTGTCGGCGGTCTGCCCGACGGCAGTGCCGAACGCGGTCGCCGGCTTCTCGACCCAGGGCACCTTCCTGGCCGCGTTCCCGGGCGGCACGGCTCCGGCCGGCGCGATCGGTGGCAACGGCAACCCGGGTGCGACCAATGCGATCGCCGCCAACGACGGCGCGATCGGCTATGCCGAACTCTCCGACGGCCTGTCGAAGAACTCGGTCGGCGCCAACTCCGTGGCCTTCGCCACCCTGAAGAAGCAGCCGGATCGCGCCGCCGTCAAGGGCGTGTCGCCGGCCGCGAAGTTCAAGGAGTACAGCCCGCTCAGCCTCAAGTCGCCGTTCAAGCTGCCGGCCACCGGTGCGCTGTTCGAAGGCGTGGTGGTGGGTCCGAACGACGGCAATGGCCGTCCGACCCTGGTTGCCGCCACCACCCAGGTGCCGGCTTGCCTCAAGGTTGTCGATCCGAACGCCTATGCCACCCCGGCGCTGAATGCCAAGGGTGACTACGCGGCCTACCCGATCGTCGCCATCACCTACCTGCTCGCCTACAACACGGGCAACGGTGCGGATGCGGCGAACATCGCCGACCTCGTCGCTGCGCCGTTCTACGGTGCGGTGAAGAATGCGACGAGCAGCGTCGGCACCGGCACGGGCTTCGGCTTCCTCGCCGGCATCCCGAACCAGCGCAACTTCATCAAGGGCTGCATCACGCCGTAAGCCTGTCGTGATCCAGTCGTGATGATCTCCGGCAGCTGATCGCCGGGACGTGATCGAGGCCCCCGCATCTTCGGATGCGGGGGCTTTTTCGTTGTGCCCTGAGTGCGCTGCCGAAGTCGCTACTTCGCGCGCGGCTTGCGCGGTCTGGCGGCTGCCTTGCGCGGCAGCTTCGCCTGCGAACGCTCGGCCAGCCAGTCCGCGGCCGGGCCCCAGACTTCCAGCGGCGCCTTGCTGCCGAGCACCACGCCCATGTGGCCACCGGTGGCGATGCGCCAGGACTTGTCCGTGGTCGGCAGGATGTCGACGATCTTTCGGGCAATCGATGGCGCCACGATGCTGTCGCGGTTACCAGCGAAGATCAGCGCGGAGGCCTTGATCTTGCCGAGTTCGGCGATGCGCGTGTCGATGCGGATGCTGCCCGTGGCCAGCTCGTTGTCGATGGCCATGCGCAGCACCATGTCGCGCACCACGCCGCCGGGATAGATCAGCATCTTGTTCAGGTAGTTCGAGGTCGTCGAATGCGCTTCGACGAATTCGCGATCCCAGAGCCGGGTCAGCAGATCCCAGTACGTTGTGATGCTGGCGACCGGGGCGGTCATCTTGAAGCCGAGGGCGAGCAGCCAGCCGGGGATCGTCAGCCGCGTGGGATCGACACCCATCAGCCGGAAATCGCTGTACTTGCGGACCAGCCGCGCCGGCGCATCGAGCGCCCCGGCAAGCCCGGCGACCACGCCACCGCCGCGCAGATCGATCGGGCTGGCGACGGTGACCAGGTTGCGGATCTTCGGATCCAGCGTCAGGCCGGCGTGCATCAGACTGAGCAGGCCGCCCATGCACCAGCCGAACAGCGAAACCTCTTGCGAGCCGGAATGCTTGCGGATCGCGGCCAGCGCGGTGGCCATCATGGTGTCGACGTAATCGACCAGGCCCAGCGAGGCATGCGCCGGTGTTGGCCGGCCCCAGTCGATCAGATAGGTGCGGAAGCCGCGCGCCGCCATGTAGCGGGCCAGCGAGCGCTGCGGCATCAGGTCGAACGTATCGGCGGTGACGCCCAGCGGCGGCACCAGCACCAGCGGCACCGCGTAGGGCTGACGCAGCACCGGCAGGCGGCTGCCATCAGGCAGCTCGATGCTGTCCTCGTCCGGCGGGCCGTAGTAGCGCACCGACATCAGCTCGCTGTCGTGGATCAGCGAGAACCAGGTCTTGCCGGACTGGATCAGGCGATCGCGGCGGAACAGCCAGTCGAAGCCATTGGCGATGGTGCCGGCGATCCGGCCATTGAGCTGCAGCACACCGCGCCGTGGTGCGGCCGGCAGGTGTTCGTCGATCTCGATATCGGCCATCGCCGTCTCCGTTCAATGCCCAGCAGCCGGATCAACAAGCTGACCACGGCGCTTACAGGGTACGGGCGATCAGTTCCTTCATGATCTCATTGGTGCCGCCGTAGATGCGCTGCGCGCGGGCATCGATCCAGGCACGGGCGATCGGATACTCGAGCATGTAGCCGTAGCCGCCGTGCAGTTGCAGGCACTGGTCGATGACCTTGCCCATCAGGTCCGAGCACCAGTACTTGGCGGTCGCCGCGTCGTCGACGCCGAGCTTCTTGTTCAGCACCAGCTCGATGCAGCGGTCGACATAGACGCGGCCGATCGCCAGCTCGGCCTTCATCTCGGCAAGCTTGAAACGGGTGTTCTGGAAGCTGGCCACGGTCTTGCCGAACACCTTGCGATTGCGGGTGTATTCCAGCGTGTGCTTGAGCGCCGCCTCTGCTCCCGCGATCGAGGTGATGGCGATCATCAGCCGTTCCCAGGCCAGCTCCTGCATCAGCATCACGAAGCCCATGCCTTCGCGGCCCAGCAGGTTCTTCTTCGGCACCCGCACGTCCTTGAAGAACAGCTCGCAGGTGTCCTGCGCATGCATGCCGATCTTCTTCAGCGGCTTGCCCTTGGTGAAGCCTTCGCGCGAAGCCTCGACCATGATCAGCGAGATGTCCTTCGAGCCTTCGCCGCTGTTGCCGGTCTTGGCGACGACGATCGCCATGTCGCTCAGATAGCCGTTGGTGATGAAGATCTTCGAGCCGTTGATGATGTAGTCATCGCCATCGGACACCGCCGTGGTCTTGACGCCCTGCAGATCGGAACCGGTGCCCGGCTCGGTCATCGCGATCGCGGTGACCACTTCGCCGGAAGCCATCTTCGGCAGCCATTCGAGCTTCTGCTCCTGGCTGCCGAAGTTGTTGACGTAGTGGGCGACGATGTCCGAATGCAGCGAGTAGCCGGTGCCGGAATCGCCGGCGTAGGACTGCTCTTCCATCAGGATCACGCTGTACAGGCGATCGCCACCAGCGCCGCCGAACTCTTCCGGAATCGCCGTACACAGGAAGCCCAGCTCGCCAGCCCGGTTCCAGGCCTTGCGATCGATGTGCTGCTGCGCATCCCATTCCTCGCGATGCGGCACGATTTCTTCGGCGTAGAAGCGACGCACGCTGTTGCGGAAATCTTCGTGTTCAGCGGAAAACAGGGTACGGGGAATCATCGACGGCTCCGGCTCGGCAACGGCATGGACAGGTTCAGGGGCAGTCCACTTGGGTAATCCAAGTTACATACAGTCTGGACTGTTTTATATGAACTCACAGCGCCCTTGATGCTGTCAATGCTCGATCCGGAAATCGCCCAATAAACGGGGTCAGATACAGATTACAAACGGCAGTTGCCGATCTATCGCGTCGGCACGGCACCGGTCGATGCCACCGCCCAGACCTGGCCGAGACGATCCTGCACGACCAGCGCCAGCCGCTCGCCGCGTTCGTCCGGCGTAAGGCGTTCGCGCAGGTCCAGCGGTTCATTGCGCCAATCGCCGAGCTTGCGCAGCGAGCGCACCACGTTCGGATAGACGATGCGCCGGCCGGCGTTTTCGCCCCTGGCGATGTCGGTGCTGCGCTCGGCATCGAAGCTAAGCAGCCAGACTTCGCCGGCAGCGTCGCTCGCTTCGGCTTTGCCGACGGTCAGCCGCAGGGCGGCACCGTCGCGGACGATCTGAGCCGGCACCGTTCGCTGCGCCTTGCGCGCGGCGTCGATGCCGTCCTCGGCGGCACCACGCCGTGAACCGACCAGCGCGGTGTCACCATCGATCACCAGCTGCGGCGTGTAGACCTGCCAGCCCTGCCGCTGCGCATAGGCTTGCTGGCGCGCGGTGAACCGCGGGCTGGCGAAGGGATCAGCCCAGCCGAGGTAGTCCCAGTAGTCGACATGAAAGCCGAGCGCCAGCACATCACTGCGGGCAGCGAGTTCGCGCAGCATGGCATCGGCCGGTGGGCAGGACGAGCAGCCCTGCGAGGTGAACAGCTCGACCAGAACTGGCCGCTCGGCAGCCTGAGCGAGAGGCGCAAGCGCAACGGATGAGATCAGCGCCGCACTGACGCAGCGCCACCATTGACCAAGGAGCGGCTGGTTCACAGATTTGTTCATGTCGGGACTCCACAGGCAGATTCTCCAGCCTGAAGCCTGACCTGAAGCAGTAACCGGAACGATGCCGAAGCGTCCGGATTTCGGTGTCGATCCGACGCGATCTATCGAGTCCGACAACTGTGGCAGGCTGATCTCATCTGCAGCCTCAGCGACGATCCATGACGCGCAACCTCAAGCGAAATCTGTTGGTAGCCACCGCCCTGCTCGCCACCGCCGTATCGGCGCTGGGCACGATGATGAATCCATTCTGGAACGGTGCGCTGGCGGTGTTCTCGGCATTTTCGATCATCGGCACGATCGACTTCCTGTACCGCTATCCGGCGGTCAATCGCTACCTGCCCTATCTCGCCATCCTGCTGGCGGCCGGCAGCTTCGCCGTGGTCGGCGCGATGGACCATTACTGGGTGCCGCTGTTCGCGGCGTTCTCGGTGCTGGCCCTGGTCGGCACGCTCGATCTGTTCCAGCATCGCCACAGCCTGTGGCGCAATTACCCGCTGATCTCGCGAGTGCGCTGGGCGATCGAAGCGGTGCGTCCGGAACTGCGCCAGTACCTGTTCGAAAGCGACAGCGATGGCCGGCCGTTCTCGCGAGAGGAGCGCGCGCTGGTCTATCAGCGGGCCAAGGGCGCGGTCGACTCCCATCCGTTCGGCACCGAACTGGATGTCTACAGCGAAGGCTACGAATGGATCGCCCATTCGATCGCACCACGCCCGAAACCAGACGGCGATCTGCGCGTGACCATCGGCGGCGATCAATGCAGGCAGCCGTATTCGGCCTCGGTGTTCAACATCTCGGCGATGAGCTTCGGCTCGCTGTCCGCCAATGCCATTCGCGCCCTGAACCGCGGCGCCAAGGCCGGCAGCTTCTATCACGACACCGGCGAAGGCGGCGTATCGCGCTACCACCGCGAGTTCGGCGGCGATCTGGTCTGGGAACTCGGCAGCGGCTACTTCGGCTGCCGCGCTGACGATGGCCGTTTCGACCCGGACAAGTTCCGGGAAACCGCCAGCCTCGAGCAGATCCGGATGATCGAGATCAAGCTGTCGCAGGGTGCCAAGCCCGGCCACGGCGGCGTTCTGCCGGGGCAGAAGGTGACCGAGGAAATCGCCGAAGCGCGTGGCGTGCCGATCGGCGAAGACTGCATCTCGCCATCCGCCCACAGCGCTTTCGACAGCCCGATCGGCCTGATGAAATTCGTTGCTCAGCTGCGTGAGCTTTCCGGTGGCAAACCGGTCGGCTTCAAGCTGTGCATCGGCGATCCGACCGAATTCATGGCGATCGCCAAGGCGATGCTCGAAACCGGCATCACGCCGGATTTCATCGTCGTCGATGGTGCCGAGGGCGGCACTGGTGCGGCGCCGCTGGAGTTGTCGAACCACGTCGGCATGCCGCTGCGCGAAGGCTTGATCCTGGTGCAGAACGTGTTGGTCGGCACTGGCCTGCGCGAACGTCTGCATCTCGGCGCTGCCGGCAAGATCACCTCCGGCTACGGGCTGGCGGCGAACCTTGCCCTCGGTGCCGACTGGTGCAATGCGGCGCGCGGCTTCATGTTCGCGCTCGGCTGCGTGCAGTCACTGTCCTGCCACACCGATCGTTGCCCGACCGGCGTCGCGACCCAGGACCCGAAACGCGGCCGTGGCCTGGTGGTGCCGGACAAGGCCGACCGCGTTGCCAGCTTCCATCGGCACACCGTCGATGCGCTGGCCGAAATCGTCGCCGCGGCGGGCTTGTCGCACCCCGAAGACCTGGAGCCCGAACATCTCTGGCAGAGAGTCGGGCCCAATCAGGTCTGCAGCGCGGCGGACTGCTACGAGTTCCTGCAGCCCGGCGCGCTGCTTGGCACCCCGCCCGAACGCTGGCAGAAGCGCTGGAACACCGCTCGCGCTGACCGTTTCGGCTTGACTGCCTGACGCCAGGCCATGACTTCCGGGCTGACCTCGAACAGCTTCCTTGCTTCGCCGCAATCACCACGTTCAAGCGTCTTGCCGCAGCTGCTCGCAGCCGCGTTGCTGGCGATCGGTGCGACAGCGCCCGCGCCGGCGCTGGCGCTCGTGAGATGCGGTGAGCCAGCCCGGTCGCCGAGTTCTAGTTCGCCACCATGCCGCCGTCGATGACCAGTTCGGTGCCCATCACGAACTTCGATTCGTCGGACGCGAGGAACAGACAGCCGTAGGCGATTTCGATCGGATGGCCGAGGTAGCCGGCCGGCTGGCCGTTGATGAACGCGGCTTCCGCCGCCACCGGGTCGGGCATGCTGTTGATGGTCTTGCGCAACAGCGGCGTATCGATCGCGCCCGGGTGGATCGAGTTGGCGCGAATGCCCTTGCGGGCGTGCGCGATCGCAGTGCTCTTGGTCAGCAGACGCACCGCGCCCTTGGAGGCGTGATAGGCCGCGTAGCCCTGCGAGCCGATCAGCCCGTAGACCGACGACAGATTGATGATCGAGCCGCCACCGTTTTTGATCATCACTGGCACGGCGAATTTGGTCGCGAAGAACACGCCTTTGACATTGACGTTCATGATCGCGTCGTACTCTTCTTCGCTGGTATCGACCTCGGGCTTGCTGCTCTCGATCGCGGCATTGTTGACCAGCACATCGAGCCGGTCGTACGTCGTCACCGCGAAGTCGATCATGGCCTTGATATCGGCCATCTTGCCCATGTCGGCGCGAAGAAAATGGGCGATACCGCCGGCCTTGGTGATGCGCTCGACAACCTCGGCGCCGAGCTTCTCGTTGATGTCGGCAACGATGACCTTGCCGCCTTCACGCGCGAACAAGGCCGCGGTTTCCGCACCGATGCCGGAAGCACCGCCGGTGACGATGGCGACCTTGTCCTGAATACGACCCTTGCTCTTTTCCACGTCTCTCTCCAAGTGGGAATACGGCTGTTTTTTTGATATCGAATTGATGCGACGCGTGCTTGCCCTGCTCAGTTGGAAGACGCGTGAACCTGCTGGCTTTCCTGCTGCTGGATGGCATCGAGCAGCAGCTTGATCATCACGAAGAACCAGATGGCGAAATTGGCCAGCGGGATGTAGATGCCGAACAGGCCGCTCCAGGCGAAGGGCCCGGATTTGAAATAGACCACCAGGGCCGTCGGCAGGAATCCCATCGGCACCCAGATGTTCAGATAGGCCGCCCAGCGCGGAAAGACCGGCTTGTCGCCCTTGTCGAGAAAGATCGCCGCGGCCAGGGCGCAGGACTGGGTCAGGAACGGCGCGAAGGTCATCGACAGGATGATCCAGCCCAGATCGTTGAGCAGCAGCATCAGCTCCGGATCGCGATCAGGGCGGAAGGAGACGGTGGTCCAGATCATCGTCGGAATCAGCACCGCGAGCATCGCGATCGAACCACCGATGAGTTGTGCCACAGCCAGGCTCGGATCGCTGCCCTTGATACGCCGCATCTGCGTGGAGATCACGCAGACCCAGGGCACGAAGAAAATGCAGGAGAACTGCGCGACGATCAGGCCCAACCGCTTCATCCAGACATCGGTCTGGTAGAAGGCCGCGATCTGCGCGGCGCTGGCATCGGGACGCGGCGGCGGAATGAACCCGGCGAGGAAGATCCAGCCGATGCCGAACAGCACCAGGAAGATCAGCCCGCACCAGACGCACCAGCGCTGAACGCGGGCATTCATCGTCTCGGCCATGGGGCTGCTGCTTGCATCGGACATGGAAGGTCTCTTGTTGAACTTCAGCGCCTCATGCCAACCGGCAAGCTGTGCCGAGACTGGTCGACGGAAATTGACCCGAGCGTTGCTTGTGAGACGGAATGCCGGTCCAGAGGCAGCGCTCCGGACTTGATGAGCGCGTTGGCGAAATCCCTACGCTGCGCGAATGCTCAGGCAGGAAACCGTGTGCGGTCCGGCCAAGCGATTTCTTGCGTCTCGGTAGCCCCGGACTTTACGACATGAGCAGTCCGATGTAGCGACGGGCAAACCCTAGGAAGGCTCTGCAGCGGTGCTGCGCCCGTCGAGCCACAGACAGACCGCCACGAATGATCGCGGCAACTCGCAAAGGGTTGTAAGGAGTTTTACGGCCGGCTGGCTCTGCTTCTGCAGGCCGCTCTAGTTATTGAAAATATGGTGGCCGAGGACGGAATCGAACCGCCGACACGGGGATTTTCAACCGAGCCCCTGAAAGGGCGTTTTATTCAATGTTTTCTGTCACTTGCGGCGCTTGCTACCAATGCCTGTGACATTTCACTCTAAGGTAATCGCAGGTCACTCGTGGACTGATTTGGCACAACGCCCGATCTCGCATGCCATACCACTTGCGGATTCAGGACCTACCTAACTTTCTTGATTGTTCCCATACGGGAGCGGCGAGCTACATGTCCCGCTGGGGATTGCTGGTGAGCGGGCTTGCGGCTTCAACGGCAGCCTCTCATACTTCGTCGACTCAGTTACGCGTACCGTGGAGTTAGTGTTTTTAACACCATCGTCGGGCGCATCGCCAGACGGTAATTGATTGACCGGCTTCGACGGCACGAAGGCGCTCCCGCGCCCAAGCGTCGTCGTATGCTCCTAGCTTGGGCGCGGGAGCGCCTTCGTGCCTGTAATTTGGGTAGCTGAGTCTACCGGATGTCACTAAAAACATTAGAACAATTCAAGTCGACGGTTGACCCTGCAAAGGCAACCGTCATTTCGTATTGCAACCTTATTTCTATATTCGGCGGCCCGCTTACGCCACAGCCGCGCAAAGTGATACGGCCGAAGTCATGCCGCGATGCATTCGTTAATTGGACCAAAACCGAGCGCGTCGATCTATACGAAAGAATTGTGCTGCCAGAGTCATATCAAGATTGGAACGACTTCGACACATACTCAGATCTTCTCGGATTTGAGCAGGATCTGGGGTACCTGGCGAGTGCCGTTGTGATTTTTTTGGAATGTCCAGGAGCAATAGCTGAGCTGGGAGCGTTTTCACAGATCCCGTCCTTGAGGGATCTTTTATTCATTATTGTTGATTCCACTCATTATAAAAGTAAGTCCTTCATCAAGCTTGGTCCGATAAGACACATACAAGAGACTCATAAAAAACCAAAAAGTATATTTGTTGCGCCTCTGATCAGGGCTGCCAAGGACTTTGACGATCATGTGCCGGCAGTAGTAAAAAATTTGGAAGAAGAAAAACTAAATAAAAAACCAAGTACGGTCGCTTTTTCCGACAAAGACAATCAGCACGGAATTTTATTAGCTCTTGATGTAATTAAGTTATTTACCCTTGTTAGCGTCACCGAAGTACAAGAAGTTCTCGCCCATTTTGGGGTGAAGTACCAGTTACGCCGTGTTAAACAGATTCTTTTCACTCTAATACAGACAAAACTGATTGAAGAAAAAGAGTACGGAGACAACACATTTTACGAGGCAACAAGCAAAGATGGGGCTTATATAGACTACACATCTTTGATAATAGGGAAGCCATTCCACCGCGAAAGAATTAAGGCTCAAGCGTGGAAGGAAGTGCAGAACGATCCGTACCGAAAAAATGCCCGGACCAGTTCGCCTAAAACGAGGCTCCTACGATGAACGTCCTTCAATCTCTTTTGAAGGAGCTTCCGTTTTCTACTGCCGAATTGTTGAGCATCATTTCGACAGCGCCATATAGATACAAAGTCTATAAGATTGCCAAACGAGAGCCTGGAGCGTTTAGGACGATCGCTCAGCCGACGCCGGAAGTAAAACTTATACAGAGATGGCTCGTAAAAAACGTTTTTTCAGAACTACCTGTGCATACAGCTGCGACGGCGTATCGGGAAGGACTTTCGATTGCCGATCATGCGCGGAAGCATTCAAAAAAGCGTTTTCTCTTAAAGATGGATTTTAAGAATTTTTTCCCGTCTATAACTGAGAACGATGTTAGCTACCATCTAGTCACAATGCTTGGATTATCGGGAGCCGACGCAGATATCGTTTCCAAACTTGTGTGCTGGAGAGATCGCACACAGAGTAAAAACTGCCTATCGATAGGCGCACCCAGCTCACCCTCGCTTTCCAACTCAATACTTTACCAGTTCGATCTAGCTGCAACAGTTGTCGCCAAGACGAACAGTGCGATCTACAGTCGGTATGCAGATGATTTGGCGTTCTCCACGGACAAGAAGGGTGTCTTAATTTCAATAGAGTCTGAGATCAGGTCAGTTTGCGACAAGCTCAGGTATCCCAAGCTCGCTGTAAACAAGAGTAAAACGGTATTCACTTCGCGCGCCAATGGCCGCTTCCTTGTTGGACTCAACCTCACCACGGAAGGAGGCATTTCTGTTGGTCGTGAAAGGAAGCGCCGCATTCGCTCGCTGCTATATCGGATTTCAAATAACAGTTCTATAGACTGCGACTTAGCTATGCTCCGGGGTGAGCTATCGTTTATATGGTCGGTAGAACCAGAGTTTATTATGTCGATGGTTAGACAGTTCGGTGTTGATATATTCAGAAAACTTGATTTACCTTTTGGTATGGACAGGTGAAATCAGTAAATGTTAGAGCTTCTCCCGCGCGACAGTCTAATTGCCGCCCTGAAAGGTGCCATCCCAGATGCGGAATGGGTAATCCGGCACCTGGAGAAATCTAACGGCTGGCTCCAATTCCCGCCGGTCCTTGTAGATACGATAAAAAATCTGAAGATCGAGCAATATCCGCTCATCTATGAAGATGAGCGACTGTTGACGTATTTCAGTCTGCGCGCCTGGCTCACCGATCAAGAAATTCGTGAGCTTGCAATACAAGCGGAAACCGCATCGCTGGAACAACGGGGCGAGTTCCTTAAGGAAATCTGTGATGCAGTTGAACCGGTCTTGGAAAGCATTCCAAAGACTCCGGAGCAGATCAAAGCGGCGCAGGAGCTATTCGCCAGCTTGTCCGAAAATGAGCAGCGCGAAGCTATCAAACGCGGACAAGCGTTTTATAGCGTGTTCTTTGCCAGCTTCGGGCAAACCTTCTCGATGATGATGCACGGCGAAAAGCTGACAACGCTTATCGCCAAGGCGAAAGCAGGCGACGACGATGCGTTTTGTAAAGCCATCCGTATTGATGGACGCATCCTGACGGTGGTTCCGTACTTCCGAGAGAAGTACGAGCGCGCTAAACAGCTTGGCGAGTCCGCATTCCTCGACAAGGTTAGCGTCTGGACTCGGGCGGCTCCCTATAGAGGACGCATCCGCCATAAGTCACTGTGGGTCGTCTTCGCACTTCTCGATCAGGCCGGGATGCTGGCGAATCTGAGCCATCGCGAAATCCTCGATATCTGCGATGAAGTTGGCGTCGGCGGAGCTGAGAACCGAATTGAGGACGTGGGCTATCTGAGCAAACGCCTCCGCGAGTATCGAAAGCTTCAGAAAAGCGGCGTCGCGTCAACGCCCTGACTTTCTTTTTTAGCGCCTCGGCTTAAGCAATGCCGGGTCACAGAGTTCGTATCCGTAGCAGGAAGCGGTCTTCGCAAGCCTGCCGAAGCGGATACGAACATGACCGACACCGACAGCACCGATACCCCGAACAGCCACCCGGCAAGCGAGTTTTTAGAACCGGCCCGGCGAATTGCCGAGGTTTTTGCGACGGAGGAGCAAACTCCTCGGCAATCGCCGGGTGCGCTTCTTACTAACAGAGCACCCGGTAACTGCACGGTGCTTCGATATGGCGTGGATAGCTTGTATCTGTCCTTTCCCGGCAGCCTTCATGACCAGTGGGCAGTGTTGCTGGAACAAGCCAGGACTAACGCTCAGTCGCCTAATGATGCGATCCAGGCCAAGGCCCAGGTTTCGATCCTGGATCATCTGTTCCAGGTCAAAAGCGGCGGATCGAAGCTGTACCGGTACACGCTGGCCGATGGCTGCTTTCATATCCAGCTATCTCGCAGGAAGTCCGGCTCACAAGTTCCAGTCGCCTACGTCCAGCTTCGTAGCCAGTTCATTACGTCGGTGGGTATCGAACACGCGGTTCGGCAGCTTCGCCTGGTTCTGTCTTCGATGGCCGCTCTGTCTGGCGAGCCCAACGTCAGCCGCGTCGATCTGTTTTCGGATTACTCGTCACCGCATCCCCTGGATAGCTGGGCGCGGGATGCCTGGATCAGTCGCGCCCATTACATCGGCACCCATTTCGTCCAAGGCGAGCCCTCGGGCTGGAGCATCGGCGGCGGCGATCTTCAGGCGCGGCTGTACGACAAAGTCCTAGAGCTTAAAAAGAGCGGGAAAGACTATCTGCGGGTCTTGTGGGCGGCGGCAGGGTGGACGCCTGACCAATCCGTGTATCGCCTGGAGTTTCAATTCCGGAATACGGTGCTGAAGGAATTGGGTATTCGGGACTTCTCGTCGCTGTTGTCGGGTCAGGGCGGGCTGTGGCGCTATGCGACGGAGGACTGGCTACGACTGGCCTGCCCGAATCCCGCTGACGACACCAAGTCCCGGTGGCCGACCCATCCGCTGTGGGCCGAGCTGTCCGCGATGCCGTGGGCGGGGCGGGACGCGGCTGGCCGCGCGCCGCTCCGCAAGGATCAAGCGCCGTCCTTGGATGCGCTTTGCCGCTCTCTGTTCGCCGTCCTGACGTCCTATATGGCGGTCCGTGGGCTAACCGACCCTGTCGAAGCCGGGCATCGCCTGATGGATGACTGTGAGGCACATTTCGATCGCTTCGGCATCGAAGTCGGCATTCCCTTCGACGCCAGGGCGCAAACGAGGGCGGCGCGCAAGGCGACGGAATTCAATCTGCCATACCCCCTCAATACGCCGATCACCGCTGAGCAGGCCCATGAGGCTGCGCAGCGGGCGTACCTGAAGGCGACGGGCCGTGGCTGAGGGAGAGCGCACCTATGACCTGCCAGAAGCCGCCAGATTCCTTCACATGTCGCCGGCCGTGCTGCGCCAGAAGGCCCGTATGCGTCAGCTCAAGGCCGCGAAACCCGGTAAAGCCTGGGTGTTCCTGGAACGTGACCTTGTCGCTTACCTGGACCGGCTTTACGCTGACCCTCGGCAAGCGCCGCTAAGTGGCTCCAACGTAGGAGGTACTACATGGGAGTCTTCAAACGCGGTGATGTCTGGTGGATCGACTTCACTACCCCGAATGGACGCCGAGTACGCGAATCTTCTGGGACTCACGACCAGCAGCAGGCGCAGGAGCTACACGACCGATTGAAGGTTCGCTGTTGGGAGGAACAGCGCCTCGGCGTCAAACCAGATCGCTCCTGGAAAGAAGCTGCCGTTCGGTGGTTGAAGGAAACGAGTCACAAGCGCAGCCATGACAAGGACGTGGCGAAGTTGCGGTGGTTGGATCGGCACCTGGGGCCTCGGATGTTGAGCGAGGTCACGCGGGACCTGATCGACCGCATCGGGGAGATCAAGGCCAAGGAATCGAGCCAGCCCAATGCAAACCGCTACCTCGCCTTGATCCGCTCGATTCTGAGAAGGGCGCGGGACGATTGGGAGTGGGTACATCACATCCCGAAAGTCCGGCTTTATCGGGAGTCGAAGCGGCGCATCCGCTGGATCACGCGTGATGAGGCGGTAAGGCTCCTTGCGGAGCTGCCGTCTCATCTCGCTGAGATGGCGCGATTTTCCCTGTCGACTGGTCTGCGTCAGCGCAACGTGTCGTACCTGCGGTGGGACCAGGTCGATATGGGGCGCAAGGTGGCCTGGATTCACGCGGACGAAGCAAAGTCAGGGCGAGCAATCGCCGTCCCGCTGAACGAAGACGCGTTAGAGGTGTTGCGGAGTCGGCAAGGCCAGCATGCTCAGTACGTGTTCACGTACCAGGGCAAGCCGGTCGAGCGTTGTACGACGAAAGCCTGGGACCGGGCTTGCGAGCGAGCGGAGATTAAGGACTTCCGCTGGCACGATCTGCGACACACCTGGGCGTCATGGCATGTGCAAAGCGGCACCAGCCTTCAAGAGCTGATGGAACTTGGGAGCTGGACGACGTTTGAGATGGTGATGCGGTACGCCCATTTGGCGGCGGACCATCTCAGGGTGGCAGCGTGTCGGCTGGATGGCACGATCACGTCACAGTCAGCCAAAGTCCATCATCTTCGCGCGGCGTAACACTCGCGGAAGTCTTTGAGCTACCTGGAAATAAATTGGTGGCCGAGGACGGAATCGAACCGCCGACACGGGGATTTTCAATCCCCTGCTCTACCGACTGAGCTACTCGGCCAACGTGCTGCTTGGATGCCCGCGTCTCAACGCGGAGCGCGATTAGACGCGACAGGGGTATCAGGCGTCAAGCACTTTCCGGCCCTGGCTGGGGCTGGCCCGCAGCGGCGCTCAGGCCTTTTTCGGCGGGATGTAGCTGGTCTTGGTCAGCTCGCCGCCGCCGAAGAAGAATTTCTCCAGTTCGGTCATCAGCAACTTGCGTGATTCGGATTCCGCCAGCGACAGGCGCATCTCGTTGATCAGCCGGGTCTGGTGCGCGATCCATTCGGCCCAGGCTTGTTTCGAGACTTGCTCGTAGATGCGCTGGCCGAGGTCGCCGGGGACTGGCGGACGCGGGAGGCCTTCGGCTTCGATGCCGAGCTTGATGCAGTGGACGGTTCGGGACACGGTTCTATCGGGGGCCTTGCAGTTGGGTAGCGGCGAGTCAGAAAGCTCAGCACCGGCGCCGGCAGGCCGGGCAGCGCGTCGCGGTGCATGGTAAGCCAGCGCTGCTCCGGTCGCTCATGCAGAGCGGTGGGCGGCGCGTCGATCAGCGCGCAGAGCAGCGGTGTCAGCTCCAGCTCGAAATGGGTGAAGGCATGGCGGAAGGCGGGCAGGGTTTCCAGCGGTTCGACGCTGATGCCGAAGCGTTCGCGCAGCAGCCAGTCGACGGACTCGCCCTCGCCGGCCACCGGCAGCGACCATAGGCCGCCCCAGATGCCGGTCGGCGGACGGCGTTCGATCAGCACCGCGCCCTGCTCGTTCTCGACCAGCAACAAGGTCGCGCGGCGCAGCGGCCGCGCTTTCGCCGGCTTCGATGACGGGAAATCTTCGGTGCGATCAGCAAGCCGAGCCGCACAGTCCGCCGCGACCGGGCAGCGCGTGCAGGCCGGCGCCCGCGCAGTACAAAGCGTGGCGCCGAGATCCATGATCGCCTGCGTGTAGTCGGCCAGGCGCGTCTGCGGCAGGAAGCGTTCGGAGACCAGCCAGAGCCTGGCGGCGACTTTCGGCTCGCCGGGCCAGCCGGGGATCGCCGCGTGGCGCGCCAGCACGCGCTTGACGTTGCCATCGAGAATCGCGTGCCGCGAGCCATAGGCCTGGGCCAGGATCGCAGCAGCGGTGGAGCGGCCGACGCCGGGCAGCGCCTGCGCCGCTTCGAGATCGTCCGGCAAATCGCCGCAATGCAGCGAGGCCACCTGCTTCGCCGCCGCGTGCAGGTTGCGGGCGCGGGCGTAATAGCCAAGGCCGGCCCATAGCGCCAGCACCTCGTCGATATCGGCAGCGGCCAGCGCCTTGAAATCCGGGAAGCGGGCGATGAAGCGCTCGAAGTACGGGATGACCGTCGCGACCTGGGTCTGCTGCAGCATCACTTCCGACAGCCAGACGCGATACGCCGTGCGCGGCGATTGCCATGGCAGGCCATGGCGGCCGTGGCTGTCGAACCAGGTGAGCAGGCGGCTGGCGAAGTCTTCGCCAGCCGCCACTGATGTCGCTGCGCTCAAGGCGCTGGAGCGGGCGCCGGCGCGGGGGCTGGGGCTGGAGCCGGTGCGGGAGCCGGTTCAGCCGGCGGCTTCTTCTTGCCGAACAGGGAGTTCAGGCCGTCCTGCAGCTTGCCCTTCAGCGCCGGATTGCCGTCGAGCTGGTTGCCGAGCTTCTTCTCGATCTGGGTATCGATCTTCTCGCGCAGCTTGTCGCCCTTCTCGCCAACCAGTTTCTCGCGCAGGCCTTCGGTGGCCTTCTGCTGCAGCGCTGCGCGGATGTCCAGCGCGTACTTCGGATTATCGAAGGTGCCGGTGACGCGGATCGGAATGATGATCCCGGCGAGATCCGGCATCTCCTTGCCGCCCTGGCCGCTCGCAGTGTTGACGATGGTCGGCTTGGCCGTGTAGTCGATGGTTTCGCGGGCGATGTCGACCTTGCCGGCGCCATCGACTCTGAACAGCGGGCTCTTGGCGTTCAGCGCGTCAGACTGCAACACGCCGTTGGTGATCTTTGCCGCTGCGCTCAGCTCGGTGAAGTCGGTCTGCACCGGCGCGCTTTCATTGAACTGCTGGCCTTTCAGCAGCGCATCACCCTTGCGCAGGATCTGGCCGAGGTTGAAGCCCTTGACCGCACCATTCAGGAAGCTGAACGACAGATCGCCGTTCAATGCCTGCTTGACCGCGCCGACGGTCTTGCCGCTGGCGGTCACGTCCATCGCGAAGTTGCCTTCGCCGGTCATCGATTCCTTGCCGGTGAAATCCTTCAACAGCGGGCCGGCGGAAATCGAGGTCAGCTTCAGCGATTCGACGTAACGCGGGGTGGCGCCCGGCGTGATCTTGGTGGTCGACGCGATGCTGCCGCCGTAGAGCTGGGCACCCAGACCGATTTCCTTCGGCTGGCCCTTGGTCGCATTGAGACGGAACTGCACGTTGGCCATGCTGAGGTTCGATACCTTCAGCTTGCCGATGTCGATGGTGCCATTGGCGGTGAAGCCGTCCAGCGCCTCGACGGGCAATTCGACGGCATTGGCGGCCACCTTCTCTTCCGGCGTGCGCGGCGCTTCCTTGACCGGCACTGCCGGCGTCGGCAGATAACGATCGGCGTCGATCGCATCGAGCTTCAGCGCGAACTCCGCTGCTTTCGAGTCGAAGCTGGTCACCGCACCAGAGCCGGTGAAAGTGCTCTGGTCGAGCTTCATGTTCAGATCGCTGATCCGCGCCGCCTTGGTGGTGGCGTCGAACTTCAGCCTCAAGCTCAGCGCCTTCAGCGTTTCCGGATCGGCGGTCTCGACCTTGATGTCGAGCAGCTTCATCAGTTCGCGCGGATTGAAGGTCTTGACCGACAGCGGGCCGACGAAACGCGGTGCATCGGTGTTCAGGCCGATGGCATCGAGGGCGATGGTCGCATCGAGGCCAGCCGCCTTGAGATCGCCACTGGCCAGCTTCAGCGTGCCCTTTTCGCCGTCATAGATCGCATCGCCGGCGAAGCTCGCCGTCTGCTTGCCACCGGGCACCGCTGCGCCATCGGCATCGACCTTCACGGTCAGGCCTTGGGCGCGCACCAGCGGCTTGTCGTACTCGGCCGAGACCTGCACGGCGAGATCGGCATTGGCGTTGAGATCCTTCAGCGCGGCTTTCAGCTTGACGGTCAGCTTGTCGGTCAACGCGGTCTTCTTGCCGAGATCGGCGGAGACATTGCCAGCGAGATCGACATCGGCCGTGCCGTCCTTGGTCGTTGCCTTGAGCTTGAGGCTGAGCTTGTCGGCCTTGGCGGTCTGCTTGTTCATGTCGGCGGACAGATTGCCGCTGAGGTCGATATCGGCCTTCTGGTCCGGCATCGTCGCCAGCACCTTCAGGGCCAGCTTGTCGGCGCTGTAGGTCTTCGCCTTCAGGTCGTATTCCACGCGCGTCGACAGCTTGATGTCGGCCTTCGCGGCCGGCTGCTTCACCGTGGTGGAGAACGCCAGCTTGATGTCGAAGGGATCGCCCGGGCTGATCGAACCAGTTTCCAGCTCCAGGCCGGACACCGCGTAGGCCTGGCCGCTCTGCTTGTCGTCATAGCTGATATCGGCACCCTTGATGGCGATGCCGCTGATGTCGATCGACTTGATGCCAGCGCCGCCTCCGGACTTCTCTTCTTCGGGCTTGGCGGCGTTCTCGTCGGTCTTGCTCAGGTCATCCCAGTTGCTCTTGCCGGTGGCGTCCTTGGCCAGGTTCAGCTTCATGCCGGTGAGGCTGATCTTGCCGATGCGAATCTCGCGGCTCAGCACCAGCGGCAGCAGGCGCACGCCGACATCGGCCTCGGCCACCACCAGCATCGGCGCGTCACCGAAACCGGCGGCATTGCTCAAGGAAACGTTCTTCACGTTGGCACCGAGCACCGGATAGAAGCCGAGCTTGATGTCGCCAAGCGCAAGGTCACGGCCGGTCGACTTCTTGGCGGCGGCGGTGATCTGGCTGCGGAAATCGTTCGGATCGAAGAACAGTGCGAAGGCCCCGACCGCGAGCACCACGAGCAGCAGCACGACGCCGATGACAGCAAACACGATCTTCAACAGCTTGCCCATGGGGAACTCCGATATGGGGATGACGACATTGCCGTCCGATTCGACCCTAGTCTAGCGAGGGCGGCCGGGCCTGAGGTGTTGTCGGCTTAGGACCGTCATGCCGGGCCGGGGTTCGGCGCCACGAACAGGTAAAATGCCCGCTTCCTGCTTTATCCCGGTGCATTCATGCCCGTTGCCGCTGCCCGTCCCCGTCGCAAATCCGCCGCCGTGATGCCGAAACTGGCCCCCAAGGTCGGCTTCGTGTCGCTGGGCTGCCCGAAGGCGCTGGTCGATTCCGAACGAATCCTGACCCAGTTGCGCGCCGAAGGTTATGAAACAGTCGGCAACTACGATGCGGCCGATGTGGTGATCGTCAATACCTGCGGCTTCATCGATTCGGCGGTCGAGGAATCGCTGGACGCGATCGGCGATGCGATGGCCGAGAACGGCAAGGTCATCGTCACCGGCTGCCTCGGTGCGCGCCGCGAACTGATCGAAGCCAAGTTCCCGGACCTGCTGTCGATCACCGGCCCGCAGGACTACAAGGGCGTGATGAACGCCGTGCATCTGGCGGTACCGCCGCAGCACGACCCGTTCATGGATCTGCTGCCGCCGCAGGGCATCAAGCTGACGCCTCGCCACTACGCCTACGTCAAGATCGCCGAGGGCTGCAATCACAAGTGCAGCTTCTGCATCATCCCGTCGATGCGCGGCAAGCTGCGCTCGCGGCCGGTCGACGAAGTGCTGATCGAAGCGCAGAAGCTGGCCCGCTCCGGCGTCCAGGAACTGCTGGTGATCTCGCAGGACACCAGCGCCTACGGCCTCGATCTCAAGTACGCCAAGCGCACCTTCCGCGAGCGCGAATACGAGACGCGGATGCTCGATCTCTGCCGCGGCCTCGCCAATCTCGACGCGCCACACAAGCCCTGGGTGCGCCTGCACTACGTCTATCCGTATCCGCACGTCGATGCCGTCATCGAACTGATGGCCGAAGGTCTGGTGCTGCCTTATCTCGACGTGCCGTTCCAGCATGCGGCCACCAGCGTGCTGAAGCGCATGAAGCGCCCGGCGGCGGCCGAAAACACCTTGCGCCGGCTCGAAGCCTGGCGCGCGATTGCGCCGGACATCACCGTGCGTTCCACCTTCATCGTCGGCTTCCCCGGCGAGACCGAGGCCGAGTTCGAAACGCTGCTCGACTGGCTCGATGAAGCACAGCTGGATCGCGTTGGCGCGTTCACTTATTCGCCGGTCGATGGCGCCACCGCCAACGCGCTGCCGGGTGCCGTGCCGCAGGAAGTGATGGACGAGCGTCTCGAACGCTTCATGACCCGTCAGGCCGGCATCAGCGCCGCCAAGCTGCAGAAGAAAATCGGCAGGACCATCGAAGTGCTGATCGACGAAGTCGGCCCCGATGGCGTCATCGCCCGCAGCCAGGCGGACGCGCCGGAAGTCGACGGCCGGGTGATCCTGAACACCATGCCGAAGCTGCGGCCAGGCCAGCGGATCATGGCCAAGGTCACTTCTGCCGACACCCACGATCTGTACGCCACCATCGTCTAGCACCCGGCGCCATGGATCGCTGGCTGAAGCCGCTGACGTCCTGGGGCCTGCTGCTGGTCAGCCTGGTGGCGTTCGGCTTCGTCAGCGCGATCTACTTCGTGTTCTGCTGGCTGGTCTCCGGCCTGATCGATCGCACGATCACCCGCAAGGAGCGCGAGGAAAGCTATCAGCGCGCCGGCCTGCCCGAAGAAGAGATCGACCAGCTGATGCTGCCGCGCGACCGCACTGCCCGCCTGCTGCGGGCGGCGTTCTCGTTCGGGGCGGCGGCTGCCATGCATTACATCGGCTGAGCTTCTGATCGTGCGTCTGAATAAATTCATCGCCGAAACCGGCATCAGCTCGCGCCGCGAAGCCGATGGCTGGATCGAAGCCGGCCGCGTCTCGGTCAATGGCGTGGTCGCAAGCCTCGGCACTCAGGTCAACGATGGCGACACCGTGGCAGTCGATGGCAAACCGATCGGCGCAGCGTCCAGCCACGTCTACATCGCGATGAACAAGCCGGTCGGCATCACCTGCACCACCGAGCGCCACGTCGCCGGCAACATCGTCGATTTCATCAAGCACCGCGAACGCATCTTCCCGATCGGCCGGCTCGACAAGGATTCCGATGGCCTGATCCTGCTGACCAACAACGGCGACATCGTCAACGAAATCCTGCGCTCGGAGAACAATCACGAGAAGGAATACCGGGTGACGGTGAACCGCGCGGTGACGCCGTCGTTCATCACTGCGATGAGCCGCGGCGTGTTCCTCACCGAACTCGAAGAGCGCACCAAGCCCTGCAAGCTCGAAGCGCTCGGCGAGTTCAGCTTCAAGATCACGCTGACCCAAGGCCTGAACCGGCAGATCCGCCGCATGTGCGCCGCCTTCGACTACAAGGTGGTGCGCCTGCAACGAGTGCGGATCATCAACGTGCGGCTCGGCAATCTGAAAGTCGGCGCCTGGCGCGACCTGACGCCGGAAGAACTGCGCGGCCTGCTGCCCGAGCGCAAGGTCTGGTGACCATCACCACCGACGACGTGCTGGTGCTCGGCGCCGGCGCCGCCGGCCTGTTCTGCGCGTTCACGGCCGGCCAGCGTGGCAAGCGCGTTCGCGTCATCGAGCACGCCAACAAGGTCGGCAAGAAGATCCTGATGTCCGGCGGTGGGCGCTGCAATTTCACCAACACCGGCACCACGGCGGCGAACTACCTGTCGGCCAATCCGCACTTCTGCAAATCGGCCCTCGCCCGTTACAAGCCTTGGGATTTCATCGCGCTGGTCGACAAGCACGGCATCCAGTACCACGAGAAGGAACTCGGCCAGCTGTTCTGCGACGAGTCCTCGAAGCTGATCCTGCGCATGCTGCTCGATGAGTGCCGCGACGCGAATGTGGTGATCGAGACCGAATGCACGATCAACGCCGTGCAGCAGCGCAATGGCGTCTTTGAGGTCATCACCACGCGCGGCGTCTACTCGGCCGCTTCGATCGTCGTCGCCACCGGCGGCCTGTCGATCACGGCTATGGGTGCCACCGGCTTCGGCTATCAGCTCGCCAAGCAGTTCGGCAACAAGGTGCAGCCGACGCGCGGCGGCCTGGTACCGCTGACCTTGTCCGGTAAGCCGCTCGAGGACTACGCCGATCTGTCCGGCGTTGCCTTGCCGGTCGAAGTCTCGGCCGAGGACGCGAGCTTTCGCGGCGCGCTGCTGCTGACCCATCGTGGCCTGAGCGGCCCGGCGATCCTGCAGATTTCCTCGTACTGGCAGCCAGGACAGCCGCTGTCGCTGAACCTGCTGCCGAACGATGACGCCGAAACCTGGCTCACCGAACAACAAGCCGAACGGCCGGTCAGCGAGCTGAAGACAGTGCTGTCTGAAGCACTGCCGAAGCGCTTCGCGCAGCGACTCTGCGAGCGCTGGATCGCCAACAAGCCGATGCGCCAGTACCGCCCGGCCGAGCTGAAAGCGATCGCCGCGCAGCTCAGCGAATGGCCGATCACCGCCAGCGGCACCGAAGGCTATCGCACTGCCGAAGTGACACTCGGTGGCGTCGACACCAACGGCCTGTCATCGAGCACGATGATGTCCAAGCACCAGCCCGGCCTGTACTTCATCGGCGAAGTGGTCGACGTCACCGGCTGGCTCGGCGGCTACAACTTCCAGTGGGCCTGGGCGTCCGGACACGCGGCCGGACACTCGGTCTGAGCTACCCTTTCGTATCTAAGACAAGTGGAACACCGATGAACCCCTGCCTCGCCGATCTGGTCAGCCTGCTCGATCTGGAACCCCTGGAAGTCAACCTGTTCCGGGGCCAGTCCCGCCATCTCGGCGGCCGCAGCGTCTACGGCGGCCAGGTGGTCAGCCAGGCGTTGGTCGCGGCAACGCGCACCGTAGAAGGCCAGTTGCCGCATTCGCTGCACGCCTACTTCCTGCGCCCGGGCGACATGGACGCGGCGATCGTCTATGAAGTCGATCGGGTCCGTGATGGCCGCAGCTTCACCACGCGGCGCGTGCAGGCGATCCAGCACGGCCAGCCGATCCTGACCATGATCGCGTCGTTCCAGCGCGCCGAGGAAGGCTTCGAGCATCAGGTCGAGATGCCGGACGTGCCAACGCCGGAATCGCTGGCCAACCAGCACGAACTGCGCAAGCAGTGGCTGGACGCCGAACTGGCGCGCAACCCGGATTTCCCCGAGCGCCTGCGCATCGCCTTCACCAAGGAGCAGGCCTTCGAGTTCGCCTGGGTGACGCCGATGGACCCGTTCCAGCCGGAGAAACGCGCGCCGCAGCAGGGCATCTGGTTCCGCGCCGCCGGCAAGCTGCCGGACGATCCGATGCTGCATCGCTGCGTGCTGGCCTACGCCTCGGATTTCAACCTGGCCTCGACCGCCCTGCTGCCGCACGGCCGCAGCTGGTTCTCCAGCGACATGATCGTCGCCTCGATCGACCACGCGCTGTGGTTCCATCGCGACGTGCGCGCCGACGACTGGCTGCTGTACGCCATGGATTCGCCCAGCGCGCAATCGGTACGTGGCATGTCGCGCGGGCTGATCTATGACCGCACGGGACGGCTGGTGGCGAGTGCCACGCAGGAATGTTTGATGCGGCAGATCACGCGCTGATTGCGGCCGGCGTTCAGCTGATCGGACTCGTCCCTGCCCATGGCCCGCCCCCGCCTATCCGCCGAAGCTGCCGACGGCATCCGCGCCGACATCTGCGCGGCCGCCGCGGCGCTCTATGAACGTGATGGCTACGATGCCGTGACCCTGCGGGCGATCGCGGCGGCGATGGGCCGCAGTCAGGCCTTGCCGTATCGCTATTTCAAGAACAAGGAGCACATCTTCGCGGCACTGCGCGCGGTGTGGTTCGACCGTCTGACCGCGCTGCTGGAAGCCGCGATCGAGGGTCTGGAATCGCCGCTGCTGAAGCTCCACACGATTGCGCGAACCGTCATCGCCTTCGCGCAGTCGCAGCCTTCCGAATATCGGCTGATGTTCTCGCTGCGCCAGCCCGATCCGACCGATTTCCCGGAGCTGCACGCGGCGCGGCTGCGGGCGATGGCCACGGTGCAGACCGCGTATCAGGAAGCCGTCGATGCCAGACTGATTCCCGGCGATGGGGCGACCGGCGCACATGTCACCTGGGCGTCGCTACACGGTTTGCTGAGCCTGCATCTGGCTGGCCAGCTGACCATTGGCCGCAGCCTGGAAGAGCTGATCCAGCCGATGCTCGATACCTTGTTCGGGCCGAGGTTGATGGCGGTCGTCGAAGCATCGGCGCGCTCGGAACGGCGCAGGAAGCAGGCGGCCGACTAGCAGCCTGCTTCGCGGTAATCAGTCCGTGTAGGCTGCAGTCGCCGCCAGCATCCGCGCCTTCGCCGCGCGGTACTCGGCTTCGAGCTGGTTGACCACTTCGGCAGTCGGCTTGATCGCATCGATCAGACCGACGCCCTGGCCAGCGCCCCAGATGTCCTTCCAGGCTTTGGCGGTGCTGCTGTCGGCTTCGGCACCCCCACTACCAAGATTCATCTTGCTGGCGTCGGCGTGCGGAAGATTGTCCGGGTCCATGCCGGCGAGGACGATACTCTTCTTCAGGTAGTTGCCGTGCACGCCCGAGAAATACGGCGTGTAGACGATGTCGCCAGCGCCGGATTCGACGATCGCCTGACGATAGCCCTCGCTGACATTCGCTTCCGGCGTGGCCAGCCAGCGGGTACCGATGTAGGCGATGTCGGCACCCATCGCCTGCGCGCTGAGAATGGCATCGCCGCTGGCGATCGAGCCGGACAGGATGATCGGGCCTTGGTAGAACTTGCGAATCTCGCCGACCAGCGCGAACGGCGACAAGGTGCCGGCATGACCACCGGCACCGGCGCAGACCAGGATCAGGCCATCGACACCCGCTTCCAGCGCTTTCTGCGCGTGGCGCACGCTGATCACGTCGTGGAACACCAGGCCGCCGTAGCTGTGCACGGCCGGCACGATGGCGTCCGGCGCGCGCAAGGAGGTGATGATGATCGGCACCTTGTGCTCGACGCAGGTCGCCATGTCGGCTTCGAGGCGATCGTTGGACTTGTGGACGATCTGGTTGACCGCGAACGGCGCTGCCTTCTTGCCCGGATTGGCCGCTTCAAACGCCGCCAGCGCGGTTTCGATCTCGACCAGCCACTCGCCGAGCCGCGACTGCGGACGCGCGTTCAGCGCCGGGAACGAGCCGACGACGCCGGCCTTGCACTGCTCGATGACCAGACGCGGGTTCGAGGCGATGAACATCGGCGAACAGATCACCGGCAGACGCAGGTTTTGCAGCACAGCAGGCAGGGCCAAGGGGAATCTCCGTAAGAAAGAGGTTGATCGCTCAGGCGCGATTCTGCGGGCAGCGATCCCGCGCCGGAAAGGGGAATCTTGATTGCCAGTGGACAAGCCGCGAGTATTTGTGCACGATCGTTCACAAATTGACCGGATCGTACCCATGTCACCGACTACCGACGAATCATCGCGCCAACTGCAGGGCGCCATCGCCTTACTTAAGGCTGGCATCGACCGCGGCAGCGCCCGCATCGAGGAAACCCATCTGGCGATCGCCGACAAACCGTTCCGCGTACTCGCTTGTGTGCCCGTAGTGGCCGAGATCAGCGGCATCGTCCGGCAGTTCCACGACGGCATCACCCAGGCCGTGCACCTCGGCGTTCGCGGCCTGAGCGCCGTCGGCTGCGATGCGGCGATCCGGGTACTCGACCAGATTCAGGATCAACCGGGACGGGCGCGCTGGTGAATCGCCTGCAAACGGTCGTCAGCGCCACCAATGGCGTGTTCGGCGATTTCCTCGCCAGAACTGGCAATGGCCTGGCGACCACGTTCGGCTTCCGTGATCGCCAGGGCTGCCTGCTGTCGCTGAGCCGCGCCGCCCTCGCCGCCGAACATCCGGACGCCAGCGGTGACATCGCGGTGTTCCTGCATGGCCTGTGCTGCGATGAGCACATCTGGTCGGCCTACGCCGATGAGAATGGCGGCGATACCTACGCCTCGAAGCTGCACCGCGAGCACCACTACACGCCGGTGTTCCTGCGCTACAACAGCGGCCGGCACATCTCCGAGAACGGCGAGGATTTCGCCGCCGTCCTCGAAACCCTGCTTGCGAACTGGCCGGTAAAAGTGCGCCGCGTGGCGCTGATCGGCCACAGCATGGGCGGGCTGATCGCCCGCAGTGCAGCGCATCAGGCGCTCGAACGCGGTTTGCTGTGGCCTGAGAAGATCAGCCATCTGGTCTGCCTCGGCAGCCCGCATCACGGCGCACCACTGGAACGCTTCGGCCATCTGGCGACCAGCCTGCTCGGCATGCTCGACATCACCCGGCCGCTGGCGACGGCGATCAACGCCCGCTCGGCCGGCATCAAGGATCTGCGCCACGGCAGTCTGCGCCACGACGACTGGCGCGACCACGATCAAGACCTGATCGGCCACGACACTCGCCTGCCGGTGCTGCGCCTGCCGAAGGCGCGCCTGCACTTCATCGGCGCGATGCTCGGCGACGGCCCGCTGCATCCGCGCACGCGCTGGATCGGCGATGGTCTGGTGCTGCACGATAGCGCCAGCGGCCATCACCTGAACAAAACCCTTAAAGTGCCGTTCATCGAGGGTGATGGCCTGATGCTGCCCAGCCTGCATCATCTGCGGCTGGTCAACCATCCCGATGTCTACCCGCATCTGTTGCGCTGGCTGACGTAGGGCGGCCCATGGCCGCCGGCGCACCTCGACGACTGCGCATACGGCGGGCGTGGCCGCCCTACAGAAGCGGCCTGATCCGCTGAACTCACTACCATCCGGCATCGCCACCGAGAGACCCAAGCCCGTGCTGATCCTGAAAGTCTTCCTGCTGCTGTTCGCGCTGACCATCGCCATCTATGTCGGCCTGTACTTCCTGGCACCGAAGAAGATTGCCGATACCGCGATGAGCCTGGAGCGGATGCGCGCCGGCCTGCAGCGTTCGGAACTGGACATCGACGCCAATGGAAGGAACCTTCATATCGTCTATCTGGAAGGTGGCCCGCTGGGCGCCCCACCGCTGCTGTTGCTGCACGGCATCGGCGCCGACAAGGACAACTGGACCCGCGTCGCCGCCACGCTGAGCAAGCGCTACCGCATCTATGCGATCGACCTGCCCGGCTTCGGCGAAAGCTCGAAACCGGCCGATGCCCGCTACCGGATCAGCGATCAGGTGGAACGGGTGGCGCGGGTCGCCAGCAAGCTCGGTCTGACCCGTTTCCATCTCGGCGGCAACTCGATGGGCGGCTGGATTTCGGCGGCCTACGCGATCGCCCATCCGGAAGCCGTGCAAAGCCTGTGGCTGCTCGATCCGGGCGGTGCTATGTCAGCCGACGATTCGGAGATGATCAAGCTGATTGCTGCCGGCATGCCGCCGCCGCTGTTCGCCCGCAGCGCGCAGGACTTCGGCCGTTTGATGCAGTTCGTGATGCAGAAGCCGCCGTTCATTCCGGCGCCGGTGCGCCAGGTGCTGATCGATCGGCAGATCGCCGACTACGCGCTCAACGAATACATCTTCGGCGAGATTCGCGAGCAGTCCGACGCGCTCGACGCAACACTGGCCGAGATGAATCCGCCGCTGGCCACGCCGACCCTGATCGTCTGGGGCGACAAGGATCGCGTGCTGCATCCCTCCGGTGCCGCGATCCTGCATCGCCTGTTGCCGAACTCGCAGGTGCAGATGATGGCCGGCATCGGTCATCTGCCGATGCTCGAAGCACCGGGCCGGGCGGCGCAGGACTACCTCGCGTTCCGTGCCGGCCTGGCCGACTGAAGACTGACCTCAGTGCAGCGCCGTGCTCGCCATCCGCTCGATGCCGCCACGGTAGTAATCGAAGCGCACCGCCAGCTGCGCGAACACCGGCTTCAAGCCAAAGGTATCGGCCAGTTCGTGCTTCGCCGCTGAAGCGAAGTGCGAGCGGCTCATGTTGCAGTAGTAGTCCAGGCCCAGCGGCCGGTTGAAATAGCGGCGGCGATGCTCGATCCACGGCGCGCACCAGCCGGCCAGGAACAGCGCGTAGTTGCCGATCTGCGACAGCACCAGGAAGCGCCGCTCGTGGCCGGCGTTCTGGGCTTCGTGCATCAGGTCGACGAGGTAGTCGTAGTCCTGCGTCTCGCCAGACTGCACCCGATGCAGGCGCTCGTTGCTCGAGAACAGCGCCAGCAGGTTCGACAGGTAGTGAATGGTCCGGCGCTCGCCGGAATCGCGGCGGCCGGCCAGCGCCCGGCGCAGCATCACGTTGAAGTAGAGCTTCGGCGAGACATCGACCCAGGCTGAGGTTGGATCGAGCATCGCGTCCTGCACGTAGCGGCTTTCGAGCAAGGATTCGAGCGTGCTCGGCTGTTCGATGACCCGGCGCGCGGCTTCCACGGCATCGGTTCCCGGCACCGGGAAATGCTCGAACAGGAACAGCAGATCCTTCTGTTCCAGCGCGGTGGCACCAAACTGCGCAAAGTCGGGCGATTGCATGACGACCTCCGAGAGCGGTTGAGCTACCCGAAGGACTATGCACATCCCATGCCGCAGCGCCGTCAAAAATTCCTGTTAGCACAGTGACTTGGCGGCTGCTAACGAATGCCGCCAGTCCGCTTCGCAATACCGCTGATACCTACCCGGTTCAGGGAATCTGCAGTTCGGCGAGCAGCGGGCGAATCTGTTCGCGCAACTGGAAGAAGCCCTTGTCGGCATGCGGCCAGAACGCCGTGTCCCAGGCCCGATGCAGCTGCACCAGGCTGATACCCCGCGCGCGCAGATCGCGCGCCAGCAGACCGAGCGCGCCGGCCGCCGGGCCAAGCGGCGCATAGGCCGTGACCACTTGCTCGATGCCGTGCTCGGCCAGCCAGCGCTGGCGGTCAGTGGTCAGCACTCGTTGTGCCGGCGGGCCGTAATGCGCGCTGGCGCGGCTCAGACCATCGGCAAGTGCTGCCTCGGCATAAGCGATCACCGAGTCGCTGACCGGCAGCCAGGAGCGCCGTACCGGGGACACATCACCAGCAATTGCGACCACATCGAGACCCTCGACGGCAGGCCAGGACTCGGCGCAGAGATCGTCGTCATGCAGCCACAGCGCCGTGCGCTTGCGCGCGTTCGGCAGCGGCAGTTCGCCGAGCTTCCCCGCCGCCGGAATCTCGTCCGCCGGCAACGGGCTGGCGTCCTCCTTGAGCTGGCCTTTCGGTGACCAGCGATCAGCCGTGTATTGCTGGATGTTCTCGGCGCGTGCCAGGTAATGCTTGCCCTGGGTCTGCAGGCCGGCAACCCAGCGCCAGCTCAAGGTGTTCGAGGCGGGATCGCCGTCGAGCAGATGGCGATAGAAAAAGTCCGCACCCAGCTGCCAGGGCAGGTTCAGGGTGAAAATCCAGATCGACGCGAACCACATGCGCGTGTGGTTGTGCAGGTAGCCGGTCGCGCGCAGCTCCTGCGTCCAGGCATCGAAACAGGCGATGCCGCTGTGGCCGTCGACTGCCGCCTGATAACGCTTGCGGAACGGCCTATCCAGACCGGAACCGTCGCTGATCTTGTCGATCAGGTCTTCGAGCTGGCTCTGATAATCGCGCCAGACTTTCGGCCGCAGTTCCAGCCAGCCTTTCCAGTAAGTGCGCCAGCAGACTTCCTGGATGAACTTCTCGGCGGCTGGGAACGAATGACTGCCGAGCACGGCGCGGGCAATTTCATCCTCGGTGATCAGGCGATGACGCAGCGCCGGCGACAGCAGCGACACGTTGTCGCGCTGGCTGGGGCCAAGATCGCTGTTGCGCTCGTTCGCGTAATGGTTGCCGGCGCTGGGCAGGAACTCGGCAAGCCGCGCGAGCGCGGCACTGCGAGTCGGGATGAAGGCAGTCATCGTGGATGAATGGGCGAGAAGATCGGGCGCCGACGCTGCGTGATCGCCACGGCGGATGCAAGCATCGAAACCGCCAGCCGGCGACAATCGCCGCCGCGCCAGCCTCCAGACCGTTTAATGACCGCAACCGCCGCCTCCGATACCACCCCGCCGCGCCGCAAGCTGTCCGCCCTCGCCGGCCTGCTGCCGTTCCTGGCGCCGTACCGTGGCCGGCTGATCATGGCGACCGCGACGCTGATCCTTAGCTCCGGCGCAATGCTGATGGTGCCGCTGGCGTTTCGTGATCTGATCGACGAAGGCTTCGTCGCCAGCGCCGCTGCCGACAGCCACATCAACGCGCACTTCGCGGCACTCGGCCTGCTCGCCATCTTCTGGGCCTTGGCCACTGCCGGGCGCTTCTACTTCGTCAGCTGGATCGGCGAGCGGGTCACCGCCGATCTGCGCAGCGCGGTCTATCGCCGAATGCTGGCGCAGTCGCCGGAGTTCTTCGAAACCACGCGCACCGGCGAAGTGCTGTCGCGGCTGACTGGCGACACCACCCTGGTGCAGACCGTGGTCGGCTCCTCGGTGTCGATGGGCCTGCGCAGCCTGCTGCAGTTCATCGGCGGCATGGTGATGCTCGGCGTGACCAGCCCGCGCCTGTTCGTGATCACCGTGGTGCTGCTCGCCGTGGTCGTGGTGCCGCTGGTGCTGATCGGCCGCGGCGTGCGCCGGATGTCCCGCGATGCCCAGGATCGCCTCGCCGATACCTCGGCAGTCGCCGGTGAAATCCTCAACGCGATTCCCACCGTGCAGGCCTTCACCCAGGAAGGCCGCGAATCGGCGCGCTACGACGCCAGCGTCGACGACAGCTTCAAGTCGGCGATCCGCCGCGCCCGGTTGCGCGCGCTGAT
>NZ_JAHFRY010000221.1 GCF_023266035.1 Nevskia sp.
TGGCTCACCCTCATCGGCGTCGTCGTTCTGATCCTGATCGTCATCGTCGGCGTCAAGGCGTTTCAGATCAAAAAAATGATGGCGGGCTTCGCGGCCGCGCCGGAACCTCAGGTCGCGGTATCAACCCTGACCGCTGCCTTCGAAGAGTGGCAGCCGACCCAGAGTGCCGCCGGTTCGGTGCGCGCGGTACGGGGCGTGACCTTGTCGACGGAAGTCGCTGGCCTGGTCGACAACGTGTCGTTCCGCTCCGGTGAAGAAGTGAAGGCCGGCGAGCGTCTGGTGCAGCTCAATGCGGTCAGCGATGTCGCTCGGCTCGATGCGCTGAAAGCCGATCTGCGGCTGGCCGAAAGCGTTGCCAAGCGTGATCTGGAGCAGCGCAGCGCCGATGCGATCAGCCAGGCGCAGCTCGACCAGTCGGAATCCACCCTCGCCTCGGCGCGCGCAGCAGTGGCCGAACAGGCGGCAACGGTGGCCAAGAAAGTCATCTCGGCACCGTTCTCCGGACGGCTCGGCATCTCGACGCTGAATCGCGGCCAGTATCTGAACCCAGGCGATGCGATCGTCAGCCTGCAGCAGCTCGATCCGATCTACGTCGACTTCAATCTGCCGCAGAAAGCGCTCGCCTCGTTGTCGCTCGGCCAGAAGGTCTCAGCAGTGTCCGACAGCTTCCCTGGCGTCGCCTTCACCGGCGAGATCAGCGCCATCGAGCCGGCGATCGATGCCGATACCCGCAACGTCAAGGTGCAGGCGACGCTGAATAATCCGGACAAACGCCTGCTGCCGGGCATGTTTGCCAATGTCGATGTCACCGTCGGCGCCAAGGCCCGTTACCTGACCGTGCCGCAAACCGCCGTCAGCTTCAATCCCTATGGCGAAACGGTGTTCCTGGTGGTGCCGCGCGGCAGCGAAAAGGCGGCCGATCCGAACACGCCGGCCGCGCTGAAGGAGACCAAGCGGCTCGAAGCTGAGGACGCCAAGATCAAGTCGGCCCAGCAAACTTCACAAGCTGCCGAAGTGGCCAAGGCGGAAGGCAAGGAAGCGACGGCTGCTGCGCCCGTCCCTCCGGCGCCAGCCTCCGACGCGCCTCCAGTGATGGTGGCTCGCCAGGTGTTCGTCACCGTCGGCCCGACGCGTGGCGACCAGGTGGCGATCCTGACCGGCGTCAAGGAAGGCGACATCGTGGTCACCAGCGGCCAGCTGAAGCTGAAGACCGGCCTCAAGATCGCGGTCAACAACGACGTGCAGCCGGGCAACAACGCCAATCCGAAGCCGGTCGACGAGTGAGCCGGTTCCTGTTCACTGGCCCTGCCCGCTCAAGGACGATGAGACCCTCATGAAATTCACCGATCTGTTCATCAAGAAGCCGGTCCTGGCGACCGTCGTCAGCCTGATGATCCTGGTGCTCGGCCTGCGCTCGATGTTCGGGCTGCCGGTGCGCCAGTATCCGCTGACCGAAAACGCCACCGTCACCGTCACCACGCTCTACTACGGCGCCAATGCCGATGTCGTGGCCGGCTTCATCACCACCCCCATCGAAGCGGCCGTGGCACAGGCGCAGGGCATCGACTACCTGACCTCGACCAGCGTCGCCGGCGCCTCGACGATCACCGCGACCCTGCAGCTCAACTACGACTCCAATCGTGCGTTGAACGAGATCAACACCAAGGTCCAGTCGGTGATCAACCAGTTGCCTGCGGAAGCGCAGCAGCCGGTGCTGACCGTGCAGGTCGGCGAAGCGATCGCGGCGATGTACATGGGCTTTCATTCGACGACCATCCCGTCGAACAAGGTCACCGACTACATCGTTCGCGTGGTGCAGCCGAAGCTGCAGACGATCGCCGGCGTCAAGCAGGCGGAACTGCTCGGCGGACGCCAGTTCGCGCTGCGCGCCTGGTTGGATCCGCAGAAGCTGGCCGCCGTCGGCCTGACCGCGGCTGATGTCTACACGGCGCTGGCCGACAACAACTACCTGTCGGCACTCGGCACCACGCGCGGCGACATGGTCAGCGTCGATCTGACTGCCGGCACCGATCTGCATTCGATCGAAGAGTTCCAGAAGCTGGTCATCAAGCAGAAAGGCAGCTCGCTGGTGCGTCTGGAAGACGTTGCCAAGGTGTCGCTCGGCGCCGAAAGCTACGACTCCGGCACCCGCTTCGACGGCAAGCAATCGGTGTTCATCGGCATCAAGGTGGCGCCCGATGCAAACGCGCTCACCGTGGTGAAGAATGTCCGCGCCGCATTCCCGGAACTGGTGGCTCAGCTTCCGGAAGGCCTGAACGGCGAGATCGTCTACGACTCCACCGAGTACATCAGCGCCTCGATCAGCGAAGTGGAAAAGACGCTGCTCGAAGCGCTGGCCATCGTCACCGTGGTGATCTTCCTGTTCCTTGGCAGCTTCCGCTCGGTGATCATTCCGATCATCGCCATGCCGCTGAGCTTGATCGGCGCGTTCTTCGTGATGCTGGTGCTCGGCTACTCGATCAACCTGCTGACCTTGCTGGCGCTGGTATTGGCGATCGGTCTGGTCGTCGATGACGCGATCATCGTCGTCGAGAACGTCGACCGCCACATGAAGATGGGCAAGACGCCGTTGCAGGCGGCACTGGTCGGCGCCCGCGAACTGGCCGGGCCGATCATCGCGATCTCAGTGGTGTTGATCGCGGTCTATGTGCCGATCGGTTTCCAGGGCGGATTGACCGGCGTGCTGTTCTCCGAGTTCGCGTTCACCTTGGCCGGTGCGGTCGCAGTGTCCGCTGTGGTGGCACTGACCTTGTCGCCGATGATGTGCGCGATGTTCCTGCGCGACGATCACGGCTCCAATCGCTTCGTGCAGATGCTCGATCACAACTTCGAGCGCTTCTCGGCTTCCTATCGGCGGATACTGGGCCGCATGCTCAACGGCTGGGTCACGATCGTGGTCTTCGGCTTCGTGGTGATGGGCCTGATCGCCGTGATGATGATGATGCCGATGGCGGGCGTGCTCGCGAAAAGTGAATTGGCTCCAGCCGAGGATCAGGGCTTTCTGATCCACATCGTCAGCGGCCCGCCGAATGCCACGCTGAAGCAGATGTCGACCTACACCGATCAGATCTACGGCGTGATGAAGGACATGCCGGAATACGCCAGCGCGTTCCAGATCGAGGGTGTCGGCACGGTCAATTCGGGGATCGGCGGCTTCGTCGCCGTGCCGTATGCGGATCGCACCCGCAGCACCACGGCGATTTCGATCGATCTCCAGAACCACAGCAACAAGATTGCCGGTGCCAACATCTTCTGGGTCAATCCGCCACCGCTACCCGGCGGCGGCAACGGCCTGCCGATCCAGTTCGTGATCAACACCACCGATTCCTTCGAAAAGCTCTATGCGGTGGCCGATGCAGTGGTCAGCAAGGCGCAGGCGACCGGCAAGTTCTACGTGCTCGACAACGGTCTGAAGATCGACAAGCCGCAGACCACGGTGAACGTCGATCGCGACAAGGTGGCGTCGCTGGGCCTGACCATGCGTGATGTCGGCGGCGCGCTCGGCTCGCTGCTCGGTGGCGGCTACGTCAATTACTTCTCGATCGAAGGCCGTTCGTACAAGGTCATCCCGCAGGTGCAGACCAGCGATCGCCTGAATGCCGATCAGCTGGACAACTACTACATCCGCACCTCGACCGGCGGCATGGTGCCGGCCTCGACCGTGGTCACGCTGAAGACCGAAACCGTGCCGCAGTCGATTCCGCATTTCCAGCAGTTGAACTCGGCCACCATCGGCGCGGTGTTCGGCGGCACCCAGGGCGAAGCGTTGAAGATCCTCAACGACATCGCCAAGGAAACCCTGCCGCAGGGCTACACGATCGATTACGGCGGTGTGTCGCGACAGTACGTCCGGGAATCCGGCGGCTTCCTGACCACCATGGTGTTTGCGCTGGTGATCATCTTCCTGACTCTGGCGGCGCAGTTCGAAAGCTTCCGCGATCCGCTGGTGGTGATGATGTCGGTGCCGATGGCGATCTTCGGCGCGATGGTGTTCATCTTCCTGGACTTCGCCACGCTGAACGTCTACACGCAGGTGGGACTGGTGACCCTGGTCGGCCTGATCACCAAGCACGGCATCCTGATCGTGCAGTTCGCCAACGAGCAGGTAGCGCTGGGCCACAGCAAGCGTGAAGCGATCGAGATCGCCGCCGAAACCCGTCTTCGGCCGATCCTGATGACCACCG
>NZ_JAHFRY010000140.1 GCF_023266035.1 Nevskia sp.
TGGCTGAACGGCAGGCCGGTCTGCAGCAGGTAACGGGTCAGCGCGCGAACGATGGTGACCTGCCGCGCATCGAGGCCGGCGCCGAGCACCAGGCGGTTCAGGCCATCGTTCTCGAGCAGGCCGTTCCACGAGGCCAGGAACGCCGCTTCGAAATAGGCGCGCTGGGTTTCCGCCGGCAGGCTGCAACCGGGATGGCTGACCTCGAAAGCCTGCAGCCACTGGCTGCCGCCATCGCGGGGCAGGATTTCGGTCGGGTCCTGACGGACGACTCTGAGGCCGAAGTTCTCCAGCGTCGGCAAGACATCGGACAAGGCCAGCGGATCACCAAGCGTGTACAGCTTCAGGCCGACGGCGCGCGGCAGGCTGCCGTCTTCAGGGCTCAGCACCGCCAGCCGCGCAGCCAAGGGCTGCGCCTCGTTCAGCGACGCCAGCACCCGGACGTCGTCGGCCGCTTCGGCAGGCTGGGCCAGCTCGGAGTAGGAAGCCGGAAAGGCATCGACATAGCGGGCAGCGCGGCTGGCGTCATCGCGCCCCCCGTCGAGCAAGCGATCGCGCAATTGATCGCGCCAGGTGCGGGTCGCGATGCCCAGGATCTTTTCGATGTCGCTGGCGGTCAGCGACAATTGGGTGCCGGGCGGCGTCCGCACGATCAATTGCAGACGGGCGATATCGCCACGCAGGAATTCGACTGTACGCTCCAGCGACAGGCCACCGCACAAGGTCATCAGGGTGCTGCCGACCTTGTCGCGCAGCTCGCGCGAATAGCGTTCGCGCGGCAGATAGATCAGGAACGAGAAGAAGCGGCCGTAGCGATCGCGGCGCATGAACAGGCGCAGGCCGTGGCGCTCGCGCAAGCTGCGGATGCCCATGCACAGCCGGAACAATTCGTCCTCGCTGGACTGGAACAGCTCGTCGCGCGGCAAGGTATGCAGGATGTCGCGCAGGTTCTTGCCGGAGTGCGACTGCTCGGCGAGCCGCGAACGCCCCAGCACGGTATCGGCCTTGCGGCGGATCAGCGGAATCTGTCGCGGCCGGTCGATGTAGACCTCGGACGAGAACAGGCCGAGCAGGCGCACGGTGCCGGCCAGGGTGCCGCTGCTGTCGTAATGCTTGACCGAGACCACGTCCATCAAGCCGGCGCGGTGGATGGTCGCGTGCAGGTTGGCCTTGGTGACCACGACCACTCTCGGCGAATCGGCGTACTTGTCCAGCTCCGCCGTCGGCGCGATCAGATCCTGCGCGGCCCAGCGGCTGCCGGCGCGCAGCAGGCCGAGACCGGAGGCGGCGTCGATGCGGAAGCGGCCGCGGCCGTCGGCGGTCTTCTCGGCAACGCTTTCGATGACGCCGAGGAAGGTGAAGTGATGGTTGTGCAGGTAGTCGAGCAAGGCCCGCGCTTCGGCGAATTCCTCGGCATCGGCACCCGGCGGCAGGCTGCCCAGTTGCTCGATCAGGTGCCGCACGCGGGCCAGCGCCAGCGGGTAGTCGTCGACGACCTGCTTCAGATCGTCGAGCACCGCGCGGCAATCCGCTTCGAGCCCGGCCAGCGCGTCGGCGCTCGGCAAGGTCTCGAATTCGAGATGGATCAGCGATTCGGCTGTGCCCTCACCGACTCCGGTCAGCTGGCCATCGGCATCGCGCTGGAGGCGCATCACCGGGTGCACGCTCCAGTCGATCGGGCTGCCCAGACTACGCACGGCCAGGCTCAGCGTGTCGACCAGGAACGGCTGATCGGCGACCACGGTTTCGAGCGTCGCCAAGGTCTGCCCGGCGGCCGGTGGCAGCAACTGCAGCCGATAGCCCTCGGCCGGACGCTGCTGCACCAGCAGCCAATGCTGGCGGGCGATCGCCAGCAGCGCGTCCACGCTGCGCTGGCTCAGCAGCTCGGGAGTCGAGGTCTCGTAGTAGCTGCGCAGGAAACAGCGAAAGCTTTCGCTGTCGCCGGCAGCGTCGAGGTTGGCAATGCAGATGGCATCGAGCCGCGCCAGCAGGTCTTCCTGCGCGCGATCGAGGCCCGCTTCTTGTGGGGCCGTCATGTTTTTAGGTCTCTTCCCGCCGTCTGCGCGGAGTCGCAGTGCGGCTTTGGACCGAGTATGTCGCCATGGGTTCGGACGGCGAAACCCATGGCGCTTTTCAGGGCAGCGATCGCCTCAATGGCAGGGCTGCTTGATGCTCGATTTCAGCAGCCAGTAGTTCACCGGCCAGGCCATCAGGAAGCCGGCCGGCAGCGCTGCCGCATAGCCGGCCCAGAACATCGGGCTGACCAGGGAAGGCGCTCTCACCCCGCCGACGTGGTAATCGGTGAAGTTCATCGCCAGTTCCATCGCCGCGATCGAGATCGTTTCGCCGAGCCACAGCGTGCGCAAGGCCGCGGCCCAGCTCGAACCGCGACGAACCAGCGGCAGCAGGCCCAGGGTGTAGCCGCTGGCAAAGCCGGTGGCGGTGGCCAGCGCCATCGTCGTCCACTGATCAAGACCAAGCGTCACGCCGATCGCCAGGCCGATGAACTCGCCGAGCGCGCAGCCGGTGAGGCAATGCAGGGTCGCCGCCGTGGTCAGGCGGAAGTGGGAAACGGGCGGATGGATGGGAACCTTGGCAGACGAGACGGCGGCATCGCCGTGACAGCAAGCCTTGGTCGCGGCGGGTTCGGCATTCGGGATGGACGTGGACATGGCTTCAGGACTCCGGGCTTTGATTCAGGGAGACCGACTGCACGCCTTCGATGATCGGGCAGCCGGCGACGGTGCCGCTGCCGTGACACTGCTGCTCGAGCGCGACGAGGGTGTCGCGGATCGCGGTCAGCTCACGGATCTTGCGGTCGAGTTCTGAAACGCGTGCCCTGGCCATTTCCCGCACCTGCTGGCGCGGGCCGCCACCGTCCTGCAATTGCAGCAGGCCGGCGATATCACCCAGGGTGAAGCCGAGCGCCTTGGCCTGACGGATGAAGCGCAGGCGTTCGACATCGGCCGCCGTATACAAGCGGTAGCCGCCGCTGCTGCGGTTGGCCACCGGCAGCAGACCTTCGCGCTCGTAATAGCGCACGGTGTCGATGGCAACGCCGGCTGCTTTGGCGGCGGCGCCGATCGTCGTGGTTCGGGACATGCTTGTTCTCCAGACTCGGCTTGCAGCTTGGAGTCTGGACTCTACTTCAGGGTCAAGACCGCCAGTCGGACTCGGCCTGGCGCGCGGCATCGAAGACCTTCCTTTGCGGCCAGGCTCCGTCGCCGGCTTCGCCCCCCGATAGAATGCCGTCATGGATTCCCCGGAAGATGCACACGCGAGCCGAACGGCGTTCCTCAAGGCCTGGCAGGCACGAGCAGTTTTCTGGTGTGGGGCGGTTGCTGTCGGACTGGTCGCTGTCGGCTTCGCGGAAGCCTGTGATTGGGCCATCCAGCAGCACGCGAAACTCATCGCGGCATGGCCGCTCGTCGCCCCCTTCATCACCCCATTCGGATTCGCCGCCGGCGTCTATCTGACCCGAAGGTTCTCCCCGGCCGCCAAGGGCAGCGGCATTCCGCAGGCGATCGCAGCGCTGGACACCACGGACGATGCCCTGCGTTCGCGCTTGCTGTCCTTGCGCATCGCCGTCAGCAAGATCGCCCTGACCCTGCTTGGCCTGCTCAGCGGCGCCTCGATCGGACGAGAAGGGCCCACCGTGCATATCGGTGCCTCCATCATGGATGCGCTCGGGCGTTTTGCGCATTTTCCATCCGAGTCGCTGCGCCGCGGCCTGGTGCTCGCGGGCGGGGCCGCGGGGCTGGCGGCAGCTTTCAATACGCCGATCGCCGGCATCGTCTTTGCCGTCGAGGAAATGGCCCGCTCCTTTGAAGAGCGTACGACCGGCACCTTGATCACTGCCGTGGTACTGGCCGGTGTGGTCGCCACTGGCCTGCTCGGCAACTACACCTATTTCGGCGTCGCCGATGCGCATCTGCTGACCTGGCGAGCCTGGATCGCCGTACCGCTATGCGGCATCGGCGGCGGCTTGATCGGCGGCCTGTTCGCGCGAATGCTGATCAAGGGCAGCAGCATGCTGGCGCCATTGTCGATGCGCCAGGCAGTGTTGCTGGCGGCCGGTCTCGGCATCGTCGTCGCGGTTCTCGGGCTGGCCTCGGGCGGCGCCACCTACGGCTCCGGCTACGAGCAGGCGCGCGGTCTGCTCACCGGCGAGGTCAGCCCCGGCCTGCTGTTTCCGATACTGAAATGGCTGGCGACACTGGCCTCGTATCTCACCGGATTGCCGGGCGGCGTTTTCTCGCCCTCGTTGTCCACCGGTGCCGGCATTGGCGCGGCGCTGGCACCACTGGTTCCGCAGACTTCGCTGGCGACGATGATCGTATTGGGCATGGTCGGCTACTTCACCGGCGTCACCCAATCGCCGCTGACCGGCGCCGTCATCGTGATGGAAATGGTCGACGACCACTCGCTCATCCTGCCGATGCTGGCAACCTGTTTCGTGGCACTCGGCGTCTCCCGTTTGCTGTGCAGGGAGCCGCTCTATCGCGCGCTGGCCCAACCGTTCCTGCAGCAGATCCACCGGACAGCGCCGGGCAGGCACGGATAATCAATCGCGGCGGATAGCCCAGGCCGCGATCGACCTCGGCGAAGCCGAGAAACGGATCGTCGAGACAAAAAAACAAGCCCGCCGGCCGAAGCCGACGAGCTTGCAATCCCGATCTACTTGAATCTTTGCTTAGAGCACGATCACGCCGAAATCGTTCTTGACGATCGCCAGGGTCGCCGAACGCGGACGGCTGATACCGTCGTTGGCCGGCACCGCCGCCAGCAGCATGCGGTTGGTGACATCGGTATAGGCGCCGTCATCAGTCTGGATCCACAGCAGGCCGTCGGAGGCGTTGCTGTCGTGGCCGAACCACAGACTGAGGTTGGTCGCCGCCGGCAAGGCGCGCGACGGGCCGGCAACCGGCTCGACGACGCTGACGCCGTGGGCACTGCAGGGCCGGCACCGGAATGGGTGGACGAGGCGCGATGAACTCGCACCTCGAAGCTGGCAGAGCCGGCAGCCCAGTGAGCTTGTGGTGAGCTTGTAGTGGGCTTGTGTGGCGGTTCCTTGTCAGTGCGAGGACAGCTGCGCGCAGGGCCGTCGCAGCTTTTTGCAAAGCTGCCCTGCGTCACGTCACGATGAACGGCGTCGTAGATAATGCCGCGCGCCATCGGGGTGCAGGAGTAGAAAACCAGATGATCAGATTCGCTGCAGCAGCCGTCGCCTGCCTTCTGTCTTGTGCGGCTGCGGCGGCAAGCGTCGGCCCGCCGGTCGTCGCGGTTTCGCTCGGAACGCTGGGCGCCGGCATCGAAGTCAGGCAGCCGCTGATTCCGCAGTTTCTGAGCCTGGCGCTGCAGGCTCACTACCTGGAGTTCTCGCACGACTTCGTCTACGACGAAACCCGCTACTTCGGCCACGCGCGGCTGCTCAGCGGCGGCGCGCTGCTGAACCTGCAGCCGTTTGGCAACGGCTTCAAGCTGTCTGGCGGCCTCTACGTCAACGGCAATCGCTTCCGCGCCGACACTACGCAGCCGATCGTCGCCACTGATCCGCTGCTGGGCTTTTCGCTGCCGATCGCCACGCACGGCGAAGTCCGTGGCAAGTTCCGGCCCGTTGCGCCGTATGCCGGCGCGGGCTGGACCTGGGGCACTCGGTTTCCGGCAACGCTCGATCTCGGCGTGCTGTTCCAGGGCAAGGTCACGGCATCGGCGGATCTCGACTGCGTCCTGCCGTTCTGCAACGCCCTGGCGGAGCAGCAGAAGCAGGATCTGATCAACGAATTGCGTCAGTACCGCTGGTATCCGGTGCTGCGCTTCACCTTGGGTTACGCGCTGTAAGCCTCAACCCAGCGACCAGCGCCGCACGATCCGGTAACCATCGGCCTTGCCATTGCTGCGGGCACTGCGCAGCAGCGCGAACTCGGTGACCGGCCACAGCACTTCGAAGGGCGGTATCTCGGCCAAGCTGCGAACGTTGCGCTGGCAGCTCAGATGCGGCACGAAAGCTTCGCTGGCTACCGGCAGGCCGTAACGCAGCAGTTCGCGATCCAGCTCGGCCTTGAGTCTTGCCAAGGTCGGCTGCAGCGCCGACGGCCCGAGCCAGGCGGTGCTGGCGTTCGGGAAATGACCGCTGCGATCGAGCCGCAGCAGGAATGGCTTGGCCTGCACCTCATCGCCGGCCAGAAGCGCTGCATCGACCTGGGTGCGGCCGATATCACCGAGCCAGGCCAAGGTCAGATGCAGGCGCTCCGGCTTGATCCGGTAAGCCGCCCCGCCCTCGCCCAGCGGCAATGCCGCAGCCGCCGACGCCAGCCGACGACGTACCGCAGAGTCTGGCCACAGCGCGAAGAAATAGCTGGCACGCCGGCCACCGCGACGGCTCGCATCCGGCAATTCCGAGAACAGGCCCGGCTGATCACGACGGGCCAAGTTCAGCGTTGCGCCAATCGCATCGAACCGAGTGCCGGCAAGCTGCGGTCAAGCAGCCGCCGCGACTGCTCGCAGGCACAGGCCAGCAGTTGCGCCTGTGCCGCAAGATACTCGGCCGGCGTGCTGCCGGCCGGCAGCGAATCACTGAATACCTGCTTGCCGAGCACGACACCGCGGCTGTCATTGACGACAAACTCGATCGCCAAGAGCGCCCGGTCAGCGCCGTCGCCGGGCACTCGTTCCAGCCGCTGCAAGGCTGGCCGCAGACGGACATCGCTGCCGAACCGAGCCGGCCGTGCGAGCACCGAATCCTGGCCGTAGGCGACCCGCAGGTGATCGACCAGAACATCGCCGAACAGCAGCGCTGGCGGGCCGATCAAGCTGCGGCCCGATTGCCGATCGGCGCCGCGATTGACGAAGCCACGGTCGGCATAAAGCCCGCGCCCTTCAAACGGCTCGACGACGATGCGCAGCGGCAGCACGGCCAGATCCTGGTCGAGCAGGCGTTTCGGATCGATCGGCCTGCTGCTGGCGCAACCGGCGAGCAGCGCACCGAGCAGGCTCAAGACGTGGCGGCGGTTCTGTTGCATCGGGCGGGAGAGCGGACATTCTGGGGCGGCGCGGCGCCTAGTGTCCGGGGGAAACTCAAGCCTGCGCAACTGCCCCGCCCCATTCGGCTCAGCCCGGCTGCGCGATCCCGAAACGCTCCATGCGCCGGTACAGCGCCTGGCGCGACAGACCCAGTGACTGCGCCGCGCGGCTGACCATGCCGCCGGCCTTGGCCAACGCCGCTTCGATCGCTTCCTTGCTCGGATCGTCCAGCGAGCGGGCCACTGCGCGCGGCTGCACCTGCAGGCCGAGATCGGCCGGCGCGATCGTGCCGTGCTGGCAGAACAGCCGCGCGCGTTCGAGCACGTTCTTCAGCTCGCGGACATTGCCTGGCCAGCTGTGCGCGTGGAGCAGTTCGCGCGCCTCGTCGGACAGCACGGCGCCACTGTCGCGCAGGAAATGCTCGGCCAGCGGATCGACATCTTCCATGCGCTCGATCAGCGGCGGCAGATTCAGCTCGATGACGTTCAGGCGGTAGTACAGATCTTCGCGAAAGCGGCCTTCGCGGATCATCTGCGGCAGCTCGCTGTTGGTGGCGCTGAGCACCCGCACCCGCGCCTTGCGCACCCGGCTGGAGCCGAGGCGCTGATAGTCGCCGGACTCCAGCACGCGCAGCAGCTTCACCTGTACCGACAGCGGCAGATTGCCGATCTCGTCGAGAAACAAGGTGCCGCCCTCGGCGGTTTCGAAGTGCCCTTCGCGGGCGCGTGTGGAACCGGTATAAGCACCGGCTTCGGCACCGAACAGTTCGGCCTCGGCGAGTTCGGTGGGCAGCGCGCCGCAGTTCACCGCGATGAACGCCGCGGCCTTGACCGCCGAGTTGGCGTGGACGATCTGGGCGATGCGTTCCTTGCCGGCGCCGTTCGGGCCGGTGATCAGCACCGGCGCATTCGAGCGGGCGATCTGGCAGGCCATGGTCACCACCCGCTCGGTGGCATCGGCGGCATAGACCAGGCCGCAGAGATCGAAGCGCGCAGCCAGCGCTTCCCGGCGGCGATTGCGCTCGGCACGTCTGGCCGTCGCTTCACGTGCCGCTTCGGCCAGCTCCAGCAGGTTCTCGACCGTCGCCAGCAGCTTGGCATCGTCCCAGGGCTTGGCGAGGTAATCGGCAGCACCGGCCTTGACCAGTTCGACCGCCACCGCGAGCTGTGTCCACGCCGTCAGCAGGATCACCGGCAGGTCCGGATTGCGGGCGCGGATCGCGTGGAACAGCGCAGCACCTTCCTGGCCGGAGGTGGTATCGGCCGCGAAGTTCATGTCGGCGATCACCAGGCTGACCGGCTCGCGGGTCAGCACGTCCAGGCCGGCCTCAGGCGACACCGCGGTGATCGCCTGGATGTCGTGCAGCGAGAACAGCAGGCTCAGCGCTTCGAGCACGCCGGGGTTGTCGTCGATGATCAGGATCGTTCGCATGGGCACTCCATCGTAACGTCTGATGCAGTCAAGGCCGGCTTTGGTTTGCAGCTGCTGCAACGCCATTGACTGAGGCAACGCGACACCCGTGGGTCCGGGCGCGTTGCGCAGCTCAGCCGGCCTTTGAAGCAGCGATCCAGGCGCGCACCCGCTCGCTCAGGCTGTCCAGCGGCAGCGCGCCACCGCTGAGCACGGTGTCGTGGAAGGCGCGGATGTCGAAGCGATCACCGAGTGCTGCCTTGGCTTCCTCGCGCAAGGCGAGGATGCGCAGCTGGCCCAGCTTGTAGGCCAGCGCCTGGCCCGGCCAGGCGATGTAGCGATCGGTTTCCGACTGCAGGTCCGGTTCGTCGTCCGACGAATGCGTATGGAACCAGTCGACCATCTGCTGGCGTGTCCAGTGCTTGTAATGCACACCGGTATCGAGCACCAGACGGTTGGCACGCAACAGTTCATCGGATAGCCGGCCGTAGTCGCTGAGCGGCTCGGTATAGAAGCCGACGTCCTTGCCGAGCCGTTCGGCATACAGCGCCCAGCCTTCGACATAGGCCGTGTAGCCGGCCTGTTGCCGGAACGGCGGCAGCTCCGGCAGGGTCTGGGCGATCGAGATCTGCAGGTGATGACCGGGCGAGCCTTCGTGGTAGGCGGTCGATTCGATGGTCAGCAGCGAGCGGTGCGCGAAGTCGCCGGTGTTGACCTCGATCTGCCCCGGCCGCTGGCCGTCCGGTGTGCCCTGCAGGTAGGCCGCGCCCGGCGCTTCGTTCTCGCGATAAGCCTCGACCTGCTTGACGATCACCGCGGTCTTCGGCAACAGCCCGAACAGCTTGGGCAGCATCGGTTCCATCTGCGCGTTGTAGCGCTGGTAGGCAGCGACGATCTGCTGCGGCGAGCTGGCGAAGGTGCTGCGATCCTTCTTCAGGGCTGCACGAAAGCTGGCCAGACTCTCGTGTCCGAGGCGTTGGGCGATCTGCGCCTGCTCGGCTTCGATACGCGCGACTTCGGCCAGCCCGAGCTCATGGATCGCCTGCGGCGTCAGGCTGGTCGTGGTCTGTGTGCGAACGGCGTAGCGATACAGCGCATCGCCGCCTGGCAGCGCCCAGATGCCGGGCTCGCGGCGGCCTTTCGGCGCGTAGTCTCGGGCGACGAAAGCCGCCAGACGCCGATAGGCCGGCCGCAGCTTGCCGTCGATCGCGGCGATCGCTGCGGCTTTCAATCGAGCCTGCTCGGCGGCCGGAATGCTGTCCGGAAATTTCTGCAGCGGTGCCGCGAATGCGCTGGCGAGGCCAGCCGGCTCGGCAAGGCTGCGGCATTGGGTCACGACCTTTTCGAGCAGGAACTTCGGCGGCATCAGCCCGGCCTTGAGGCCGCTGCGGGCGACGGCGATCAGCGCATCGATCTGCGCCGGCATCGCGTTCAGGCGCGCGATGTAGTCCTCGAACTGCCGCACCGTATTGGTCGGCAGCACGCTCATGAATTGCGGGTATTGCAGATGCGCACCGGCGGTCTGGTCGAGCGGCATCAGATGCAGGCGCAGGCGGTTGAACTCGAGGCCGTCCTTGAGCTGGTCGATCATCAACTCGCGGTTCAGGCGCTCGGCTTCCGGGAAGCCGCTGCTGTCGATCGCTACGAAGCGCTTGAGAAAATCCGCCGCCCGCTGCTGGCGCCTGACCGTCGCCGCCAGCGAGTTGTCGGTCCAGCGATCGTTGTAGCGATAGTCGCCGATGGTGGTCGCCAGTTCCGGGCTTTGCGCCAGCTGGTCCTGCCATTGCTCGTCTAGCAGCGCGGCCAGGGCCTTGCGCCGAGCTTCGAGCGAGCCATCGTCAGCGGCGAAGCCGTTGCCGCTGACGAGGCACAGCGCCAGGAAAAGGATGCGGCTGAATAAAGCGATGGAACACGGCATGGACAAGTGCTTCACACCGACCGCGTCGCCATCGCCGGCGCCACCCGCGAGGCCCGACGCGCCGGGCCGAGCACGGCAATCTGGCCGAGCACCCACAAGGTCAGGCAGCCGGCCGGCACGTAGTACCAGGGCATCCGCGCGGTTTCGTAGTGCTGGATCAGCCATGCATTGAAACCGTATGCGAGTAGCGTGCCGGCGACCAGACCGAAGCTGGTGATGACGAAATTCTCGGCCAGGAAATGACGCAGGATCGCGCCGCGCGTGGCGCCCAGCGCCCGGCGCGTGCCGATCTGCTTGGTCCGCTGGGTGACCCAGAAGCTGGCCATGCCGACGATGCCGAGCGCGGTGATGATCAGCAGCGAGGCGATGACCACGCCGAGGATGATCATCATCGCCCGGTCTTCGGAGTAGCCGTCGGCCCGGATCTTTTCGACGCTCTTGGCGTCGCGGACGATGCGGTCGGGATTCAGCTCGGCCATCTTCGCTTCGGCCAGCTTCATCATCGCGTCGCGGCGGCCGGGTTCGGAGCGCAGCACATAGCGGGTGAAACGGCCATCGCCGATCATCTCGGGCACCACGGTCGAGTTGTCGATGAGCCGCTTGCTGTGCACCCAGGGCGCCTGCAGCGGATCGACGATGCCGATCACCGTGCTCGGCGCCGCCTCGGTATCCAGATAGAAGGATTTGCCGATCGGGTCTACGCCCGGCCAAAGCTTTTCGGCCAGCGGCTTGCTGAGGATCACGCCCGGCGGCCAGCCTTGCGACTGGCGGGTGCGGCTGCCGATTTCGTCGGACCGGAAATTGCGGCCGGCGACCAGCCGCGCGCCGAGCGTGTTCAGGCCGTGTTCGTCGACGAAGTACATCGCCGTGGGTGCCGTCGGCGACTTCTGTTCCTTGGTCAGCGAAGCACCCTGGCTCCAGCCGCCATCGCTCAGCGGCAAGGAGTTGATCGGCGCGGCGTCGACGATGCCCGGCAGGCCGCGCAGCATCGCAAGGTCTTCGGCCATCGATGCGCGTAGATCGAAATCAGCGCCGAACCCAATGCTGCCGATGGTGAAGGTATCGGCTTCGTTGATGCCGCTTGGCCGGTCCATCAGCGCGGCGCGCTCGCTGATGATGAAGAGACTGTTGCAGACGATCGCCAGGGTCAGCGCGATCTGCAGGCCGATCAGCACCAGCGATACCTTGCTGCGCATCAGCGCCGACAGGATGGGACGTAGTTCGAGCATGGCAGCGTCTCCGGGACTATTGCGTCTTGAGCTGGGTGGCCGGCTGCACCTTGCAGGCGCGCCAGGTCGGGAACAGGCCCGCGAGCAGCGCCGACGCCACTGACAGCAGCAGCGTGATGGCGATCATCGTCCAGTCGAGTTGGGCGATGTTCTTGAACTGCGTGTACAGCACCCGCACGCCCATCAGCCCCGCCGCGGTGAGCACAAGGCCAACCAGCCCGCCGCTGATGCCGACGACACCGGCTTCCACCAGATGCTGCATGAACAATTGCTGGCGGCTGGCACCGAGCGCACGACGAAGACCGATCTCGCCGCTCTTGCGCATGAACTTCGCCAGCAGCAGGCCCACCGTGTTGACCAGGCAGACGGCGAGGAACGCGAAGGCCAGACCGACCTGGATCTCGACATCGCGCGACACCACTTCCTGCAAGCTCAGCCACTGATTGACGTCCGGCAGCAAGGTGGCGACCGGCCGCGGGAAGCGGCCCTGCTTCTTCTGCTCGGTGACATAGGCATCGAGAAAGGACTTGTAGGCGTCCAGCTTCTCGCGGCTGTCGAGCTGCACCCAGAACTGGATCCAGATGCAGTCCGAAGCCAGGAAGCCTTCCCAGCCCGGATCGGCGTTCTTCCAGCAGTTGTTGTTGCCGGTGCTGTCCAGGCGCAGATCGATCGCCGTGGTGAACGGCAGATAGGCGGCTTCGGCATCGGTCAGCGGCCCGTTGGTCACGTCGTAGTACTTGACCCTCGGGTGCCAGTGCGCGAGCACACCGACCACCGAGTATTCGACGTTGTTGAAGCGCACCGTGCGGCCGACCGAATCGGCCCCGCCGAAGAGCTTTTCGTTGGTTTCCT
>NZ_JAHFRY010000020.1 GCF_023266035.1 Nevskia sp.
CGCGCCGTCATCCGATCCTGAACATCATCCGGGCGCACAAGGGTGTTGATTACGCTGCCGCAACCGGAACGCCGGTCCACACTACGGGCGACGGCAAGATCCAGTTCATCGGCAAGAAGAACGGCTACGGTAACGTCGTCGTCGTTCGCCACAGCGGCCAGAACGAAACCCTGTACGCCCATCTGTCCCGCTTCAAGCCGGGCTTGACGCTAGGCTCGAAAGTTCGCCAGGGCCAGGTCATCGCGTTCGTCGGCTCCACCGGCCTCGCCACGGCACCGCATCTGCATTACGAGTTCCTGGTCAACGGCATTCACAAGAACCCGATGACCGTGACCCTGCCGCGCGCCGTACCGCTGAACTCGCAGTCGCTCGTGCAGTTCCGTCGCGAAACGGCGCCACTGGTCGCCAAGATCGACGCCATGAGCAACAGCAACGTCGCCCTTTCCAAGTACAAGTAAGCGCTGGCGGCCTTTCCGATGTCAGGGTTGTATCTTGGCCTGATGTCAGGAACCAGCATTGACGGTATTGATGCCGTCATTGCCGAGTTCGAGGCGGGTCGGCTGGTCAAGTTCCACGCCGCGCACCACCACAATTATCCAGCAGCTCTTCGGGCAAGGCTGATCGAGCTGTCGCTGGATCAGCCCGAGATTTCGATGCGCGAGTTCTGCACGCTCGACGTCGAAATCGGCCTGAGCTTCGCAGCAGCTGCACGTGAAGTCATTTCCCGCAGCGGAGTTCCGGCCGGCGCGATCACGGCCATCGGCAGTCATGGCCAGACCTTGTTCCATGACGGGCCACGTGGCCTGACCCTGCAACTGGGTGATCCCAACCGGATCGCAGCAGCCACGGGCATCACGACGGTCGCCGATTTCCGGCGCATCGATCTGGCGCTGGGCGGTCAGGGCGCTCCGCTGGTGCCGGCGTTCCACCACGCGATGTTTGCCCACGCCCGCGAATCCCGCTGCGTATTGAACCTTGGCGGCATCGCCAATATCACCGTGCTGCCGGGCTCGGGCCTTGAGGGTGTGATCGGTTTCGATACCGGCCCCGCCAACGGTCTGATGGATGAATGGGTGCAGGCCTGCTCAGGCCTCGCTTTCGACGCGGAAGGTACCTTTGCTGCCAGCGGTTCAGCCGATGAAGAATTGATCGCTGCGCTGCTCAGTGAGCCCTATTTCGCCAGGCCGGCACCGAAAAGCACGGGGCGAGATTACTTCCGCCTCGATTGGGTCCGCTCCTTATACCCCCCAATCGAGACGTTACGCGCAGAAGACGTGCAGGCCAGCCTCGCGGCCGTCACGGCCCGCAGCGTCGCCAATGCAATCAAGGCCGCTGCGCCCGGCGCTGCCAGGCTGATCGTCTGTGGTGGTGGTGTCGGCAACACGCTGTTGCTGCGGCTGATCGGGGACGCCTTGCCGGACGTTGTCGTTGAATCCAGCAGCCAGCATGGCCTGGCACCGGAATGGATCGAAGCCACTGCGTTTGCCTGGCTGGCGATGCGCCGTATCGAAGGCAAACCGGGCAATCTGCCGGCCGTGACCGGCGCCAGCCGCTTGTCACCGCTCGGCTGCGTGGTGCTGCCGCCTCGGTGAATTGGCTTATCGGCGCGCGGTACCCGCCCGCCAATAAGCCTGCCAGGCGACTCGAGCTCAGACTGCGAAAGACGAGCCGCAGCCGCAGGTAGTCGTCGCGTTCGGATTGCGGATCACGAACTGAGCGCCGTCGACATCGTCCTTGTAATCAATCTCGGCACCACTGAGGTATTGCAGGCTCATCGAATCGACGAGCAAGGTCACGCCGCCGTTCTCGACCGACAGATCGCCGTCCTCCACGCTCTCGTCGAAGGTGAAGCCGTACTTGAAGCCTGAGCAACCGCCGCCGGTCACAAACACGCGCAGCTTCAAGGCTTCATTGTCTTCATCGTTCAGCAGTTCCCGCACCTTCGCGGCTGCGGCGGAGGTGAAGACCACTTCAGACTGGGCACTACCCGGTATCTCGTTGCCATCCATGTCGCTCTCCAATCAATCTCGCGGAATCATCCCGCCTTGCTGCAACGCGCGTTCCTGAACGTCGAGGATTACCACGTCGGCCCTGCTTTCCAGCGACATCTGCTGACTCTTCGCCAGCGTGTCGCCGCTATCGTGCGCCAATTGCCCGTTAATGGCGGCGCCCGGTTCCATCTGCAAGACCTTGTAATAAACGTTTCCGGTCACTCGGGCCTTGGCGGTAAGCACCAACTTCTCGCTCGCTCGGACATCACCGACGATCGAACCGTTCAACATGACCGTCGGAACGCGCACATTGCCTTCAACAACGCCTGACTCGCTGATTGACAGTATGGCCGCTTCGTCGCCAGATGCCTGGACCGCGCCCTTGACCCGACCATCGATGTGGATCCCGCCCACGAAACGCACGTCACCGATGATTTCGGTCTGTCGTCCGATCAGAGTTTCGACGGTGGCAGCCTTGCCGCCAGCGCTTGATCCACCGCCGAGAAATCCCTTCATGGTTCAGCGTTCTCCCGGATTATTTTTTTCCAGTCGTACTCGTCTTCAATCGCCGCCTGCCCGCCACCGGGTTGCAGCGTCACCATTGCCCGCAGCGGCCTGAAATCCTCGGGAAGCTTCAGCTGTCCGCTGAATTCTTCGAAATACTTGAATGAAAATAGCAGATTTCGCGCGCCGTCCACGGCGATGTCGGCGAGCTTCAAGGTCTGCTTCTTGCCGCTCTTCAAACCTTCGATCGACAACTCAACCTGACCGCCGACCCGTTTGTCGCTGCGCACCGGCTGGATCAGCACCAGGTCGAAGCGATACTGGTTCGGCAGGGTCTTCACCACACTGACGCGGAACTCGTAGACTCGGACGCCGGCCTGCGATTCCTGCGGGGAGACGATGCCGCGATAGAACGCGAGCTGTTCGCGCAGGTCCGACGACTCGGCCTGCAACTGACCCAGCGACTGCTTCACGTCCTGACAGGCACCGCTATCGATCTCCTGAGAGCGGCTCAAATAGGCCACCTGATCGCGCAGGGTTTCAGCTTCGGTCTTGGCGACGCGCAGGTCGTGCGTCAGCTGCCGTCGTTCGTCGAGCAGGCGATCGCGCTCCACAGTCGCCGCAGCGAAATCCGAAACCGCCGTCGCGCGGGTCACGCTGTACAGCGCGAATCCAGCCACGAGCGCGGCTACCACCACCCAGGTGACCAGCCAGCGGCGACGCGACGACCGTTCGCTGGTGATGACAACTCGGTGCTGCCAATCAGCCATTCCGGCGAGCCTTGCCGACGATCAAGGCGCGAGCGGCGCGGCGTCGAGCGCCACGCGCTCGTCGAAACCGAACATCAGGTTGAAGCACTGCACGGCCTGACCGGCTGCGCCCTTGACCAGATTGTCGATCGCCGACAGCACCACCACCGTATCGCCATCGCCCGGCCGATGCACGGCGATCCGGCATAGGTTCGAGCCGCGCACCGAACGCGTTTCCGGATGTGAGCCCTTCGGCATCACATCGACGAACGGCTCATCGCGATAACGTCCTTCGTACAAGGCCTGCAGATCGATGTCGGTCTTCAGCAGCGTCGCGTAGAGCGTCGCGTGGATGCCGCGGATCATCGGCGTGAGATGGGGCACGAAGGTCAGCTTGACCGGGCCGTTCGCAGCCCGCGTCAGGCCCTGTTCGATCTCCGGCAGATGGCGATGACCGGCGACGCCGTAAGCCATCATCGAATCGGCCGCTTCGGCGAACAGGGAGCCGACTTTCGCTTCCCGGCCAGCGCCACTGACGCCGGACTTGCAGTCGGCGATCAAACGGCCGGTATCGACCAGTCCCGCTTCGATCAACGGCAGAAAACCAAGCTGGGCGGCCGTCGGATAGCAGCCGGCAGCCGCCACCAACCGCGCGCCGCGGATCGCCTCACGATTGACTTCCGGCAGGCCATAAACGGCTTCGGCGAGCAGTTCGGGGCTGGCGTGATCGTGCGCATACCAGCGCTTGAACACTTCGGCATCACGGATGCGGTAGTCGGCCGACAGATCGACGACCCGGACGCCGCGCTCGATCAGCGCCGGTGCCAGCCTCATCGAGGTCGCATGCGGCGTTGCGAAGAACACTGCCTGGCAGGCGGCCAACGCGTCGTCATCCGGCGCGGTGAAGCTCAGATCGCAGCGGCCGCGCAGATGCGGGAACCAGACATCGGCACGCTTGCCGGCCTCGGCACGGGAGGTCAGCACGCGCACGCGCACGCCCGGGTGCGCCGACAGCAGCCTGAGCAATTCGGCGCCGGTGTATCCGGTGCCGCCGACAATTCCGACTTCGATCACGTCCTTCCAGCCTCATGCCCATCCAGGGGGCGACGATGATACCTTGCGCACCTGCCCGCGTTGCTGGATGCCCGATGCTCTGGATCAAGGCGTTTCATGTGATTTTCATGGTGTCCTGGTTCGCCGGGCTGTTCTATCTGCCGCGTCTGTTCGTCTATCACTGCGATGTCAGCGACGACGCGGGCCACGCGCGCTTCCTGATCATGGAACGCAAGCTGTACGGCATCATGACGATCGGCATGATCGGCACCTGGGTTTTCGCGCTGACCTTGCTGGTGATGAATCCGGCCTACCTGCATTCCGGCGGCTGGCTGCATCTGAAGATCGCGCTGGCGGTGGTCCTTTCCGGCTATCACGGCTGGTTGAAGACGGTGATCCGGAAATTTGCCGCCAAGGCCAATACGCGCAGCCACAAGTTCTACCGGCTGATCAATGAAGTACCGGCCGTCCTGCTGGTCGCGATCGTGATCCTGGTCGTCGTCAAGCCGTTCTGATCTGCACGCAGCCAACAAAAAGCCCGCATCGGATGCGGGCTTTTTGTTGGGCGTTACTTGAAGCGGATCAACTTTCGCCGATCTCGCCCATCGCCGACTGCATGTAGTTCTGGATGCCGATCTTTTCGATCAGACCGAGCTGCTCCTCGATCCAGTCGATGTGGTGCTCTTCGCTTTCCTGGATCTCGACCAGCAACTCGCGCGTCACATAGTCCTTGACCAGTTCGCACTGAGCGTTGCCATCGCGATACAGCGGGTGTGCCTCGTACTCCAGCTTGAGATCGCACTCGAGGATTTCCTTCACGTCCTCGCCGATGTATAGCTTGCCGAGGTCCTGCAGGTTCGGCAGGCCATTCAGGAACAGAATGCGCTTGATCAGCTTGTCGGCATGCTTCATCTCGTCGATGGATTCGCCGAACTCGTACTTTTCAAGCTTCTTCAGGCCCCAATTGCCGAAGATGCGGGCATGCAGAAAGTACTGATTGACGGCCGTGAGCTCGTTCTTCAGGGCTTGGTTCAGGAATTCGAGAACTTTGGCGTCGCCGCGCATGGTGATGATCCGATTGAAGTGCGGGCGGAGTATAGCCAGGGACTACCGCTCAGGACAAGTCCAAGCCATTGATTTATTTGTTCTTTTGAACGATTTTGCGTGTGATTCTCAGTTCTTCGTCGCTGCGGCGATGCAGATCATGTGCCCACAGAAGCGAAACAGCGCCCACGGGAGCGCCGGAAACAAGCTGAACGGAGACGAGGCAAGGGCTGGAAACTCCGGCAGTCGCCGGAAATCAGCAGGCAGCTTGGGCGGAAAGCTCTTGGCTGCCAAGGACCGATGACGAACGCGGCAGTGCCGACAAGGCCTGCGCAAGCGTCGAACGAGCCGCGGGAACGCATTTGCCACAGCAGGTGCCGAGGCCGGTTTCGCGGGTCAGATCACGCAGCGAAATCGCATCGCCACGCTCGACCGTGCGGCGAATGGTCTTGTCGGAGACGGCTTTGCAGACGCAAATGATCATGCCCGGAGCTTAAAACTTAATGAGAATGATTGTCAATCGATGGGAAATCCAAACCATCGATGCACTTACTCCCACTGGTCACGACACCGTGATGACCCGCTTCCACGCGCCATCCCACGCTGAAATCCAGGCTACGGGCTGGCCTGATCCGGCTGCGGTTTCGACGCCGGCACCGACAGCGGCTGGCTTGGCGCCCCAATCAGCGGCGCCAGTTCACGCAGCGCGCCGCTGTAGACCTCACGCTTGAACGACACCACTTCGCTCAAGGGATGCCAGTAATCGACCCAGCGCCAGTGATCGAATTCGGGCTTGTCGGATTTGTCGAAGCAGACCATCGATTCGCAACTGGTCAGTCGCAGCAGGAACCACTTCTGCTTCTGGCCAATGCACACCGGCCGCCGGCCGCGTCGCACCAGCCGGGACGGCAGGCGATAACTGAGCCAGCCGGAAGTAACGCCCAGACATTCGACGTGCTCGGCCTTCAGGCCCAGTTCCTCTTCCAGCTCGCGATAGAGCGCGGCCTCCGGCGTCTCGCCGAACTTGATGCCGCCCTGCGGGAACTGCCAAGCGTCCTGGCCGATGCGCTTCGCCCACAGCACGCGGCCGTCGACGTGCGTCAGGATGATCCCGACGTTGGGTCGAAAGCCATCGGCGTCAATCACTTGGGCGCACTTTGCAAGGAAAGATTCACAATCGATTCTTTCATAGCCGCGTCGCCTGCGGCAAACTTCCGGCAGCATGGCGTCCTGCCAAGGCCGAGGCCTCCCGCCTCGGACTATTCAATGAAAATCCGATGAATCTCGCCGTCTTCGATCTCGACCACACGCTCCTCAACGGCGACAGCGACTACCTCTGGGGCCAGTTCCTGGTTACCAACCGTCTGGTCGATGCCGAGTACTACGCCCGCGAGAATCAGCGTTTCTACGACGAATACGCCGCCGGCACGCTCGACATCCACGAGTTCGCGGCTTTTTCGCTGCGGCCGCTGATGGCGCTGCCGCTGGCTCAGCTCGAAGGCCTGCGCGCGCGCTTCGTCGCCGAACAGATCGTGCCGGTGATCTCGACCCACGCGCCGGCTCTGCTCGAACGGCATCGTCAAGCTGGCGACGAACTGCTGATCACCACGGCCACCAACCGCTTCATCGTCGAGCCGATTGCCGCCCATCTTGGCGTGTTGCACCTGCTGGCGACCGAGCCGGAACGCGACGGCATCGCGTTCACCGGCCGCATCGCCCGCTCGAACTTCCGCGACGCCAAAGTCACCAATCTCAAGGCCTGGCTGGCCGCACATCCGGTGAAATTCGGCAGCTTGAGCGGCTACAGCGACTCGCAGAACGATCTGCCGCTGCTCGAATTCGTCGATCACCCGCATGCCGTCGATGCCGATCCAGTGCTGCGCGCCGCCGCCGAAGCGCGTGGCTGGCCGGTGATTTCGCTGCGCTGAGCTAAAGGCGGACCAAGGGGCTCAGCAGCGCCCGATGCTCGGGATGCTCATCAAGCAGGCGCTGATCGGCAAACGAGTGATCGGCGAAGTCGAAACCCGGCACCACGGCTTCCGAGACCAGTGCGTGGCTGGCGCCGTCGATCAGCTGCGAGGCTTTCCAGACGCCGCCCGGCACGTGCAGGAACAGCGCCTGACTCGGCTCGCTGCCGAGCACTACACGGCGCAGCTCACCTGAATCTTCCAGCAGCAGGTATTCCACTGGCCCGCCGCCTTGCAGGTAATGGAGGATGTCCGAGCGGTTGCGATGCAGGCGCCCGCGCGGCTCTTCGGTGGTCAGCAGGTAATGGATCGACGTGACGCGCGCACGCGGGCCGTGCGCCGTATCGACGATGGCGTCCGCAGTGTGGATGCGCCTGAACCAGCCGCCTTCCGGATGCCGTTCGAGGCCAAGGCGAGCAATCAGCGCGTCGGCCTTCATCGCAGCAGCCATTCAGCACCGTCCCGTATCAGCAGGGCCGCCAAGCGGCATTCAAGCGGGCTCAATGATCCCGCTCCGGCTTAACCTCGAAGCGATAGCCGTAGCCATACACCGCCTTGATCAGCGTCTGCTGTTCATCGGCAAGTGCAGTCCGCAGCTTGCCGATGGCATTGGTCAGCGAAGTCTCGGAAACGATGCGGCCGGGCCATATCGCTTCCATCAACTGGTCCTTGCCGACTATCTCTCCGGCGTGGCGCAGGAAATACATCAGCACTTCCAGCGGCTTCTTCGGCAGCTCCACACGAGCGCCCTCGACTCGCAGTTCCAACGCCCGCTCGTCCAGGCTGCGCCCCGCGAAATGCCAGAACACAGGACCCGCGTTGTCGTCATTGACCACCGGCCGCGGGGCACGCGCGGCCTTGAGCCGACGCAGCTGGCTGCGCACGCGGGCCAGCAGTTCGCGCGGTTCACAGGGCTTGGCGAGATAGTCGTCGGCACCCAGTTCCAGCCCGACGACACGATCGGTCGTCGCATCCTGGCTGGTCAGCATGATCACCGGAACCTGTGAAAAGCCGCGCAGCCAGGACAGCAAGGCCAGGCCGTCTTCGCAGGGCATGACCAGATCGGTAATGACGATGTCCGGCAAGCCGGCAACGGCAGCTGCGCGGAAAGCGCCAACACTGTCGAAACTGCGCACCTCGAAACCGACGCTGCTCAGGTAGCCGCCGATGAACTCGCGCAGCACGGCGTCATCGTCGACGAGATGGATGGAAGCAGTCATCGGCGAATAGTACACACGGGCGGCGCTGCCTCAGGCTTGCAGCCGACGCCATAGTGCCAGCGCGGCGTCGTACTCCATATTCGCGATCAGACTGCCGAGCGGTGCATGGGAGGCGCGCTGCGACTCGGGCAGCGCAGCCCGGAATTTCTCGAAGGTATCCCAGGCCTCGTCTTCGTCGTCTTCGAGCTGTTGCTGCAGTTGCAGGCCCAGATTCACGGCCAGCCCGGTCATGCCGGGTTCCTGCGGCACCGCCGCCGGCAGCAGCGGCAGAGCCATTCGGCTGCGCGCTTCGCTCAAGGCCGAGGCCAACTCGTCCAGTTCTTCGACCAGCGGCAGGCGCGATGCCAGGGTGGCCTCCATGTGCGCGGCCAGCCGCGACACTTGCAGGGCACCGATCTGGGCCGACGAACCCTTGAGCGTATGCGCAGTGATCGCAGCGGCCGCCGGCTGGTTCGTGGCGATCTGACCGCGCAGCAGGTCGACAGGATCGGGATCACGAAGGAAGCGCTCGACCACCCGTTCGTACAGGCCTGGCGTACGTGCCACGCGTGCCCGGGCGCGCTCATAGTCGTGGTCCGGCTGGTCAGCCTCCAGCGCGAGTGTTTGCCGCAACCCACTTTCTGAGCGTCGTCCGGTGACCCGCGTCAGTGCGCCGAACAAATGATCGACGTCGATCGGCTTGCCGACGAAATCATCCATGCCGGCAGCGAGGCAGCGCTCGCGGTCCGGTGCCATGACGTTGGCGGTCAGCGCAATGATCGGCACTCTGCTATCGCCCTCGGCAGCACGAATGCGCTGCGTCGCCTCGATGCCATCCATGCCGGGCATGCGCATGTCCATGAAGATCGCATCGAAGTGCTGTGCCGCTGCTGCCGCGATGGCCTCGTTGCCGGACGCCGCCAGCCGCACCGCGACGCCGGCCGATTGCAGAAGATCACGCGCCACTTCCAGATTGGGCGCGTGGTCGTCGACCACCAGCACCGACAGGCCGGCGAGGTCGGCTTCATCAACGACGGCCCGCACCGTCGGTAACGGGGCCGCGTCGGCTCGCTCGAACATCGCCGAGAAACGGAAGCTGCTGCCGACGCCAGGCTTGCTGTCCACGCTCATGCGGCCGCCCATCATCTCGACCAGACGCTTGGAGATGGACAGGCCGAGGCCCGTGCCACCGAAGCGTCGCGTGGTCGACGAATCGGCCTGACTGAACGGCGAGAACAGTTTCTCGATCTGTTCCGGTGATATGCCGATGCCGCTGTCGCGGATTTCGAAACCGAGACCGCAGGGACCGTCTGCGCTCGCTGGCGGGTCCAGCGCAATCCTGATCGCCACCCGTCCGGACTCGGTGAACTTCACGGCATTGCCGCCGAGGTTCATCAGCACTTGGCCCAGGCGCAAGGGATCACCGACCAGAGCGCTCGGCACATCGGCTGCCACGTCGATGCTGAAGGCCAGCCCTTTTTCCTGTGCGCGCAGGCCGACCACGCTTTCGAGATTGTCCAGTACCTGGCCGAGCAGGAACGGCGTGCGATCGAGTTCGAGCTTGCCAGCTTCGACCTTCGACAGATCGAGCACGTCGTTGATGATGTCGAGGAGCGAGCGCGCCGCCGTTTCGATCTTGGCGAAGTACTCGCATTGCCGCGCCTGCCCGGTGCTGCGCTGACCCAGGTAGGCGAAGCTGAGTACCGCATTCATCGGCGTGCGGATCTCGTGGCTGACATTGGCCAGAAACTCGCTCTTGGCACGGCTCGCGTCTTCCGCGTGTTCCTTGGCCTGCGCGAGCTGCCTTTGCAGTTCGAGCGGGCCGCTGATGTCCTGCAGGCAGGTGATGGTGACGATGGCGCCGCCGGGCTCCCTGTGCTTGCGCGTGAAATCGCGCATCGAGCGGATACGGCCGTCGCGATGCACCAGCCGGTAATTGAGCGAGACGTCGCCAACCACCCCGGAAAGGATCGACTGCATGACGGTTGGCAAATCCTCCGGCACGATCAAGCCCACCATCACGCTGGGGTCTTGAATGCAGGCTTCCGGCTCGACTCCGCAGAGCTCCCGGATGCCGTCGCTCACATAGGTGAAGTGCAGGCGGCCATCGGCTTCGAGCCGCATCTCCATCACCACGCCGGACATGCGATTGGTGACATCGCGCAAGCGCTCCGCCTCGGCCCTCGCCGCGTCACGCTCGGCCTCCAGGGTCTTCAGCAACAGCGCGCCAGGATGGTCGTCGGCCATGGTCAATCCCCTTTCACTTCGTGCCTGCCCGTTGGTCGTCATTCGGCAGCTTCACTGACAAGGCCGGACGAGGCATGCGAGCTGCCCCGTCCGGCGTGAAACGATGACTGCTGTTTGGGTGCCGGTTCTATGCCCCCGTCTGCAGCCGGGTGCGCTCCACTTCGCGGTCGTTGATCGTATTGTCGTCCAGCTGATTGCCTCTGACGCTGGCGTCATTCTGCAGCGTGACGCCATTGCTGTTCGGCGTGGTCAGGCGCACTTCGAGCGGACTGGCCGCCATCCCGGCGCGCAGCACTTGCGTGTAGCGGCAGACCACCTTGCCGGTCGGCAGGGTACAGAGCCAGTTCGCTCCCGATGCGCTGACATTGGTCACGCCAGTCGGCAGGCTGTCCTCTACGGTGACGCCAGTGGCCGCACCCAGCCCCGCATCGATGGCGGCAATGCCGGTCAGGTACTCCGGCGCGTCGAAGTTGCTGACATTGATGGTGTAGGTCAGTGCGCCGGCGGTCGGCGCCGGGTCCTTCGAGTCTGACTGGACGAGGCTCAGATTGATCCGCTGCGTGGCCTGATAGCGCTGGGCAAAAATGTCGTAGCTGGAGTTCAGGTTGGTCACGCCATGCCAGGCCGCCACCAAGTCGCCATCGGCGTCCAGGCCGATGGCCGGTCGCCGATCGGTGCCGGCGTTGCCATTGCTGACGTTGATCTCCGGGCCGATCAGGCCGCCATTGGCATTGAAGCGCTGGGCACTGATCCCGGTGCCGCTGCTGCCGGTGGAGCGGGTCCAGCCGACCACGAATTCGCCGGCCAGGTTGATGCTGATGGCGGCACCGGTCTGGTCGCCGGGCTGCAGTCCGCTGACGTTGAACTGCGGGCCGGCCAGGCTGCCGGTGGCGGTCACGCCCCGGGCCACGATGTCGTAGCCCGAAGAACTGCCGGCGGGACCTTCCCAGGCCACCACGAACGCACCGTTGCGATCCACCGCAACGGCGGGCCGTTGCGAGGGTTTGCCGCTCTGTCCGGGGCCGCCGATGAAAACGGGAGCGCCGCGCAGCGTGCCGTCACTGTTGAAGCGCTGCGCAAGGATGCTGCTCTTCAAGAACGTATCCCAGGCCACCACGAACTCGCCGCGCGGGTTGGTGGCAACCGAGGGATGCTCCTGCTTGAACTGCGTTGCGTCGCTCAGGATCCGGCGCGTGCCGTTGCGCGTGCCGTCGGCGTTGAAGCGCTGCGACTGGATGCTGGTGATCCCATCTCTTTCGGCCTGCCAGGCGATCATGAAGCGGCCCTGTGCGTCGATGGCAACCGAGGGTGCGCTGTTGTAGGCCGGTTCGAAATCGACGCCGATGACGCTGCCGATCAGGGCACCGCTGGCGCTGACTCTTTGGGCATGGATTGCTGTTCCCACCGTGGCGCCGTCGTACGGCTGCACCCAGGTCACCACGAAATCACCGTTGGCGCCGATCGCGACGGCGGGCACGGCCTTGTCGCCGGCGGAGTAGCTACCTTCATGCAGCTTGATGGCCGCGCGACCAAGGGCTTCGCCGTTGGCGCTGTAGGCGCGCGCCATGACCGAGTAATAGCCGCCAGAATTCTTGGGCTGCGACTGCCACACCGCGACGAAATTGCCGTCTGGACCGGTTGCGATCGCCGGATCGATCTGCGGGTAGAGTTCCGAGCCATTGATCGCAATGCGCTCGCCCACCGGGCCGGGATCAGCGGCTGCGGCGATGCCCGTGTGCAGCATGAAGGAGGCAGCGAGGGTGGCGAAAGCGGTGCGGCGAAGGTTCGAGCAGTTCATTGGAAATCTCCGGGGGGAAGTGGGTTCGCGAGTCGGCAGGTGCCGGTGACGAACACTTTGCCCACGCCCCTCGGGAACATCTCCACCGTTTCCAAACTTGATTCAAACCCTTTTCAAACCGCCTCCGGCACCGGCCGCCCCTCCTTCAGGGCTCCAGCCGCTCCAGGCGCCAGACGCCGCCCACCTGCCGATAGACGAGCCGGTCATGCACGCGATTGGCGCGGCCCTGCCAGAACTCGATGGCATCGGGTTTCAGCCGATAACCGCCCCAGTCGCTCGGGAACGGCAGGTTGCCGCCACCGTACTTCTGCTCGTTCTCGGCGAATCGCGCATCCAGCGATTCGCGTGACTCGACCACCCGGCTTTGCCGCGAAGTCAGCGCGCCGATCTGAGAACCCAAGGGCCGGGAACGGAAATAGGCTTCGGACTCAGCCGGCGTCAGCTTCTCGACCCGGCCTTCCACCCGGACGCTGCGCTCCAGTCGATCCCACCAGAACGTTGCAGCCGCGTGCGGATGCGCCGCCAGCGCGCGAGCTTTCCGCGAGTCGTAATGGGTGTAGAAGGCAAGGCCTGCGGCATCGAGACCTTTCAGCAGCACCACGCGAGCAGACGGACGACCATCGGCGTCGACCGTCGCCAGGGTCATCGCCGTCGGCTCGATCATGCCGATGGCGACGGCATCATCGAGCCAGCGCTGGAGCTGCTGCAGCGGATCGGCGGTGACATCGGCTTCGAGCAGCGGCGGATTGCGGGTGTACTGATTGGCCATCGGGATTGGTATCGGGGTGGGGACCGGGTTCGCCATCGGGTCGGTCGGCGTTCGAAGTCGGGCAAAATAGGAACTCGATCCATTCTGCCGGAATCCCCGATGACCTCCCCCGCCACGGAAGTACCTGCAAGCTTCAAGGCGCTGCGCATCCATCAGGTCGACAAGAAGACCGAGGCGCGTCTCGAAGCGATCACGCTCGCTGATCTCAGCGCCGGCCAAGTGGTCATCCGGGTCGCCTATTCATCGATCAACTACAAGGACGCGCTGGCGGTGACCGGCAAGGGCCGGATCATGCGCGGCTATCCGAAAGTCGCCGGCATCGATCTGTCCGGCGTCGTGGTGTCCAGCGAAGTGCCGGACTACAAGCCGGGCGACAAGGTGGTGGTCACCGGCGGCAATGTCGGCGAGCAGTTCGACGGCGGCTTCGCCGAATACGCCCGCGTGCCGGCCGAAGCCGTGGTGCGCCTGCCGGCCGGCCTTAGCCTGCATGAAGCGATGGCGCTCGGCACCGCCGGCTACACGGCAGCGCTGGCCCTGCGCCGCATGCTCGAAAATCATCAGCGGCCGGATCTCGGCACGATTGCCGTCACCGGCCCCACAGGCGGCGTCGGCTCGATCGCCATCAGCCTGTTCAAGCGCGCCGGCTTCACCGTGGCGGCAATCACCGGCAAGCCGGGTGCGGAGAAGTATCTGCGTGATCTCGGCGCCGACGAGATCGTCGATCGCAACACGCTGGATATGGGCTCCAAGCCGCTGGAAGCTGCGCGCTGGGGCGGCGCCGTCGACAACCTCGGCGGCGACACGCTGGCCTATCTGGCCCGCACCGTGAAGCCCTGGGGTTCGATTGGCGCGGTCGGCCTGGCCCAGGCGCCGACGCTGAACACCACGGTGATCCCGTTCATCCTCCGCGGCGTCAGCCTGCTCGGCATCTTTTCGGTGGAATGCCCGCGCAGCTGGCGTCTGGCGATCTGGGAGCGTCTGGCCAGCGACTGGAAGCCGGAAGGCCTGCTCAGCCTGATCGCGCCGAAGATCGTGCCGCTGGAAGAAGTGGCTGTCGTCGCCGAAGAACTGGTGGCCGGCAAGGCGCAGGGCCGCACCGTGGTCCGCATCGCCGACGATCTCTGATCGACCGCCTGCAGCCCAGCCAGCGACCATGAGCCAGCGCCACAGCCACGATGAGCATGATCATCACGATCATGGCTTGCACGACCATGACTCGCATGATCACGGCGCCGCGCACAGCCACAAGCCGGCGAAGGCCAAAGGTCATGACCACGATCATGGCCATGGTCACGGTCACCACCACCACGGCAGCAGCAACGAAACACGGCTGACCTGGGCGCTGGTGATCACGGCGCTGTTCATGGTCGTCGAGGTCGCTGGCGGCGTGATTTCCGGCTCGCTGGCGCTGATCGCCGATGCCGTGCACATGCTGACCGACTCGGCCTCGCTGCTGCTGGCACTGATCGCCCTGCGCATCGCCAAGCGGCCAGCCGACGCGCTGTTCTCCTACGGCCGCGCCCGCCACGAAGTGCTGGCGGCGTTCGTCAACGGCCTGGCCCTGCTCGGCTTGAGCGTCTGGATCATCGTCGAATCGGTGCAGCGCCTGATCACGCCGCATCCGGTGATTGGCGAGACGATGCTGATCGTTGCGGCACTCGGCTTCGCCGCCAACCTGCTGTCGTTCCTGATCCTGCGTGATGGCGAGGACTCGCTGAACCTGCGCGGCGCGCTGCTGCACGTGCTCAGCGATCTGCTCGGCTCGGCCGCTGCGATGGCTGCCGCCGTGGTGATCATGCTGACCGACTGGGTGCCGATCGATCCGATCCTGTCGGCCTTCGTCGCGCTGCTGATCGTCCGCAGCGGCTGGCGGGTGACGAAGGAATCCGCGCACATCCTGCTTGAAGGCGCACCGCGCGATCTCGATCCCGATGCGCTGGCGCACGAGCTTGCCGCCGCCGTGCCCGGCGTCACCGGCATCCACCATCTGCACGCCTGGTCGCTGACCGACAAGCATCCGGTGATGACCCTGCACGCAGTGCTTGCCGAAGGCACCGATCGCGATGTCGCGCTCGGCGCGATCCTGCAGCAGCTGAAAGTTCGCTTCGGCGACGTGCACGCCACCGTGCAGATCGAGCAGGTGGCCTGCGGCGAGCGCTGCGGGGAACCAGCGCCGCTGCTGAAAGCCTAGCCGCCTGCGCTCAGCGCTTGCGGTTGCGAATCTCGTCGAGCAGACGATTGACCGCGGCCTTTGCGCTCGCCGCCGTGCCGCCGCTGCCGAACTCGCGAACGATCACCTCCTCGACCTTGCGGACGACGTCGTCGACCGTGGCATCACCGATGTGCGCGCTGGCCCGGCTCGATGAAGGACCGGTGGCGTGATAGCCGCCGATCGCGCTGTAGATGTTGATCCGCTCTTCGAGATCGCGGGCGATATCGAGCACCTCGTAGAACGGCGTGCCCATGCGGCCCGCCTTCTTGGTGAACAGCGAATAGACGGCGGCGATGATCGACACCGGCAGCAGCACCACATTGAGCACGTTGCCCAGCACCAGCTTCAGCTGGAACACCAGCACGTCGCGAACGTAGGGCCAGCGGCCGGCCGCTGGTTCACCCTGGTAACCGGATTCGGGAAGATTCATGTTCATGGTCCTGAGTCTAGCTTGCGTCTGCGCAGCAAAAGATACGCGGCCGGCAGCACGAACAGCGACAGCAACGGTGCCGAAATCATGCCGCCGACCATCGGCGCCGCGATCCGCCGCATCAGTTCCGAACCAGTGCCGCCACCGATCAGGATCGGCAGCAGGCCGGCGACGATCACCGCAACGGTCATCGCTTTCGGCCGCACGCGCAGCACCGCGCCTTCCTCGATCGCCTCACACAGGCTGGCTCGCGTCAACGAAGCACCGCGCCTGGCAATCGCCTGATCGAGATAGATCAGCATGATCACGCCGAACTCGGCCGCCACGCCGGCCAGCGCGATGAAGCCGACGGCCGAGGCGATCGACAGGTTGTAGTCGAGCGCCAGCAGCAGCCACAGCCCACCGACCAGCGCGAACGGCAAGGTCGCCATGATCAGCAGCGCCGGCAGGAAAGCGCGGAACGTCAGGTACAGCAGGATCAGGATGATGAACAGGGTGAACGGCACCACCAGCTGCAGGCGTTTTTCGGCGCGCTCCAGATACTCGAACTGCCCGGACCAGGCCACCGAATAGCCAGCCGGCAGTTTCAGTTTCGCAGCGATCAGCGCCTGCGCATCGTGGACGTAGCCGCCAAGATCGCGGCCCCCAATCCCGGTTGCAATGTCGACATAGACCCAGCCGTTGAGCCGCGCGTTCTCGCTCTTCAACTGTGGCGGCCCATCGCTGATGGCGATCTCGGCGACTTCGCCGAGCGTGATCGTTGCGCCGGCTTTAGTGACGATCGGCAGCACGCGCAGGGCAGCCACCGAATCACGCAGCTCGCGCGGATAGCGCAGATTGATCGGGAAGCGCTGCCGGCCTTCGATGGTCTCACCGATGTTCTCGCCGCCGATCGCGAGAGTCACGACTTGTTGCACATCGGCGATCGACAGGCCCAGCCGTGCGGCCTTCAACCGATCCGGCCGCACGTCGACATAACGGCCGCCACGCACCCGTTCGGCATAGACCGAGCGGGTACCGGGCACGTCCTTCAGCAGGGTTTCGATCTGGGTGCCGATCTGCTCGATGACCTTCAGATCCGCACCGGCGATCTTCACACCGACCGGGCTCTTGATGCCGGTGGACAGCATGTCGATGCGATTGCGGATCGGCTGCACCCAGAGGTTCGCGAGGCCGGGAATCGCCAGCGCGGTGTTCAACTCGTCGATCAGCGCGTCCTGTGATTTGCCAGCGTCCGGCCAGGCGCTGCGCGGCTTGAAGCGGATCGTCGTCTCGAACATTTCCAGCCCGGCCGGATCGGTCGCCGACTCGGCACGCCCGGCCTTGCCAAACACCCGTTCCACTTCCGGGAATTGCATGATCAGCCGATCGGTCTGCTGCATCAGCTGCGAGGCCTTGTCCGCCGACAGGCCCGGCAATGCCGACGGCATGTAGAGCAGATCGCCCTCGATCAGCGGCGGCATGAACTCGGTACCGAGCCGCGCGATCGGGATCAGCGCCGACAGCATCAGCAGGCCCGATGCGACCAGTGTCGCCACCGGATGGCGCAGCACGAACGCGAGCGCCGGCCGGTACACGGCGATCAGCAGACGATTCAGCGGATTGCGCTGCTCGTCCGGAATCCGGCCACGAATGAACAGCAGCATCAGCACCGGAATCAGGGTCACCGACAAGCCCGCCGCCGCGGCCATCGCATAGGTCTTGGTCAGCGCCAGCGGGCCGAACAGCTTGCCTTCCTGCGCTTCCAGGGTGAACACCGGCACGAAGCTCAGGGTGATGATCAGCAGACAGAAGAACAGCGCCGGGCCGACTTCGACGGCCGACGCGGTGATGATCTTCACGCGTTCCTCGAAGCTCAGCGTCTCGCTGCGGCCCGCGTGTTCGAGATGCTTGTGGGCGTTCTCGATCATCACCACCGCGGCATCGACCATCGCGCCGATGGCGATGGCGATGCCGCCGAGCGACATGATGTTGGCGTTCAGCCCCTGCGCCTTCATCACCGCGAATGCGGCCAGAATGCCGAGCGGCAGGCTGACGATTGCGACCAGTGCCGAGCGCAGATGGAACAGGAACAGCGCGCAGACCAGAGCAACGACGATCATCTCCTCGATCAGCCGCGTCTTCAGCGTGCCGACCGAGTTCAGGATCAGCTCCGAGCGGTCATAGGTCGGCACGATCTCGACACCTGCCGGCAGGCCCGGTTTCAGGCTTTCGAGCTTGGCGCGTACCGCGCGGATCGTTGCCAGCGCGTTCTTGCCGGAACGCATGACGATGATGCCGCCGACCGCTTCGCCCTTGCCGTCCAGCTCGGAAACGCCGCGCCGCAGTTCAGGGCCGATCTGCACGCGGGCGACATCGCCGAGCAGCACCGGCACCCCGGCCGCACCGAGGCCAACGGGTATCGCGCGGAAGTCGTCGAGCGTCTTCAGATAGCCGCTGGCGCGCACTGCGTATTCGACTTCGCCCAGCTCCAGCACCGAGCCGCCGGCTTCGTTGTTGCTGGCGCGCACGGCGTCGATCACGGTGCTGATGGTGGTGCCGGTGGCACGCAGGCGATCCGGATCGAGAACGATCTGGTATTGCTTGACCAGGCCGCCGACGCTGGCCACTTCGGCCACGTTCTCGACACTCTTCAGCTCGTACTTCAGGAACCAGTCCTGGATCGCGCGCAGCTGGGAGATGTCGAGACGATTGCTGCGATCGACCAGTGCGTACTCGTAGATCCAGCCGACGCCGGTGGCATCCGGACCCAGTGTCGGCCGCGCCGCAGGCGGCAATCGGCCGCTGACCTGGTTGAGGTATTCGAGAACACGCGAACGCGCCCAATACAGGTCGGTCGCGTCATCGAAGATCACATAGACGAAGGAGTCGCCGAACATCGAATAGCCGCGCACCGTGCGCGCACCGGGCACCGACAGCATCGTCGTGGTCAGCGGATAGGTGACTTGATCCTCGACCACTTGCGGTGCCTGCCCCGGCCAGCTGGTACGGATGATCACCTGGGTGTCGCTGAGGTCCGGAATCGCATCGAGCGGCGTGGTCAGCGCCGCTCGCGTGCCCCACAACGCCAGGACTGCAGTGACCATCAGCACCAGCACTCGGTTGCTGATCGACCAGCGGATGATCGTGGCGATCATGGCTGGTGGCCCTGGTGGCCTTCGTGGCCGGCGTGTGGGTCTTTCACAGGTTCGGCTGGCATCACGTGGCCAGCGTGCGGATCCACCATCGGTTGTGGCTCGGCAGCCGGTGCCGACAAGCGATCCAGCGCCCCCCGCAGACTCGCTTCCGAATCGATCAGGAACTGACCGCTGGCGACCACCTGCTGGCCTGCGCTCAAGCCGTCGAGCACTTCGATGCGCTCGCCGACCTCGACGCCGGTGCGCACGGCCACCGGCCGGAAGCGCGCCTCGTCTTCGGCGATCAGCACGACGCTGCGGGTACCGGTGCGGATCACCGCTTCGGTGGGCACGGTCAGCGCTACGGCACGCGCCGCAGCTTCGAGCTGCACGGTCGCGTACATGCCGGGCCGCAGCTGCGCGCCGGGATTCTGCAGGGTGATGCGCAGCTTCACGGTGCGGGTTGCGCCGCTCAGTTCCGGATAGACGTATTCGACCTTGCCGGCGAAGGCCTCGCCCGGAACGGCGGCGACCGTGGCGCTGGCCGCATCGCCGGGCTTGATCGCCGCGCCCTGCGCTTCCGGCAGTTCGGCAGCCAGCCAGACGGTGTCCAGGCTGGCGATCTGGAACAGGGTCATGCCGGGGCTAAGCATCGCGCCCTGGCGTGCGCCGAGTTCCATCACGTAGCCATCGTTGCTGGCCAGGTAATCAACCCGACGCTCGGCCTGGCCGCGCGCCGCGATGCGGCGTATCTGTGCGTCGCCAAGCCCGAACAGCGCGAGACGCGCGCGGGAAGCGTCCTTCAGGCTGGCATCGCCGCTGCGCTGCGCGAGCAGGAATTCGTCCTGCGCGGCCAGCAGTTCCGGCGAGTAGACCGACGCCAGCAGTTGCCCACGCCGCACCGGGTCGCCGACCGCGCGCACGGCGAGTTGCTCGACCCAGCCGGCCGCACGGACCTGCACGGCTTCGATGCGGTGCTCGTCGACGGTGATCACGCCGGCCGCCAGCAGCCGCTGCGTCAGCGCCTGCCGCTCGACCGTCGCCAGCCGCACGCCCAGGTTCTGCACCACTCGCGGGTCGATGCGGAAGGCGCCGTCATCGTCCTGCGCCGTGCCAGCTTCCGCGGGCACATCGCCGTACTTAGGGACCAACTGCATGTCCATGAACGGCGATTTGCCGGGTTTATCGAAATGGCTGTCCGGCACCATCGGGTCGTACCAGTACAGCGCTTGAGGCTCGGCGGCCTGCTCGACGGGCTCCGCTGGCTTGCCGGGCCGGAACAGCAGCACGGTGAAAACGGCGATGACAGCAAGCGCTGCGAGGCCGAGGAGCAAGGCGCGATTCAAGGGACGGTTCATCAGTGGGCTCCTGCGGCGTAGGTGTCGGCAGTGGCGCCGAGGTAGCGCAGCGCCAGCGCATGGCGGCTGCGGTCGGTTTCGAGATCGAGTCGGCTCAGGCGCAGGTCGAGCGCGGCGCGGCGGGCTTCGAGCACGGCGGCGAGGCTGCCGCTGCCGGCGGCCCAGGCCAGGCGGGCCGCTTCGATGCGGGCATCGGCCTCGGGCAGGATCGTGTCGTCGTAGTGGCTCAGGCGCTGGCCGAGCAGGATCCAGTCCCAATGGTTGAGGCGCAGCTCGGCGGCGTGCTCGCGCCAGCTGTCTTCACGCAGCGCTTCGGCACGGGCCAGCTCGGCCTGCCGCGCGGCCAGGCCGCGATCCTGGCGATTGGCGGTGAACACCGGCAGATCGATGCCGACCTGCAGGTTGATGTAATCGCTGAACGCCGGCCGGTGGCCGTAGCCGACTTCAACGCTGAAATCCGGCCGGTAAGCCTGCTTCGCCAGCGCCACATCGGCGGCCGCGACTTCCACTTCGGCGGCGGCGATATCGACATGCGGATGGCGGCGCAGCGCTTCCAGCATCGCGCCCAGCGGCGGCGGCTCGGGGAAGGTTGGCGTGCCAGCCGGCAACGGTGCGTAGGCCGCTTCTCCAAGCCAGCGGGACAGCGTGCCGCGGGCGTGATAGCCGTCCTGCTCGAGCTTGGCGATCTGGTCGCGCAGCAGTTCCAGCGCCACCGTTGCAGCACGGACATCGGCCTGGGCGCTACGGCCATTGCGATAGGCGATGCGCAACGCGTCGAGCTGCAATTGCGCTTCGCGCTCGCTGGCGCGCGCCAGGTTCAGCGCCTGCAGCGGCTTCCAGACATCGAGCCAGGCGAGGCCGACATCGCGCTCGATGCTCAGTGCGTCCTTGCGCAACTGGCGTTCGGCCAGCCCGGCTTCTGCTTCGGCCCGCTCGCCACGCAGCCGGCGCTTGTCGGCACGCGGAAAGGCTTGCGCTAAGCCGACAGTGAACTGGGTGTCGTTCTGCCGGGTCAGGGTGCCGACGTGATCGCCGGTGATGGTCAGATCGCTGATGCCGCCTTTCAGCTGCGGATCCGGCAATTGCCGCGCGGCGACTGCCGATTCGCGCGCAGCGTCGATCGCCAGCGCCTGCGCTTCAAGCATCGGCTGATGATCGACGGCAATGCGGCGCGCGGCATCGAGCGTCAGCGGCTCGGCAGGCGGTGGTTCAGAAACTTCGAGCGCTGCAACAGGCAGCACGGCCAGCCCGAACAGCAGGCCGGCGAGCGTGCACCGGGCACGCGACAACAGGGGGCGAGACATGGACGGCTCCGCAGCGAACGCAAGGCACGCCGGAGAAAATCCGGCGCTTGGTGAACGTCAGACGGAGGCCGCGATCGGAGGTCGGAACGGGTGAGGCGGCGCTGCATCGGCGGTGACCGAGGTCATCGCGGCAGGCAACGAGGCGGGAGCAGGCAACAGGTTCAGCGCCAGAGCCGGCATCGGCAGCGCCGCGCTGCCGCAGGCCGCGGCGCACAGGCAGTACGCGCCGGCAGCACAGCAGGAAGGCTTGGCAGGCGCAGGCGTTTCATCGGCAGTAGCCGATGCCTGCATGCCGGCCATATCGTGGCAGTGCTTCATCGGCGCGGTCTCGTGAGTAGAGACCGGCACCTTTGCAGCCATCGCCAGCATCGCCGGCGCCATCGCAGCCGACACCGCGCCCTGCCAGAGCAGGGCGAGGATGGTCAGCAGCGAAATGGCGATTCGGCGGTTCATCGGCTCCGGAGAGACTACCCGACTGCTGCGAAGTTCAGACCGTCTTCATCAACAGGGCGACGATCTTGCGCATCCGGTCGGTGTACGGCGGGAAGAACATCTTGGCCAGCATGAAGCGCGTGCGGATCACGGCGCGCTCGTGCGAGAAATCCCTGAAGCCGTAGTGGCCGTGGGCGCGGCCGATGCCGGAGTTGTTGACGCCGCCGAACGGCAGGTTGCCGTGCAGGAAGTGGACGACCGTGTGGTTGATGCAGGTGCCGCCGGCCGAGGTCTTCTTCAGCACCGCGTTGATGGTCGGCTCGTGCTTGCTCCAGACGTACAGCGCCAGCGGCTTCGGATCGGCGTTGATGCGGTCGATCACTTCGTCGATCTGGCTGAACGGGATGATCGGCAGCAGCGGCCCGAAGATTTCCTCGGACATGATCTTGGCGTCCGCCGGAATATTGTCGATCAGGGTCGGCGCGATGTAGCAGTCGCTCTCGTCGACCTTGCCGCCAGTGAGCACTCTGGCGCCCTTGGCGGTGGCGTCATCGAGCAGGCCGCGGATGCGCGCCGTGTGCCGGGTGTTGACGATGCGGGCGAGGAACGGGCTCTGCTGCTGGCTGGCGGCATCGGCGCCGTAGCTGGTTTCGAGCACCGCCTGGCACTGGCGCACGAACTCGTCCTTGACCGAGGCGTGCACGTAGATGTGATCCGGCGCGATGCAGGTCTGGCCGTTGTTGGTGAACTTGCCCCAGAGGATGTTCTGCGCGGCGAGCTTCAGGTCCGCCGTGGCGTCGACGATGGTCGGGCTCTTGCCGCCCAGTTCCAGGGTGACGCTGGTCAGATGCTTGGCGGCGGCGGTCATCACCACCTTGCCGATCGCCGGCGAGCCGGTGAAGAAGATGTGGTCGAAGGGCAGCGCCAGCAGCGCGCTGGAAACGGCGGCATCGCCTTCGAAGATCGCCACTTCATCCGGGCTGAAGTTTTCCTTGACGATCTTGACCATCACCGCCGACAGATGCGGGGTCATTTCCGATGGCTTGAGGATCACCGTGTTGCCGGCGGCGAGCGCCGAGATCAGCGGGCAGAACGTCAGGTTTACCGGGTAGTTCCACGGCGAGATGATCAGCGTGCGGCCCTTCGGCTCGTACTGCACCCAGCCGCTGAGGCCGAAGGTCATCCGCGACGGCCAGACCGACATCGGCTTCATCCACTTCTTCAGGCCGCGCATCGCGTCATTCGCTTCAGCGACCACCGGCAGCACTTCGGTCAGATCGACTTCGGCCGGCGGCTTCTTGAAGTCGGCAGCACCGGCGGCAATGATTTCCGCGCTGTGCGCGAGCACCGCATTCTTGAGCTTCTTGATCTTGGCCAGACGCTCGTCGAGCGTCGAGGTGCGCAGGCGCAGGGCCGTGGTGCGCTGGGCCTCGAACACGCGGCGGATCTCGGTCTCGCTGACCTGGGTCTGGAACTGGGACTGCGCGGAGTTCGCGGTCGGAAGATAGGAAACGACAGTGCTCATGAACGGAACTCCTCGCGTGGTGCTACCTGGAAACCGGATCGTGGCGGCCCTCGTTACGCGCTAGCGCGATGCTTCGGGGCCCGGTGTCCGGCACTGTTTGTTTATTGAATAGCTGTTCAAGGTTTATTGAATAGCTGTTCAAGCTTAAAAAATAAGCGGCTGACGTACCAGCCACCATTCGTCACCGTATGGCTTCGCCCGACAAACGTCGTCCGGAATCCTCGGCCGATGTCCGTTTCGCAGCTTCCTTGTCCGCACCGGCCTCGGCATCATCGCCCGGCTATCCGATGCCGCCGGCCAAGACCGCGGCCACCGTTTTCGAGGAGAAACGCTTGTCCGCCTTCAAAGCCGATGCTGCCCAGGAAAATGATTACCTGCCGTTGAACCTGCTCGCCCACTGGGCGCAGACCACGCCCGATGCGATTCACCTGAGCCAGCCGCTGGCCAATGGCGAGTGCCGCGACTGGACCTGGGCGCAAGCGCAGGCCGAAGCGCAGCGAATGGCCGCGCACCTGCTGGCACAAGCTTGGGAACCGGGTTCGCGGATCGCCTTGCTGTCCAAGAACAGTGCCTGGTGGTTCCTCGCCGATTACGCGATCTGGATGGCCGGCCATGTGTCGGTGCCGATCTACCCATCGCTCACCGGCAGTTCGGTGCGCTACGTGCTCGACCACTCCGAAGCGAAGGCGCTATTCCTCGGCAAGCTCGACTCCGATGATCGCGATGCGATGTGCGGCGGCATCCCAGACGGCCTGCCGGTCATCCATCTGCCCAACGCCGCGCCGCCGAGTGCTGGCACTCCGGTCACCGAATGGGACGCGATCATCGCAACCACGCCGCCGCTGACCCCGGCAAGCTCGCGCCGCATCGACGAGCTGGCGACGATCATCTACACCTCCGGCACCACCGGCACACCGAAAGGCGTGATGCACAGCTTCGCCAGCCTGGTCGCCTCCGCAAAGCTGCTGACCACGGTGTTCGGCACCGGCCGCGACGATCGGCTGATCTCCTATCTGCCGCTGGCCCACGTCGCGGACAGAGTCGCCTCCGAACTGCATTCGCTGGCCAGTGGTTGCCGGGTATGGTTCTCGCAGGGGCTGGATACCTTCGCCGCCGATCTGCAGCGCGCCCGGCCGACGTTCTTCTTCTCCGTGCCGCGGCTGTGGACCAAGTTCCGCCAGGGCGTCAACGCGAAAATTCCGCAGGCCACCCTGGCCGCGATGCTGGCCGATCCGGTCAAGGGCCCGGCCGTGCGCCAGCAGATCCTCAGCCAGCTTGGGCTCGATGCCGCGCGCGTCGCGATGTCCGGCGCCGCGCCCATTCCACCCGACATGCATCACTGGTATCGCGATCTCGGGCTGGAACTGCTCGAGGTCTACGGCATGACCGAGAACATGGCGATCTCGCACATCACCCGGCGTGGACGTGCTCGCATCGGCTATGTCGGCCAGCCGGCAGACGAGGTCGAAGTGCGCATCGATCCCGCCAACCGCGAAGTGCTGGTCAAGAGCCCGGGCATGATGCTCGGCTACTTCCGCGAGCCGGCGAAAACCGCCGAAGCGGTCACGCCGGACGGCTACCTGCGCACCGGCGATGTCGGCGATGTCGACGCGGAAGGCTATTTCCGCATCACCGGCCGTGCCAAGGAAGCGTTCAAGACCGCCAAGGGCAAATACGTGGCCCCGGCCGGCATCGAGAACCGGCTCGGCGCCCATCCCCAGATCGAAGCCGTCTGCGTCGCCGGCCTCGGCTACCCGCAACCTTTCGCATTGCTGATGCTGTCACCCGCCGTCGCCGACCAACGCAACGACGAAGCCGGCCGCGCCGCGATCAGCACGTCACTCGCCGCGCTGCGCGAACAGGTCAACGCCCAACTCGACCCCCACGAACGCCTTGATTGCCTGATCGTGGTGCCAGACGCCTGGACCGTCGACAACGGCTTGGTGACGCCGACGTTCAAGGTCAAGCGGGCGGCGCTGGAGGCGCTTTATGGAGATTCGTTCGAGGGCTGGGTGGCTCGGCGGGAGGCGGTGGTCTGGGCTTGACTGGCAAGGCGCGACTGCAGATCGTTGAAATCCGCCCTCAGTCCCGCGCCCCAGCGTTGAAGCTCAGCAGCAGCGGAGTGATTGGCTGGAGCGCTTGATCGGGTGGTGCTACGCGGAACGGATGAGCTGGATTGGCTGCCACAAACAACGGAACCTCTCGGAGACGCTCAGGCAAACGCGGCGCATCGGGGTAGCTGCGATAGCTGAAGAACCTGAAACCGTGAGCGTAGAGCGCTTGAACCTTGGCCCACTGCTCCGTGTTCTTCATTGCTGGCGCCCGAAATGACCGTCCCATGCAGTGAATCTCACTCCCACACTGCGGGCAGCGAGCGACTGCGTCGGTACGCGGATGCACTTTGAAGCTCTTGCAACAAGAAAAGCAGGCGTGCGCGACGAGATAGGCCTCCACAGAGGCCGAACGCCGCTTGGGTGCTGATGGCGCGCGATTTCCCAGCGCACGTCTCAGAGCCATGCGCCGCCACTTTTCAGAATCAGAGTTCATTGGGCAGGCGCTGAACGCTTGGTCTTGGCCGGCTTGCCGAGATTGGCAACCCACGTGTCGATGTCTTCCGGCTTCAATTCCATGGAGCGGCCGGCGGCGATGTCTGCGAAACCGGCCTGAGCTGCCTTGCGCATGGCGTCCAGCTTCGCCGCTTCGAGCTGTTGCTGCCGTTCCAGCAGCCGCGGCCCATCCCGCACGACTTCGCTGCCGTTGTTGTACTGGCCGTTGGCGATCTGGCTCTGGATGAACGATTCGAGGTGATCGGTCAGCGCGACGCTGGTCGGCATGGCGAGGCTCCGTAGTTGTTAATAATTATTAAGCGACCGGCCGTGCCTTTTTCAAGCTCGATAGGGATGACCTTGCCGCCGCCATCAGCCTCCCCCCTCTCCCAACCCTCTCTCGCAAGGGGGTGGGCTTTCAGTTCCGCGCTGCCTGCTGGTCTCCCCTCTCCACCTGCGGGAGAGGGCAGAGGGGTTACCAGACTTACCGCCCCCTCCTTCGGCATGATCGCGGCCTCAGCGCTTTTCCAGTTCGCGATCCTTCGGAGCAAGCATGCAAAACCTCGACAGCCTGCCGGTAATCATCGGTGTCGGCGACATCACCGACCGCCCGGAGAAAGGTCAATCCGGCCATGAGCCGATGCGCCTGATCGAGCAGGCGGCGCGTCTCGCCGATCAGGACGCCGGTGGCGGCTGGCTGGCCAAGGTCGATCGGCTGTACGTGGTGCCGCAGCTGACCTGGCCCTACGAGGACCTGCCCGGTCTGGTCTCCGAGACGCTGGGCATCACGCCGACGGTGATCCCGACCGAAGGCATCAGCGGCGATTCGCCGGTGCGCTATCTGATGCAGGCCGCGGTTGCGATCGCATCCGGTGAAACCGGCACGGTGATGATCTGCGGTGCCGAGGCTTTCGGATCGGTGAAGGCGGCGGCGATGCAGCGCAAGCAGCCGGATGGCTGGACCCAGGTTTCGAAAGCGGCGCCGATGCTCGATGGTTCGGCCTATGTGACCAAGCTCGCCGCCCGCTACGGCCTCAAGGACCCGACCGAGGTCTACACGCTGTACGAGAACGCCACCCGCGCCGCCTGGGGCCAGACGGCCAGCGAAGCGCAGAACGAATCCGCTGCACTGTGGGCGCGCTACGCCGAGGTCGCCGCCGACAATCCGCTGGCCTGGGATCGCAAGGGCCACAGCGCCGAGGAGATCGCCACGCCGACTTCGAAGAACCGGCCGATCTCCTATCCGTATCCGAAGCGGATGGTCGCCCAGCTGTTCGTCAACCAGGGTGCAGCGATCATCGTCACCTCGCGCGGCGCGGCACTCGCGGCCGGCGTGCCGGAGGACCGGCTGATCTATGTCTGGTCCGGTGCCGGCGCCACCGACATCGACGATTTCCTGTCCCGTCCGGATTTCAGCAGCTGCCTGCCGATGGCGACCGCGCTGCAGCGCACCCTGGCGGTCAACGGCCTGCAGGCTAGTGATCTCGATGCGATGGAGATCTACAGCTGCTTCCCCTGCATTCCGAAGCTGGCGCTGCGTGCGCTCGGCCCGGTGCGCGACGGTGTTGCGCCGAGCGTCACCGGCGGCCTGAGTTTCTTCGGCGGCCCGCTCGGCGATTTCATGAGCCACGCGATCACCGCAATGGTCCGCAAGCTGCGCGGCGGCACGGCGAGCACCGGCCTGCTCTATGGCAACGGCGGCTATGTCACCAAGCATCACGCCGCCGTGCTCGCCACGCGGCCACCCGCCAAGCCACCGCAGGATTTCGATCTGCAAGCCGAAGTCGACGCCGGGCGCGGGCCTGCGCCGACGGTGCTGGACAGCTACGAAGGCCCGGCGACGGTCGAGTCCTATCTGGTCAAGTACGACGGCGGTGGCGATCCACAGCTGGCCACCATCGTTGCCCGCACGCCGGACGGCGCGCGCACCGTTGCCGCCATTCCGGCCGGCGATCTGCGCGCCCAGGCGCTGCTGATCGAAGGCTCGCGCGAACCGATCGGCCTGCCCGGCCGCATCGCCCTGGTCGATGGCCAGATGCGCTGGAGCTTCGAGGCGGCTGATCTGCCGCCGGTCGGCGCCCCCGGCAGCCCGGTGCTGCTCGAACGGCGTGACGGCTACGTCGCCGTGGTCACCCTGAACCGGCCGCTGCGGATGAACGCGGTCAACGCCCGCCTGGCGCGGGCGGTGGCCGAGATCATCAAGGTGACCGAGGCCGATCCGGAGATTCGCGTCGTCGTCTTCGCGTCATCGCGGCCGGAAGTGTTCTGCGCCGGGCTTGATCTGTCGGCGATGTCGAACCCGCGCGCGCTGCAGGAACTGATGGCCGTCGAAGGCGGCTTCGCCGGCTTCGTCAACGCCGTGCGCCGCAAGCCCTGGATCGCTGCAGTGCGCGGCCAGGCACTCGGCGGCGGCTTCGAACTGGCGCTGGCCTGCGAGTTGATCGTCGCTGCCGATAACAGCGCATTTGGCCTGCCCGAGGTCAAGCGCGGCATCATCGCCGCCGCGGGCGGTGTTGCCCGCCTGCCGCGCGTGTTGCCACGCAATCTCGCTGCCCAGGCGATCCTCACCGGCGAACCGATGGCCGCCGAACTGCTGCATCGTCACGGTGTGATCAACGCACTGGCACCGGCCGATCAGGTCATCGAACGCGCCGTCGAACTGGCGCGCTCGATCGCGGTGAACGCGCCGCTGGCGATCGGCGAAAGCATCCAGCTGCTGAAGTCCTGCATCGACGAGAGCGACGCCGATCTGTCGCGGCTGAGCCTGGAAGCCGGCGGGCGGCTGATGATGTCCGCCGATGCCCGCGAAGGCGGGCAGGCGTTCATGGAGAAGCGGGCGCCGGTCTGGAAGGGCAAGTAGCACGGCCCTTAAGGCAGCCCGGAGATCCATAATGGCGCCATGCATCCGAGCGCCATTCCTGCCGCCACCATCGATCTGCCCGAACGCTGGCGGCTGCTGTGGTCGAAGCTCGGCCTGGTGCCGCCCGCGGATGCCGGCACGGCGCTGATCCAGGCCTGGCGCGAGCCGCATCGCCGCTATCACACGGTCGAGCATCTCGAGGAATGCCTCAAGGCGGGTGATGAGGTTGAAACGCTGGCCGAACGGCCCGGCGAGATCGAGCTGGCGATCTGGTATCACGATGCCGTCTACAACACGGCCAGCGACAGCAACGAACTGAAGAGCGCCTATCTCGCCGAGCGGACGATGACTGCCGCCGGCTGCGATCACGAAGCGATCGGCCGGGTGCGCAGCATGATCCTGGCGACTCGCCACCACGCCCAGCCGCAGAGCACCGATGAGGCGCTGCTACTCGATATCGATCTGGCGATCCTCGGCAGCGCGCCAGCGCGCTTCGATCGCTACGACGCCGACATCCGCGAGGAGTACCACGCGGTGCCGTTTTCGAAGTACGTCGCCGGGCGGCGCCAGGTGCTGCGCGGCTTCCTGGAAAAGCCGCGCCTGTATTTCACCGGCCACTTCCATGATCGGCTCGATCAGCCGGCGCGGATCAATCTCAGCCGGGCGCTGAAGCGGCTGCGGCCGACGCGCTGAGCCGCGGCCGCAGCGGCCTGCATATTCCGGAATGAGATAAGCACCGACGGTTCGTTGCCGCAATGCGATAGAGGCCTTATCGTGCGCGACCGTCCGTTACCCATCGTTCGCACCACGCCGATGTTCCGCTCCCGCACTGCCTTGCACTCCTTCGCGCTGTGGTTGGCGCTGAGTGCGGTCGTGCTGCGCAGCCTGATTCCGGTTGGCTTCATGCCCGGCTGGACCGGCACCGGCGAGGAAGGCGGACGCTGGCTGATCATCTGCCCGGCCAGCCCGCTGAGTACGGCGCTGGCACCGCCCGCCAACAAGCACGCAGGCCATCACGATCACGCCGCGATGATGGCGGCGATGGCCAAGGCCCATGCTGCCGATCCGCATGCCGCTCATCGCGGCATGGCCAACATGGCCGCGGATATGGCGGGCATGTCGCACGACATGCACGCCGGTCACGATCTGGCGCAGCACGAGGCGCATCGCATTGCCTCGGAGCATCAAAGCTGTCCGTTCGCCGGTGCCGTAGCGCCAGCGCTGCCGGTCAGCCTGGCCAGCTTCGCGCTGGCCATTCCTGTGGCAACGCTGGGCCGTCCTGCCGCAGCCGTCAGCACCGCCACGGCCAGCCAAAGACGGCTGCCGCCGGCCCGCGCACCACCCGCCGTCATCGACACGTTCGTAGCCTGATTCGCCGCGCCCCAGAGACAAACTCTCTGGGCGCAGCGCAGGGCTGCCGTTTCGTTCGTCGATGCCGGGAAGCGTTCCCGCTGCGCCGTTCCTGACCCTGCCGCCGGCCTTGCGCCGTGCGGCTCCTGTCGAGGAAATGCTGTGCGCAGGAACACCTACCTGCATCTCCTGTCGCCCCTGACCGGGCGAGTTCTCCGGCGCGTCCAGACGACGCGCAGGAACTGGAGTGCTCTGCATGTCTGCTTTCACGATGTCTGCGCTCAGTCGCAGCACCGCTGTGTTGTCCCTGCTGGCCCCGTTGTCGCTGAGTTTTTCCGCACTTGCTGCCGATGGCATCGAAGTCGCCGTTGCACCGGTGACCGTGCTGTCCGAAGTGAAGGTCACCGCCGAGAAGGACGGTTCTTCCACCGCGCCCAGCGTTGCCGATGCCCGCGCGCAGATCGAGAAGACGCCGGGCGGCGTCGATCTGGTTGACGCTGAAGCCTTCGAGAATCGCTATGCGGTGTCGTTCAAGGACACGCTGCGCGATGTCCCGGGCGTGTTCGCCCAGGCCCGCTTCGGCGAGGAAGTGCGGCTGTCGATCCGCGGCTCCGGTCTTGGCCGCAGTGCCCATCTGCGCGGCGTCTACCTGCTCGAAGACGGCCTGCCGGTATCGCGCGCCGATGGCTTCGGCGATTTCCAGGAAATCGATCCGCTGACCACCCGCTACCTGGAGGTCTACAAGGGCGCCAATGCGCTGCGCTACGGCAGCTCGACGCTCGGCGGCGCAATCAACGTGGTGACGCCGACCGGCCGCACCGCCGGTCAAACCTGGCTGCTGCGTCTCGATGGCGGCAGCAACGACACCTACCGCGAGCATCTGGCCTACGCCAAGGATTACGGCGATGTCGATGTCTATGCGGCGTTCACCAACAGCCAGAGCGATGGCTATCGCGATCAGCAGCGCAGCGACAACCAACGCTTCAGCGGCAACATCGGCTATCGGATCACGCCGGCCGTGGAATCCCGCTTCTATCTGAACTTCAACGAGATCGATCAGGAGCTGCCGGGTGCCTTGTCCCTCAACGATGCGCTGAACAATCCGCGTTCGGTCGCGCCGACTGCCAACAGCTTCAACACCAAGCGCGACCCGACTACCCTGCGCCTCGCCAACAAGACCAGCATCAAGTTCGGCGGCGGCCAGCTCGATGTCGGCGTCTATTACTGGGACCGCCGGCTGTTCCATCCGGTGACCGGCGTGGTGGTCGACCAGCGCGGTGATTTCTACGGCAGCTTCGCGCAGTGGAATGGCGAAGGGCAGCTGTTCGGTCTGCGCAACGAAGTCACGCTCGGCAGCAATGCCGCGCTCCAGCACAACAACGCCAAGGTATTCGCCAACAGCGGCGGCCAGCGCGGCGCGATCAGCGGCGATGCCACTGAAGAAGCCGGCAGCTACGATCTCTACGGCGAGAACCGGCTCTGGGTCCGCGAAAATTTGAGCCTGATCATCGGCGCGCAGGGCCTGGTCACCACGCGTGATTACACCGATCGCCGCAATGCCGCCGAATCGGCCGAGCGCAGCTACAAGGCCTTCAATCCGAAGCTCGGCCTGCTCTGGGCGGTGGACGATCACACGCAGGTCTTCGGCAACGTCAGCACCAGCTACGAAGCCCCGGACTACGGCGCGCTGAACCAGACCACGGCGATCATCGCCGGCGGCGCGGCACTGGGCACCGGCGGCTTCGTGCCGCTCGATGCCCAGCGCGCCTTGGCGGTGGAAATCGGCACTCGTGGCGAATGGCAGCGACTGGCCTGGAACCTGAGCTACTACCACGCCAACGTCGACAAGGAACTGCTGCTGCGCGCCAACACGCCGACCACGGCGGTGCAGTTCAACGCCGATGAAACCGTGCATCAGGGCGTCGAAGCCGGGCTGGCCATCCGCCTGCTCAGCGATAGCCTCACCGCCGGCGACAAGCTGACTTTCCACCAGACTTACACCTGGAACGAGTTCAGCTTCGATCACGATGCGACTTACGGCAACGCCCGCCTGGCCGGTGTGCCGGAGCACTACTACCAGGCACAGCTGCGCTACGAGCATCCGCTGGGCTTCTTCGTCGAGCCGGGTGTGGAAGCGGCCAACCACAACTATGTCGACTACGCGAACACCCAGACCGCACCGGGCTACGCGATCTGGAACCTGTCGACCGGCGTGACCTTGCCGCACGGACTGTCGTTGTTCTTCGACGCCCGCAACCTGTTCGACCGGGGCTATGTCGGCAGCGTGTCGACCACCACCAACTTCCAGGCGGTGTCGAACAAGAACCTGTTCCTGCCCGGCGAAGGCCGTTTGTTCTTCGGTGGCCTGCGCTGGGCCTTCGGCTAGGGAGTATTGCGATGTCGAACTCTCCAAAGTTCCGTAGGGCGCATCGCGCGCTGGCCTGGATCGCCGCCGTCACGGCGATGGTCTGGGCCAGCAGTGGCGCGATCCATCCACTGATCGTCGCCATCGGCCCGAAGCCGGTGACCTTCCAGCCGCCGCAGACGAGCTTCGAAGCAGCTTCGTTCAAGGCGCCGAAGGAGGTGCTCGCAGCTGCCGGCATCGGCGAGGCCAGCCAGCTGCGCTATGTCGCCGTCGATGGCCATGCGGCGCTGCAAGTGCAGCCGGCGGGCAAGGCTGAACGCGTCTATCTGAATGCCGAAACCGGCAGCCCGATCGCCGATGCCGATCGCACGCGGGCAATCACGCTGGCGCGCCATTACAGCGGCGAGCAGACGGCGCCGATTCGCGATGCCCGGCTGATCACCCAGTTCGAGCGCGACTATCCCTGGATCAACCGCCTGCTGCCGGTCTGGGCCGTGGCTTTCGAGGACGACATCGGCACGGTGGTCTATGTCGACACCGGCAGCGATCGCCTCGGCACCTTGAGCGGCAGCAGCAAGCGCTACTGGCAGGGCCTGTTCCAGAGCTTGCACACGCTGAGCTTCATCGAGGTGCCGTACCTGCGGCCGGCGGCGATCGGCCTGATGGTCGGCCTGTTCTTCGTAACCACCGTGCTCGGCGCTGCGATGCTGCTGCGCCGTGGCAGCCAGCAGAGCAGTCGGCGTTTCCATCGTCGGCTGGCCTGGATCGCGGTGCTGCCGGCGCTGCTGTTTCCAGTCACCGGCCTGTTCAAGCTGCTGACCGATGAGCTGCCCGGTCAGGCCGCACCGCTGCCGCCAGCAATCAGCACGGCGCAGCTATCGGCACTACCGTTCAAGGCTGGCGACGGCGCGCTGATCGAAGCGATCGCCGTACCGGTGTTTGGCGGCCCGCCGGTCTGGAAAACAGTTGCGCTGCGTGACGCCAAGCCGGAAGTGCGGCTGAGTGCCGCCGATGGCAGCACGATCGACGGCGGCGACGAAGCACTCGCCCGCCGTATCGCCAGCGGTGCGTTCGGTGAGGACCTCAGCGCAGCACCAGTGCTCATCAGCAGCTTCGATCGCGACTACGGCTTCGCCAACAAGCGCCTGCCGGTCTGGCGCGCGACCGGGCCCGCCAACCAGACCTGGTACTTCGAGACGCGCAGCGGCCTGGTCGCAGCGCAGCTCGGCGGCCCGTACGGCGAGCTGAAGCAGGCGCAGGCGCTGCTGTTCAACCTGCTGCACAAGGGCCATTTCCTCGATCCGCTCGGCCTCACGCCGAACCAACGCAATCTGCTGATGAGCGGGCTGGCCGCGATCATCGTGCTGATGGCGCTGTTCGGCGTCGCCATCCGGCTGCGCGGCCGGCGCGAGCAGCGATAATCACCCTCCGCTGCGCTGCCACGAGAGAACACCGTGCAAACCCCCGCTGACACCCGCATTCCGATGGTGCTGCTGACCGGCTTCCTCGGCGCCGGCAAGACCACCTTGCTGAATTTCCTGCTTCGTCATCCCTCGATGACCGGCACGGCGGTGGTGATCAACGAGTACGGCGATGTCGGCCTCGATCATCATCTGGTCGAGCAGGCCGAGCCGGACGAAGTCGAGCTGATCGAGGGCGGCTGCATGTGCTGCACCTCGCGCGGCCGGCTCGCCGAAGCGTTGATGACCTTGTTCACCAAGGCGCAGCGCAAGCAGATTCCCAGCCTCAAGCGCGTGATCATCGAAACCACCGGCCTGGCCGAACCGGGGCCGATCCTCAGCCAGATCCTGCGGGCCCCGCAGCTGGCCGAGCGCTTCGTGCTCGATTCGGTGGTGACCCTGGTCGATGCCGCGAATGCCGGCACCACGGTCGAAGAGATCGACATCGCCCAGAAGCAGATCGCCAGCGCCGACGCGCTGCTGATCACCAAGAGCGATCTGGTCGACGAGGCCGCGCTGGCCGCGCTACGCGAGCAGCTCAAGGGCCTGAACCCGGATGCCGAGGTCTATGTGCCGAGGAAGGGCGCGGCTCAGCCGGACTGGCTGTTCACCAACGGCCGGCGGCGGCCGCAATCGGCGGACTTCAGCTTGAGCCCGCTGATCCTGAAGGCCGATTCGATCCGCCTGCTGCCGGTGGCGCCGGGCTCGGACGACAGCGTCGATTCCTGGGGCGACGGCCCGGACTGGAACGATATCCAGACCTTCAGCCTGATCCTCGATGAGCCTGTCGCCGCCTGGAAGCTGTTCGGCTGGCTGGATTTCCTGCGTTCGCTGACCGGCGCCGATCTGCTGCGCTTCAAAGGCATCGTCAATATCCAGGGCCAGGACAAGCCGACCGTGCTGCACGGCGTGCAGAACCTGCTGCATCCGGCCGAGGAGCTGCCGGCCTGGCCGAGCGACGATCACCGCACGCGGCTGGTGTTCATCACCCGCGGCTGGGGCCAGGAAACGGTGCGCAACACCCTGGCCTATCTGCAGGACACGCCGAACGAAGATCCCTTGCTGAAACCGGCCACGCCATGACCATCAACCTTCGACTGAGCTGCATCGCCACGCTATCCGCCGTCGCCCTGCTGGCCGCCTGCAAGCCGGCCCCGCCGCCGGCTGCCCCAGCCGCATCGGCGGCTCCTGAAGCCGCGGCCAGCAGCGAAACCAGGATCGGCGATCTGCTGATCCGCTCGGCGCGTTCGCGGGAGACGCCAACGGCCGGCGGTACCGGCGTCGGCTTCATGAGCATCGTCAACGACGGCAGCCAGGACGACCGCCTGATCGCGATCAGCAGCCAGGCCGCCACCAGCGTCGAACTGCATCAGATGTCGATGGCCGATGGCCAGATGCAGATGCGTGCCGTCAACGAGGGGCTGGCGATTCCCGCCGGCCAGACCGTGGAGCTGGCGCCCGGCGGCTATCACCTGATGCTGATCGGGCTCAGCCAGGCGCTGGTTGCTGGCCAGACGGTGACGCTGGAGCTGCAGTTCGAGAAAGCCGGCAAAGGCAGTGTCGAGCTGGCGGTCGCCCCGCTCGGCCCCTGACGAAGTCTCAGTTGTAATCCTCGTTCAAGGCCCGCAGGAACGCCGTCAGATCGGCTTGGTCCTGGGCGTTGATCGCGATGTTGGCGATCCTCGAATCGGCGTTGCGCAAATTTCCGGCAGCGGCCAGCGCCGCGCTCTGCGCGTAGAAGGCCAGGATCGCTTCCAGGGTATCGAAAGCGCCGTCATGCATGTACGGCTGGGAATCGCCGAGATCGCGCAGGCTGGGGGTCTTGAAGACGGCGACCGCGCGAGCCAGCAGCTCGGCATCGCTGATCGCATTGCAGGCGGTCGCCGACGGCGTGCTGCTGCATAGCAGGCTGCGGACAGCGTTCTGGCTGCGCGGGAAATCCTCGTTGGCGAAGACATTCCAGGCGCCCAGATCAGTGCGCCCCGGCGACCCCACGGCAGCGATCGCCCGGAACTGGCCGGCTCGCGTCGGATGCGCGCCCGTCGGCGGCAGCGCCTGATCGGCAACGGCCGGCACCGCTCTTTCGTCGAAGCTCGGAATCGCCAGCGCCCGAAAGCTGCCAGCACCGTGCGCACCGTCGTACTCGTTCTGGGTGACGCCGGTGTTGTGAAAACCGAAGTCGCTGAACTGAGGCGGCGCGTGACAGCTGATGCAGTTGCCGACGCCGCCGGCCGCGCGCTCGGCGGCACTCAGTCCGGCAACACTGTCCGCCGGCTCGCGCAGGAATACGCGCAGTCCGCGCAGCTCGGTTTCGGTGAACGCGAACGGCTGCAGGTGTAGCTGGAAGCGACGCAGCACATCGGCCGCGACGAACTGCGGGCTGCTCAGCGCATCGAGCTGGCTGCGCAGACGCCGCGCATAGTCGAGATCGCTTTCGCCGAACGCGGGGGTTGCCGGCAGCGCGTTGCGGGCCAGGAACAGGTCATACGGGGCGTTGACATTGAGACCATCGGCATTGGTGACGAAGCGCAGCTGGTCGACATACACGCCGATCAGCTGCGCGACCGCCTTGACGATCTGCTCGTCACTGGCCGTGTTGACATCGAGCCGAAACGCCGCCGGCAGCTTCAACGACGCGCTGGTGCCCGACAGCACGGCGCGGTAGCTGCCGCCAGCATCGGCAGCGAGCGCACCGAGGCCGTCGTCCTCGCGGATCACGCGGGCGATGTGAGCGATTGCCTGCGCTTCTTCGCCGGGCAACCAGCCGGTGTTGCGACCAGTCAGCGTCGCGAAAGCCAGTTCGGCAAGGCTGGTGAATTCACCGTCTGCATGCAGTACCAGCGTATTGGCGCGGGGCACTGTCGCATTGACCAGCGGCGGCGAGTTGCGAACCGTCAGCGCCGGGCCGTCACCGCGGTCGGTGATCACCGAGCGGCGGGCGAAATCGGCGTAGGTTCGGGCACCGCCTCCGGGCGTCGCGATCTGCTCGTCGACCAGATGGCACTGCCGGCAATTGATCGACTGCCCGGCGAAGGGCCCGGACAGCGGGCTGCCGAGACTCTGCAGGTTGGCGACGGCCGGATCGCCGACGGTCAGCGGCGCGTTGACGCTGGCCGGTGAGTGCGTCGCGAAAAACTGCGCGAAACGGGTTTCGAGAAACAGCCGCTCGCCGAATGCGACTTCCGGTGGATCCTCGAACTGCAGCGCCGGAGGCGGCGCCGAACCGCCGTCGCAGGCAGAAAGGGTCAGCGCTGCCAGCAGCAGCAACGGCCGCCATCCCGCAGCGATCGCCGCCGCCATCCCCGCCATCTTCCCTTGCCGCATGGTGCTCGCACTTTCCGGATTTGTTCGCTGCGACGTTAATGCAAACAAATCGCATTTACAAACATTTCACTAATTATTCCGGTCCTGCTGAGATTTTCGATGCTCGACCGGTCTGGCGACTGAGATGCGCCAGCGATTCGCCGTGCCGCTCCCAGTTCTGGCCATCGAAGGCTTCGATCTCCACCGACTCGATGCTGCCTGCTTCCAGACAGTTCAGATTCACCGAAAAGCCGTCCGGGTTCGAGCGCGGCACATAGAAGGATTTGATGCCGCAGACCTTGCAGAACAGGTGCCTGGCGACGCCGGTGTTGAAGGTATAGGTGGTCAGCTGCTGGGCTCCCTGCAGCAGCCGGAAGGCGCTTGCTGGCACGATCAGATGCAGATAGCCGCTGGGCCGGCACATCGAGCAGTTGCAGGACTGCACCAGCACCCGCGCCGGGGCTTGGACTTCGAATTGGACGGCGCCGCAATGGCAGCCGCCACGATGGATCACCGTTGTGCTCATGGTTCCAGACCTGCGCTCGATACAGACGCGCAGCTTACGGCGACGGCTTCAGTCCGCGCAGCGCTGGATCAACAACTGGGCATCGTGCTGTTCGAGCAGCGCTTCCAGCCGAGACGGCGTTGCGAACAGCGCGACCTTGGTCAGCGCATCGGCCACCAGGCAGCTGGACGCGATGGCGCTGAGGCTGTCGGCACCGGCATACGGGCTGCCACTGCGTGGATCGATCAGCGCGCTGGGTGACGAGCCGGCCGCGTAGTACGGCGCGCTGGTCGCCAGCGCCTGATCGTGAAGCTCGACGATCTGCGACCACTGCGACGGCGCCCGCGGATCGCGCAGCGCGATCCGCTGCGGTGCGAGGCCGAACACGCGCAGATCGCCGCCGGCGTTGACCTGCGCCTCCGCAATGCCGGCGGCGCGCAGCTGCTCGACCGCCAGATCGACCGCGTAGCCCTTGGCGATGCCGCCGAAATCCAGCCGCAGCGGCTGACGAAAACGAACCTGATCGCCGTCGATCCGCAGATCACGCCAAGTCGCCTGTGGCGCGGCCATCACCTCACTGGCCGGCAGCAGGCCGAGTGCAGTCAGGCGGCCGCCGACCACCGGATCGAAAGCACCGTCGCTGTCTTCGGCGAAGGCGAGTGCCGCTCGCAGCACGGTCAGCAGGCCCGGACTGACCGGAACCGCCGCCAGATGCGCGCTGCGATTCAGTCGTGACAGTTCGCTGGCCGGCTCGTGGACGCTCATCGTCCCGTGCACCGCGGCGATCGCGGCATACGCGGCTTCGACGGCAGCCAGCAGCCGGGGCGTATCGAGATCCGAAGCAACCGAAATCTCGACCAGCGTCCCGAGCCAGGGCCGCGCGCGGCGCAGCCGGTTCATTCGCTGCGCTGACGGCGGCCGATGACGATATGGACGACGAGCAGCGCCGCCAGCAGCAAGCCCGGCAGCCAGTGCAGCAGGCTGATCGCGCCGCGCAGCTGATCGCCGCCTGCGTAGTACAGACCGTAACCGCTGAGTGCGAGCAGGCCGTTCAGTGCCAGGAGCGAGTAGCCGGTCCGCCGGTTGCGATGCAAGGCCAGACCGCGCATCACGTGGACCGGCAGCAGGCTGCCGAACAGGAACAGGAAGCCCATCGCCGCCGCGCCGTGCACGGCCAAGGTCGGATGTTCCCAGGGGCTCGGCGACGGGCCGAATTCGCCTTCGACGGCGCCGTAGTAGTGCAGCAGCAACCAGGCTGCGCCACTGAGCAGCAGCAGCGCGATCGCCACATAGACGGCGCGCCGCTGCCAGTCCGGCATCCGCGCCGAGGCGATCGACGCCAGCCGCCGGGCGCGCAGCAGGAATGCCGGCACCGGCGCATCGGAATCGTGGGTGCCTGGCGGATGCCGGTGTTTGGAAGTCATCGCTGCAAGTCTACCGGCGCCTGGACGCCAGGCTTCAGGCCAGCGGCTTCAGCACCAGCGCCCAGGTCGCCAGCAGGCGACGGATGCCATCGGTGACGTGCTCGCAGGACAGCGTTGCACCACTGATGCCCTGGATGTCATCGCCGACTCGCAGTTCGTCGCCGGCCTTCTTGTTGACGAACTGCTTGCGCCAGCCCGGATAGCGGATTTCGCCGCCATGCGATTCGCGGTATTCGAGCACTTCCACCTGCTTGACCCGGCCGTCGGCATCGAGGCCGATCGCGTAGGTGATCAGCTCGCTCTTGCCGATCACCGCGTCGACCAGAAACCAGCCGCCATCGGCCGCGCGCCAGACCCTTACCAGGCTACCGCGCACCGGCACGCCGCTGGCTTTCTCGATCGCTTTCATCTGGATGGCGTCGAGCGTCAGTGGCTGCGCGGTCATCGCCGCCGCGCCGAACATCGCCTGCTGCGCGTCCTCGATCGACAGATAGACCGTCGCCCGCGCCGGCGCGCTGGCCACCAGAGCCACGAGCGGCAACAGCACGATCCGCGATGAGACGCTCACGTCTGGCCTCAATAGAACTGCAGACCGACGCCGAGGTTGAAGCGGTTGTCTTCCTTGGCGCGGCGGTACTGCTGGTAGTCCGCTTTCAGCACCAGGTTCGGCGTGATGAAGAAGCTGGTGCCGTAGGTGTACGCGGTTTCGGTCGGCCGATCGACAGCGCCGAAGCCGGGCGGCTGGCCGGCGTAGTCGGAGCCGGTGTTGAAACGCTCGTAGCGCAGGAACGGTGTCAGCGCGTAATCGCCGGCTCGCCAGACGCGGTAGGCGCCCTGCACCAGCCAGCCGAAATAGGCTTTCGGAATCGGCGTCAGCGCGCCGGCATTGGCCAGGTTCAGCGCCGCGGTATCGCTGAAACCGCCGTGGGCGTACAGCGTCTGCAACTGCAGCGGGCCTTGCGTGTAACGGGCATGAGTTTCCCAGAGCGTGAAGCGCGGGCTGGCGGTGACGCCGACATTCTGGTTCTGGCCGACTTCGCCGGTGAACACGCTGCCGCCGAAATTGACGCCGGTGATGCCGTCGTAATTCAGCGACACGTACTGGGCGAGATCGGACGCGCGGCTGTTGGCGAGTTCGCCGTGAATCGAGCCGAGCGGCGAGTAAGCGCCTTCCGGCGAGGCGTAATCCCAGTTCGACAGATTGAAACTGGTGGTCAGGCCGACGTCGTAGCTGAGCCCGAACGGCGTGCGGCCGTACAGCGAGATGCCGCCTTCACGTTCCGTCGACGGGATGATTCGCGTCTCGACGTTGTTGCGCTCGACGCCGAAATAGCGGGTTGGCTCGTGCGCGGTGTTCAGGTAGCCGATCGGGATCAGGATCAGGCCGACCTTGGTGCTGAGGTAATCGTTGAAGCGGTGGTCGATGTAGAACTGCTCGACTTCGAATTCGCCGCCGTCCTCGGCCGACACCACGGTGTTCTCGGTCTCGAACTCGGAGACGAAGCTGGTGCTGTCGTTGAAGCGGTAGCCGATGCCGAACACGGCGCGGCGCACGGTGGCTTCGGTGCGGCTGGCGTCGTGGTCGTAACGGCTGAAGTTGACCTCGCCGTAGCCGGACAGGAAGGCTTCCTTGTGCTCGGCGGCAGCGCGGGCGTCCTGGCGGGTCGGCTGGGCCGAGGGATCTGCCGCCGCCGTCGCGGCTGGGGCCGCAGCGGCCGGCGCGGCGGCTGCTTCGGCTCGCTCCGCCTTCAGCGCTTTCAGTTCCGCCTGCAGCGCTTCGAGCTGCTTGGCCAGCGCATCCACCTTCTGCTCCAGCACTTCCTGCTGGGTCGCGGCCATCGCTGGCAGAGACAGCGCCGCCAGCATGGCGGCAGAGACAGCGAGCGTGAATTTCCCGGGCAGTTTCCGGGAAAGCACCGTCGGCGGGTTCAGCGGCATCGGGAGCAGGGTCCTGAGTGGTTCGGCTACTGGTCACCTTGCCGTGCGGAGGGCGCAGTGAAGTTTTGGTAAATCTGAAGTCAATATTAGATGATAAGGATTCTTGTTATCAAACGACATCCATTCCGCCCGCCCTCTCGAGGCCTCTCCGTCGCCCGGCGAAGCGCCGGTTCTGCACGCTCGGCCATGACAGGTTCGGCCTAAGCCGCTACGCTGGCTGGATGCCTCCAAGCACATTCCCATTCACCAAGATGCAGGGCCTCGGGAACGATTTCGTCGTCATCGACGCCACCACCCAGCCATTCCAGCCGGATGCCGCGCTGCTGAGCCGCCTGAGCGATCGCCGTTTCGGCATCGGTTGCGATCAGGTGCTGGTGGTCGATCCCGCGCCGTCGGCCGCGGTCGACTTCGGCTACCGCATCTACAACGCCGATGGCTCGCAGGTGGGCCAGTGCGGCAACGGCGCGCGTTGCCTGGCGCGCTTCGTCGCCGATCACGGCCTGAGCAGCAAGCGCGCGCTGCGCGTGCAGACCACCAGCGCCAGCCTGGAACTGCGCCTGCTCGACAACGGCGAAGTCACCGTCGACATGGGCGCGCCGCGCTTTGCGCCGTCCGAAATCCCGCTGGCCGCCGACGCCCGCGCCGCGCATTACGAAGCCACATTTGCCGATGGCAGCCGCGTCCGTTTCGGTGCCGTCGGCATGGGCAATCCGCATGCTGTGATCTTGGTCGACGATGTCGATAGCGCCGAAGTCGGACGGATCGGCCCGCTGCTGCAGGCGCATGCGCTGTTTCCGGAATCGGTCAACGTCGGCTTCCTGCAGGTCATCGATGCGACTCACGCCAGACTGCGCGTCTACGAGCGCGGCTCCGGCGAAACCCTGGCCTGCGGCAGCGGTGCCTGCGCGGCCTTTGCCGTCGCCAGAAGCTGGGGCCTGCTCGATAGCCGCGCCGAACTGTCGCTGCGAGGTGGTCTGCTGAATCTGGAATGGGATGGCCTCGATGCGTCGCCGGTGCTGATGACCGGCCCCGCCACCACGGTTTTTGAAGGGAGATTCGAGTGGTCGATCTGACCGAAACCAGCGCGCCGGCTCCGGCCGAAACCACCGTGACGCTGCCGGACGAGGCGCAGGTGATCGCCTATCTGAACCGCGATCCGCTGCTGTTGACCCGCCATCCGCAACTGCTGGAGCAGATCGAGATCACCCACGCGGCCGGTTCGGCGGTGTCGCTGATCGAGCGTCAGGTGGATCTGCTGCGCGGCCGCAACCAGCGGCTCGAAGCGCGGCTGGAGAAATTGCTCGACAGCGCCAAGGCCAACGAGGCGCGGGCCGACAAGGTGCTGCGCCTGAGCCTGAGCCTGATCCGCGCGCCCTCGCTGGCGGCGATCGTCGCGGCGCTGAAGGCCTCGATGAAGGACGATTTCGACATCGACGACGTTTTCCTCGGCCTGCATGCGCCGGCTTATCGGCGCCATGACATCGACGGCATCGTGCCGATCGAAGCCAATGGCGCGATCGCCCGCGCCTACGACAATTTCCTGCGCACGCGGCTGATCGACTGCGGCCCGATCGAGCCGGACAAGACCAAGCTGCTGTTCCCGAAAGCCGATGTGCTGATCGCTTCGGCCGCCGTGGTGCCACTGGAGAAGGACAAGCATCTCGGCTTCATCGCGCTCGGCTCGCGCGAGCTCGAGCGCTTCCTGCCGCGGCAGGGCAAGCTGTTCCTGGAAATGACGGCGGAGCTGGTATCCGCCGCCGTCCGCGCACGGATGAGCTGAACGAGCATCAACCTGCCAGCTGCCAGTTCCGAATCGATGGGCGATGCGCTGAGCGACGCGCTTGCCCGTTATCTGCGCCACCTGACCGTGGAGCGGCAATCGCCGAAGACGACCACCAGCGCGGTCGCCCGCGAATGCGGGTTCTTCCTGGCCTACTGCCGCGAATGCGGCATCAGCGAGCCGGCGAAAGTCGATATCCACACGGTGCGCGGCTTTCTGACCCGCAGCCATCGCAAGGGCCTGCAGCCGCCGACCCTGCGTCGTTACCTGTCCTGCGTCCGCGGCCTGTTCCGTTTCCTGATCCGCAACGGCGAGCTGGACCACAACCCGGCCACCGGCGTGCGCGGCCCGAAAGGCGCGCGGGTACTGCCGAAAGTGATTCACGCCGAAGACCTGGGCGCTGCACTCGATGCGCCGGCGAACACGGCGTTCGAGCGCCGCGACCGGGCGATGGTCGAGCTGTTCTACAGCGCCGGCCTGCGTCTCGCCGAACTGCATCAGCTCGATGTGCCGCCGGATGCCGCGAACGGTTTTCCTGACCAACTGCGGGTGATCGGCAAGGGCAATCGCGAACGGATCACGCCGGTCGGCAGCCATGCGCGCGCCGCACTCGATGCCTGGCTGCGGGATCGCGCGACAATCGCCTCCATCGGCGAACGCGCGCTGTTCACCGGCCCGCGCGGTGGCCGCCTAGGTCGCACCCAGATCGGCACCGCGCTGCATGCCTGGGCGCAGCGCACCGGGCTGCCGGCGCATCTACATCCGCACAAGCTGCGCCATTCGTTCGCCACCCATCTGCTCGAAGGCAGCGGCGATCTCAGAGCCGTGCAAGAGTTGCTCGGCCACGCCCGCCTGGCCACCACGCAGATCTACACCCAGCTCGACTGGAAGCGCCTCGCCACCGTTTATGACCAGGCCCATCCGCGCGCACGCCGGAAACCGTCCGCGCCGGATACCGATTAGCACATCGATCCAGCAATCCCGGCGCAAAGCTTGCTGCGCAAATTTCGCTTGCCAATACCCTCCCCCCTCGCAGAGTCCCCCCATGACCATCGCCCGCATTCCCGCCACACTGATTCCCGGAGACGGCATCGGCCCTGAAATCGTCGACGCCACGCTCGCCGTGCTCGATGCCCTGGAAGCGCCGTTCGACTGGGACACGCAGATCGCCGGCCTGGCGGGCGTCACCCTGGAAGGCGATCCATTGCCAAAGGCCACGCTGGATTCGATCCGCCGCACGCGCCTGGCGCTGAAAGGCCCGCTGGAAACCCCGAGTGGCGGCGGCTATCGCTCATCGAACGTTCGCCTGCGCGAGGAATTCCAGCTGTACGCGAACCTGCGGCCAGCGCTGACGCTGATTCCCGGCAAGCGCTACGAGAACATCAATCTGGTGGTGGTGCGCGAAAACATCGAAGGCCTGTACATGGGCTACGAGCATTTCATCCCGATCGACGGCGACCCGCACGCGGTCGGCATGTCGACCGGCATCAACACCCGTCAGGGCTGCCGGCGCATCCTCGAATACGCCTTCGATTTCGCCATTGCCACCGGCCGCAAGAAGGTCACGGTGGTGCACTAGGCCAACATCATGAAGGCGCTGACCGGCATCTTCCTGGAG
>NZ_JAHFRY010000141.1:0-6776 GCF_023266035.1 Nevskia sp.
GGTCGACGTGCTGGTGATCACTCCGCATCCGGTCGTTGCCGGCTCGGTGATCAAGTGCCGCGCGCTGTGCGTGCTCGACACCGAAGACGAGAAGGGCACCGATGCCAAGCTGCTCGCCGTACCGGTCGACAAGGTGTCGAACGGTGCCTACGACCATCTGCGCGATCTGGCCGACGTACCGGAGCGGGTCAAGAACGAGATCCACCACTTCTACTCGTCGTACAAGGCGCTGGAGAAGGGCAAGTGGGTCAAGATTTCCGGCTGGCGCGATGCGGCTGCCGCTCGCGGCGAGATCGAAAAGGGCATCGCCGACTACAAAGGCTGACTTGGGGGCTAAGCCCTTAAGACACTCGCTGCACCGCTGATCGGAAAAGGCAGGCCGCGCGCCTGCCTTTTTCTTGTCCGACGTATAACCGCCTCACGATTCAGGAATGTCCCCCATGAAGTCCCTCGCCAAACAGAAAGTGCTGGTCATCGGCAACGGTGGCCGTGAGCACGCGATCGCCTGGAAGCTGGTGCAATCGCCGGACGTTGCCGAAGTGCTGGTGGCGCCGGGCAATGCCGGCACCGCGACCGAAGCCGGCTGCCGCAACTGCGCGGTGGCTGTCGAAGACATCGCTGGCCTGCTGAAACTGGCGGCGGACGAGGGCGTGAGCTTCACCGTGGTCGGGCCGGAAGTGCCGCTGTCGAAAGGCGTGGTCGATGCTTTCCGCGCCGCTGGCCGACGCATCTTCGGGCCGACCCAGGCCGCGGCGCAGCTGGAATCGAGCAAAGCGTTCACCAAGGCTTTCCTCGCGCGTCATCAGATTCCGACCGCGCAGTACCAGGTGTTCACCGACGTGCAGCCGGCCCTCGATTACGTTGCCGGGCGCGGCGCGCCGATCGTCGTCAAGGCTGATGGCCTGGCCGCTGGCAAGGGCGTGGTGGTCGCCGAAACAGTCGCCGAAGCGCAGGCCGCGATCTGCGACATGCTCGGCGGTGCCTTCGGTGGCGCCGGTGCCCGGGTCGTCATCGAGGATTTCCTGCAGGGTGAGGAAGCCAGCTACATCGTTGTCGCCGCCGGCACGAACTACGTGCCGCTGGCTTCGGCCCAGGATCACAAACGCGTGTTCGATGCCGATCAAGGCCCGAACACGGGCGGCATGGGCGCGTACTCGCCGGCCCCGGTGGTCACCGCCGAGGTCGATGCGCTCGTGCGTAAGCTGGTCATCGAACCGACCCTGGCCGGCATGGCCGCCGAAGGCACGCCGTTCACCGGCTTTCTCTATGCCGGTTTGATGATCGACGCGAAAGGCATGCCGAGCGTCGTCGAATTCAACGCCCGCCTCGGCGATCCGGAAACGCAGCCGATTCTGATGCGCCTCGATTCCGATCTGCTGAGCCTGCTCGAAGCCGCAGTCGATGGCGATCCGAATGCCGCACCGCCGGTCTGGAATCCGCAGGTTGCGCTTGGTGTGGTGCTCGCCGCCGGTGGTTATCCGGGCGAGATTCGCAAGGCCGATGAAATCTTCGGCCTCGATGCCGCTTTCGGCGACAAGGCCAAGGTCTTCCACGCCGGCACCAGCTTGAACGCGGCCGGCAAGGTCGTCACCTCAGGCGGCCGTGTGCTCTGCGTGACCGGCCTTGGCGATACGGCAGCAGCTGCTCAAGCAGCGGCCTATGAAGCAGTCGGCAAGCTCGGCTGGACCGGCGTACATTTTCGCAGCGACATCGGCTATCGCGCAGTAGCACGGGAACGGAACATCGAATGAATCGGATAGCGGTCGCAGTGCTCGCAGGTCTCGCCGTCATGTCAGCGGCGCAGGCAGAGACCTATGGCCGCAGCGAACGGGTGAGGGTGCTCGGCAGCTCGGGCATCGAAGTCATCGGTAGGCTTGATCCTGCGGCCAAGGGCTCGAGTCTGCGCGCCGTCAACGTCAAGTATTTCAATCGCGATGGCGGTACCTGGGTGCGCTTCACGATCGACAACGGCAGCGTGCTGCCGGGCAGCCGGGTCACCCTGGAGCGTCCCATGCTGAAGGACGTGAAGCTCAAGCAGCGCGATGGCGGCGTCGAGCATCGGCCGGAAGTGGCCATCGCGCTGTGCATCGGCCGCACGACGCTGGAAACGACGCTGACGGTTTCGGATCGCACCGGCTATACCGCGCCACTGACCATTGGTGGCGATGATCTGCGCAAGCTGGGCGCGGTCGATCCGGGGCGCGAGTACACGATCGAGCCGAGTTGCCCGCCGAATGCCGACGGTGCAATGCCAGCGCCGATTGCTGCATCTGGCGGTAGACCTGCCGTTCCGACGGCAACGCCTAGTTCTGGGCAGTTCAGATGTGATGGTCGGCAACACTGCTCAGAAATGAATTCGCGCGCTGAGGCCGAGTTCTTCGTCAAGAACTGTCCGAACACCAAGATGGATGGCGATAACGACGGAGTTCCCTGCGAGCGCGATTCCCGCTGGTAGCGAGTTTTACCGGATGAACTGATCGGCAATAAAAAAAGCCGCAGCAAGCTGCGGCTTTTCTGTACCTGGCTGCGATCAGTTCCGCTTCATCGAATCGAAGAAATCGGAATTGGTCTTGGTGCCGCGCAGGCGATCGAACAGCAGCTCCATCGCCGCCAGTTCGTCCATCTGGTGCAGCAGCTTGCGCAGGATCCAGACCTTCTGCAGCTCGCCCGGATCGACCATCAGCTCTTCCTTGCGCGTGCCGGAACGGTTGATGTTGATCGCCGGGAACACGCGCTTCTCGGCGATGCGGCGTTCGAGGTGCAATTCCATGTTGCCGGTGCCCTTGAACTCCTCGTAGATGACTTCGTCCATCTTCGAGCCGGTATCGATCAGCGCCGTGGCGATGATGGTCAGGCTGCCGCCTTCCTCGACATTGCGCGCGGCACCGAAGAAGCGTTTCGGCTTCTGCAGCGCATTGGCGTCGACACCGCCGGACAGCACCTTGCCCGACGACGGCGCCACGGTGTTGTAGGCGCGAGCGAGGCGGGTGATCGAGTCGAGCAGGATCACCACGTCGCGCTTGTGCTCGACCAGGCGCTTGGCTTTCTCGATCACCATGTCGGCGACCTGCACGTGACGCTGGGCGGGTTCGTCGAAGGTCGAGGAAATCACTTCGCCGCGCACCGTGCGCTGCATGTCGGTGACTTCTTCCGGACGCTCGTCGATCAGCAGCACGATCAGGTAGACGTCCGGATAGTTCGCCGCGATCGACTGCGCGACGTTTTGCATCAGGATGGTCTTGCCGGCCTTCGGCGGACTGACGATCAGGCCGCGCTGGCCCTTGCCGAACGGCGCGACGATGTCGATGACGCGCGCGGTGATGTCTTCGGTCGTGCCATTGCCGCGCTCCATCACGAAGCGCTCATCGGCGAACAGCGGCGTCAGGTTTTCGAAGTTGACCTTCTTCTTCGAGACTTCCGGCGCCTCGTAATTGATCGTGTCGACCTTGAGCAGCGCGAAGTAGCGCTCGTTGTCCTTCGGGCTGCGAACTCTTCCGGCAACGGTATCGCCGGTGCGCAGGCCGAAGCGGCGGATCTGGCTCGGACTGATGTAGACGTCATCTGGCCCCGCCAGGTAGCTGGCATCGGCACCACGCAGGAAGCCGTAGCCGTCCTGCATGATTTCCAGCACGCCATCGGCCTGGATGAAGTCGCCGCGGCGCGCGGCGGCGCGCAGCAGGTTGAAGACGATATCGGTCTTGCGGGCGCGGGAGATGTTCTCCAAGCCCATCGCTTCGGCGGTTTCGTACAGTTCGGCGGCAGTCTTCTTCTTCAGATCCGAGATGTGCAGGATCTTCTGCTCACGCGGCGGCAAGGGTTCGCCGTTCGGGCCGAACTGCGGTGCTTCCTCCATCGGCTCGTCGCCGGGGCCGAAATTGCCGCCGACATTGCCGTCGCGATCAGGACGCTGGCGCTCGCCGTTGTTCTGGTTGCCGCGCTCGGCCTGGCCGCCGTTGTTGCCACCGCCGCCGTTATTGCGGTTCTGGTGGCCGCCACCGTTGTTCTGCTGGTGGCGACGCCGCTGATTGTTGTTCTGGTTGTTGTTGTTCTGTTGCTGCGGGCGAGGCGGAGCGATGACGACCGCTGCTGCGGACTCTCCGCCACCGCCGCTTTCGCTGCCTTCAAGCATCTCGACGTCGGCCGGCAGCCCTTCGAGGCGTTCGCCCCGGTCCTGGGCGCCATTCTGGCCGTTGTTGCCTCCGTTGTTCTGACCGTTGGAGTAATGCGGACGGCGACGATGCTTGATCATTTTAAGCGGGGAGGGGGTCGCGGAGGATCAGGCGGTCGCCAGATGAGGCTGGACGAACGCGGCGAGCTGGGCCTTGTGCACGGCACCAACCTGGGTGGCGGCAGGCGCGCCATTCTTGAACAGGATCAACGTAGGAATGCCACGGATCGCGAACTTCGGCGGCGTGCCCGGATTCTCGTCGACATTCAGCTTGACGATCTTCAGCTTGCCCTTGGTTTCAACGGCGATCTGCTCGAGCACCGGCGCAATCATCTTGCAGGGCCCGCACCATTCGGCCCAGAAATCGACCAGAACGGGAACGTCGCTGTTCAGCACGTCGGCTTCAAAGCTGGCGTCGGTGACAGCCGAAATGTTTTCGCTCATTTACGAACTCCGATGGTGTCTGCCGGATGGTGGCGGACGAATGTTGATGGCCCTGTTGACGATCTGGGGTAGGCCGATGCGTAGCGCAAGGGCCGTGACACGTCAGTGGGGACGGGCCGCGCGCGTTCAATGCGCATGCCCTGACGATCTGCTTTAATAGCCGGAAGAATTTCTGCGATTTCGACTGTGATTGCGCGACGCGTGGTGCGCTTCAGTCGTTGTGATTGCTCGTATTTCAATCCAAGTCCCGATCAAATGCAAGCCTCGTTAGACGCCACTGCTTCAGAAGCCGCGCGTCCCCAGCACTTAAGCGACACCTCTTTCGACAGCTTGCCGCTGCACGAAACCCTGAAGTCGAGCCTGGCGGCGATGGGTTACTCCCATTGCACGCCGATCCAGGCCGCGACCCTGCCGCTGGCCTTGCAGGGCAAGGATCTCGCCGGTCAGGCGCAGACTGGTACGGGCAAGACGGCGGCCTTCCTGCTGGCGACCATGCATCACCTGCTGACCCAGCCGCGCACCGGCGAAGAAGGTCAGCCGCGCGCTTACATCCTGGCGCCGACCCGTGAACTGGCATTGCAGATCTACAACGATGCGCTGCAGCTCGGTGCTCACACCGGCCTGAAGCTCGCCGCCCTTTACGGTGGTACCGGCTATGACACCCAGAAGAGCGCGATCGCCGAAGGCGTCGACATCCTGATCGGCACGCCGGGCCGGATGATCGATTTCTTCAAGCAGGGCCTGTACAAGCTCAATGGCATCGAAGTGCTGGTGCTCGACGAAGCCGATCGCATGTTCGATCTTGGCTTCATTGCCGATATCCGCTTCCTGATGCGGCGCATGCCGCGCCCGGGTTCGCGCCTGAACTACCTGTTCTCGGCAACGCTGTCGCACCGCGTGCTGGAGCTTGCGTACGAGCACATGAACAGCCCGGAGCGGATCGAGATCGAGCCCGATCAGGTCACTGCCGAGCGTGTTCGTCAGTCGCTGATCCACGTCGCCAACGAAGACAAGCTACCGATGCTGGTCGGCCTGATGCGCCATCACGCGCCGATCCGCACGCTGGTGTTCGTCAACACCAAGCGCGGTGCCGAAGACGTCGAGGCAGCGCTGAAGGCCAATGGCTTCAACGCCGGCGTGCTGTCCGGCGATGTGCCGCAGAACAAGCGCGAGCGCCTGCTCGGCGAGTTCAAGCTCGGCGAACTGCCGGTGCTGGTGGCGACCGATGTCGCCGCGCGTGGCCTGCACATCCCCGAGGTGTCGCACGTCATCAACTTCGATCTACCGCAGGATGGCGAGGATTACGTACACCGCATCGGCCGCACGGCGCGCGCCGGCGCTTCGGGTGACGCGATTTCGCTGTGCTGCGAGACCTGGGTCTATTCGCTGCCGATCATCGAGAAAGCGATCGGCATGCGCATTCCGCAGTCGCTGAATCCCGACGATCTGATGCCGCAGGACTACATCAAGCCGAAGCACGTGCACCGCGATCGCAGCGGTGCGCCGCCGCGCCGTGATGGCGGCCGTCCAGGCGGTGGTCGTCCTGGCGGCGGTGGCGGCCGTTCGCGCTCGACGCGTCCGGTTCGCTAAGACAGTTCAGCGAACCGGCACTGGCAGTAGTTCCGGCAAGCGATTCACTGCGGGAAAGCCTTCGATCACCCGCGGTGCAGCGGTCGAATCCGGATGCAGCATCGCGATCACTTCCCGAATGCCGTGATCGCGTGCGGCATGCAGCACCGGCAGGCTGTCATCGGCGAACAGCGTGCGCTTGGGATCGAAGGGATGGCGCTCCTGCAGCAAGTGCCAGAAGCGCGCGTCTTCCTTCGGCATGCCGAAGTCGTGTGAGGAAATCACCCGATCGAAATACTGGCCGATGCCGGTCTTGGCCAGCTTGACCGTCCAGCTGCCCGGATGAGCATTGGTCACCAGCCACAGCGGCCGGCCACTGGCGCGTACCGCATTGAGAAAATCCTCGCTGCCCGGCAACACCTGCATGCGATGCTGCATCTCGATCTTCATCGCGATCACGTCGAGCCCGGTCCAGCGGCTCCAGTAATCGAGGCAGTACCAGTTCAGCGTGCCGCGCGTGGCCTGGAACTCGGGCTCCATCCTGGCCAGCGATTCGGCAAGGCTGATGCCCTGTAGCTCTGCATAGCGCTGAGGC
>NZ_JAHFRY010000141.1:6848-12403 GCF_023266035.1 Nevskia sp.
ACCTGGTCGATGGCCGACCAGTCGATAGTCAATGCAGTCATGCCGTTATCATAAGGCCAGCCCCATACGTCCTGACCATGAGCCTGCCAAGAACTTCTGCCGACGCCCTCGCCGCACTGCTTGACCCGGTGCTCGCCATTGCCGTCGCAGCCGGCGACGCGATCATGGAGGTCTATGAATCCGACTTCGCGGTCAGCACCAAGGACGACGCCTCGCCGCTGACTCAGGCCGATCTGCGCGCCCACCGCACGATCATCGACGGCCTGACCCAACTGACGCCGGACATCCCCTGCCTGAGCGAGGAAGATGCCGATATCGGCTTCGAGGTGCGCCGCAACTGGACGCGCTACTGGCTGATCGATCCGCTCGACGGCACCAAGGAATTCATCAAGCGCAATGGCGATTTCACCGTCAACATCGCGCTGATCGACCAGCATGAAGCGGTGCTCGGCGTGGTCCACGTGCCGGTGACGAAAACCAGCTACATCGCTGCGCGTGGCGTTGGCGCCAGCGTGATTCGCGATGGCAAGAAGACGGCGATCCACACCCGTGCGACGCCGGCCAAGCCGATGCTGGTGGTCACCAAATCGCACCGCGATGCTGCGCTCGACGAGTTCCTGGCCCATGCGCCGGAGCATGAACAGCTCAGCCGCGGTTCGTCGCTGAAGTTCTGCATGGTCGCCGAAGGTCTGGCCGATCTTTATCCGCGCACCGGCCCGACTTCTGAATGGGACACGGCCGCCGCGCACTGCCTGGCCGAAGTGGCCGGGGCCACGGTGCTGCGCCTGCCGGACTGGCAGCCGCTGCGCTACAACACCAAGGACTCGCTGCTGAATCCGGGCTTCGTCGTCATCGGCGATCCGGCTTATGGCTGGCGCGAGCGGTTGAAGGCCGGCTGATGGCCGCGCGGCTGCCAGCGGCGTATCGGGCGCGCATCCAGGCGTACTGGAGCGAATTCGGCATCTCGTCTCGCGCGGTCAGAGCCCGGCGGCTGCCGCTGTTCATCGAAGCACAGCGCCTTCAGCCGGTCGGGCTCGGCAGTGATGGCCGCGACAAGCTGCTGGTGCCGGGCGCCGCTGCCGCCTGGGCGGCGATGCGCATGGCGGCGAGTGACGATGCCATCGACCTGCTGCTGGTGTCGGCCTTCCGTAGCGTCGATTTCCAGGCCGGGCTGATCCGCAACAAACTCGCAAAGGGCAGGGAGATCGCTGAAATCCTGACCGTCAATGCGCCGCCCGGCTGCAGCGAGCATCACACCGGCCGCGCCGTCGATATCGGTGTAGCAGGTTGCCCGCCGCTGGAAGAGGAATTCGACCAGACGGCCGCCTTCCACTGGTTGACCGCCAATGCCCGGCGCTTCGGTTTCACGATGACTTATCCGAAAGGCAATCCGGAAGGCTATCTGTACGAGCCCTGGCACTGGTGCTGGAAGAAGCTCGGCGGTCCGGTTCGTCCTGAACAAGACCGCGCCGTCCTTGGCGCGGACATTTCAATATCTGATCAGCAGACTTGCACTTCGGAGAAATCTTTCGCCTGAGGATGGGCCGGGAACGGCTTGGCTTTGGCGTCGCGGATCAGCTGGCAGGTCTTGAGGCCGGCTGCACGAGCGGCGTCCAGCTCTTCACCGATATCGGACAGGAACAGCACTTCGCTGCCCGGCAGGCCGATCCGTTCCAGGATCGTGCGATACGCCGCCGCCTCGCGCTTGGCGCCGATGCGGGTGTCGAAATAGCCCGAGAACAGCGGCCTCAGATCGCCGGCATCGGAGTGGCCGAAGATCAGTTTCTGCGCCGCTTCCGAGCCTGAGGAATAGACGTACAGCTTCTTTCCCGCGGCGTGCCACCGCTCTAGGTAGATCGGCGTATCGGCATAGACGTGGCCGCTCAGCTCGCCATCGGCATAGCCCTCAGCCCAGATCAGGCCCTGCAGATCCTTCAGCGGGGTGGCCTTGCGGTCTTCGGCAATCCAGCGTTCGAGCACGTCGGCAGCTTCGTCGATGGTCGCGAAACTGCGGCCTTCGAGCGCGGCCGCTGCGGCGATCTGCGCCGCGACATCCGGCTGCGCTGCGTGTTCATGCAGATAGCGTCGCAGATGCTGCTTCGCGTACGGAAACAGCGTCTGGTGGACGAAGTCGATCGAAGAGGTGGTGCCTTCGATGTCGGTGACGATGGCTTGGATCACGGCAATGAATCCTTCAAACGACAAGGCCGCTCAGGAGCGGCCTTGTCGAAAAACTGGATTCCCGCCTGCGCGGGAATGACGATCGAGCGGAGGCTCAGGCAGCCTTCAGATAATGCGGTGCTTCCAGACGCGGGAAGCTGTCGGCAATCTTGTCGCCGGTGAAGTTGGCGACCCAGCCGTCCGGCGTGATGAACAGGCGGATGGCCTTGAAGCTCGGGTTCGGGCCCATGTCGAACCAGTGGCGGACATTGGCCGGCACCGAGATCAGATCGCCCTGCGAGCACAGCACGCCGTGGATGCGGCCGGCGTCGCGGATATAGAACAGCGCTTCGCCTTCGACGAAGAAGCGCACTTCGAATTCATCGTGACGATGCTCGCTCAGGAACTTGCTGCGCAGCACGTCCTTCTGCGGATGCGCCGGGTGCAGGCTGATCACGTCCACCGACTTGAAGCCGTACTGGTTCATCAGGCGGTTCACCGAGCCGCGATAGGCTTCGATGATCTCGTCCTGTGTGGCTTCGGCATCGAGCTGGCGCGTCGCTTCCCAGCGCTCGAACTGCACGCCGATCGACTCCAGCTGATCGCGGATGTCTTCAAACCGGCTATAGCTGGCCACGGGCTGGCCGTTCTCTTCGTAAATCCGGAGTTCACTCATAGGGTCACCTCTCGTTCCACAACTCGCACTCGAACATGAATTCCAGGGCTTCCAGCCGGTGCCGTGCTTCGCGCACCGACCCGCCCCACGTATATAGGCCGTGTCCGGCTATCAGATAGGCGGGCATGCGGCTCGGTTCCATCATTTTTGCGTCCACTTGTCGGCTCAAGCGGTCTATATCCTGATCGTTGCCGAACACCGGAATATCGACTGTCACCGACGGCTCGACGATCCCCGGCAGGATCTTCATCAGCTCGTATCCGGTCAGACGGATCAGAGGATGACGTCGCGACAGTACCGTGTTGGCAATGCTGTGGACGTGCAGTACCGAACCTATGGACGGGTCACGGCGATACAACTGCGTGTGCAGCCCGGTTTCGTAGGACGACTTGCGGCCGGCTTCGAGCGCCTTGCCGTCGACATCGACGACCATGAAATCGGCCCGCGTCAGCTCGCCCTTGTGCACGCCACTGGCCGTGATCAGCAGATGCCGTTCGTCAAGCCTTGCCGAGAAATTGCCGCCGGTGGCCGGTACCCAGCCACGGCAATGGAACAGCTGGCAGGCAGCGATCAGCTCGTCGGCCAATTGATCGACAAGGCCCGCGGCGATCGGGAAATCAGGATGCATCAGCGACCTCCGGACCGGTGAGCACGAAAACGGATCGGCACATTAGGGCAAGCCCTTGGCGTAAGCAACGACCCAGCAATGACCTTATCGTTCTTCAAATCAGCACCACGGTCGCCAGGCCCAGGAAGATCAGAAAACCCATGCTGTCGGTCAGTGCGGTCAGGATCACGCTGGAGCCGAGCACCGGGTCGCGCCCGAAGCGTTCCAGCGAAACCGGAATGATCGCGCCGGCGGCGGCGGCGACCAGCAGTTCCAGCATGGTGGCGGAGGCGATGACCATGCCGAGCTTCACGTCGTGATAGATCGCGAAGGTGACCACGCCGAGTGCTGAACCCCAGATCGTGCCGTTCATCGCGGCGATCAGCAGTTCCTTGATCAGCATCTTCTGCAGCAGCCGCCCACCGAGCTGGCCCAGGCTCAAGGCGCGGATCACCAGCGCCATGGTCTGGTTGCCGGTGTTGCCGCCGATCGAGGCGACGATCGGCATCAGAGTCGCCAGCGCCACCAGCTTTTCGATGGTCGGCTCGTAAAAACCAATGACCCTCGAAGCGGCAAACGCAGTGAACAGGTTCAGCGCCAGCCAGGGCCAGCGGTTGCGGCCGCTTTGCCAGACCGGCGCGAACAGATCTTCGTCCTCGCGCAGACCGACCTTGCGCAGCGAATCGCGCTCCTGCTGGTCCTTGATCGCATCGAGAATTTCGTCGACGGTGATCCGGCCGACGACTTCGCGATGCAGATTGACCACCGGCGCGGAAATAAGGTCATAGCGCTCGAAAGCGTCGATCGCATCGGACACCGCATCGTCGGTGTAGAAGAAGTGCGGGTTCTCGGTCATCACTTCGGCAACCGTCTGCTCGGGCTCGCTGAGCAGCAGTTGTTCGAGCGTCAACACCCCGCGCAGCACCTTGGCGCGATCGACGACGATGATCTGGTTGGTTTCCGCCGGCAGTTTCTTGCGCCGACGCAGGAAGCGCAGCACCGCTTCGAGCGAAGCGTCATCGCGGACCGGAATGAAGTCGATGTCCATCAGGGCGCCGACTGTGCCGTCCGGAAACGACAGCACCGAGCGCACTTCGGCCTGATCGGCGGAGTCGAGCCGCGCCAGTACCTCGGCGCCGGCATCCGAGGGCAGCGACGCGATCAGCTCGGCGATGTCGTCCGATTCAAGATGATGGAAGGCGGCGGCGATATCGCCTGGTTCCATGTCCTCGATCAGCGAACGACGGACAACATCCGAGGTTTCCAGCAGCACCGAACCGCGACGTTCGGCACGGACCAGCTGCCAGGCCATCTCGCGGGCATCGGGCGGCAGGCTTTCGAGGACGAAGGCGATGTCGGCCGGATGGAAGTGAGCCAGGCGCTGTTCCAGCGCGGCGTGCTGCTGGCGGGCGACCAACTGGCTGACCACGTCGACCGGCGCACCGCTGTGCGACTCGTTCTTCGACACCAGCTCGCGCTCGAGCGCCTGCCGGGTCAGCATCTCGATCACCTGCGCGCGTGCACGCTCCAGGTTGCGGTGATGCGGGTTATCGCGGCTGGCAGGGTCCATGGGCTCTGGATCTTACGTGCGGCCTATCTCAAAACCGAGACAGCCCGGTGACCGGAAACGAGAAAGCCCGCAAATAGCGGGCCTTCTGGACCCCGGCACGAAGCCGGGACGATTGCTCGGCTTGCGCCGAAGGAATCGTTACTTGATCTTGCCTTCCTTGAACATGACGTGCTTGCGCACGATCGGGTCGTACTTGGAAAACTCGAATTTGTCCGGCGTGTTCTTCTTGTTCTTCGTGGTCGTATAGAAGAACCCGGTGCCGGCGGTCGAGATCAGTTTGATCTTTTCGCGGTCTTTCTTGCCTTTGGCCATTTCTTACACCTTCTCGCCGCGCGAGCGGAGGTCGATGATGATCGCCTCCAAGCCCTTCTTGTCAATGATGCGCATGCCGTTGGCGGACACGCGCAGGGACACGAACCGCTTCTCGGCTTCGAACCAGAAACGATGGGTGTGCAGATTGGGCAGGAAGCGACGGCGACGCCGATTGTTGGCGTGCGAGACCGTGTTACCCACGATCGGCTTCTTGCCGGTGACTTGGCAGA
>NZ_JAHFRY010000222.1 GCF_023266035.1 Nevskia sp.
CCGGCGGTGGTCGGCAGATCGAAAGTGTCGTAGTTGTCCTTCAGCACCACGGGAATGCCATGCAGCGGGCCGCGCAGCTTGCCGGCCTTGCGCTCCTTGTCGAGCGAGCGCGCCGTTTCCAGCGCCTTCGGATTGATCAGGATCACCGAATGGATCGCCGGGCCGCGATTGTCGTAGGCCTCGATGCGCTTCAGGTACAGCGACACCAGGCGCTCGCTGCTCAGTGAACCGTCGCTCATCGCCTGCTGCAGTTCGGCGATGCTGGCGTCGGTCAGCGGCACCGGCGCAGCCTGAGCGATGGGCGCCGCCATGAACAGTGCAGCGGCAAGTGCCAGCGGACGCAGGCGGTGGGAAAGCAGTGGCGTGTTCATCGAAGCTCCGCGCGTGGGTTGGGTCGTCATTGCTTCAGACGCCGCTTTGCCCCCGCGCCCTACCCGCGCGTCGGCCTTCACTGGCCTTTGCCCGGCCTTTGCATTGGCTGCCGAAACCCGCGAGCCTGTGCGGATCGCCGCGGGGTCGGCTTCGGGAGCCTCCATGTCTCGCTGGAAACTTGTATGGGTCTTGTCGGCAGCTTGGGCTGCGAGCGCTGCCCGGGCGGACGATTCCTGGTTCGGCGATGTCGAGCAGTACACGCGGCTGCGCGATACCCGCATCGATGTCGCCGGCCCCGAGCCGGCCAGCTTCACTGCGCTGGGCGTGGCGCCGTTTCTCACGGCGCAGTCGCTGGCCTCGTCCGATTTCTCGATCGCTGCTGCACAGGTGTTCGATGACCAGGGCCATCCGCGCGGAGCACTCGGCATCGATTTCGCGCCGCTGAGCCTGAGCGAATCGCGGCTCGATCTCGCCGACTATCAGCACAATCGCGAGAAGCGTTTCGTGTCACGCATCCAGCTATCGATGGCGGTCAGCAAGGGCGAGAGCGACGACGATCGCAGCACCCGCTTCGCGCCGACCTTGCGCATCGTCCTGCACGAGCAGCGCGATCCTCGCGTGCATCGCGGCCCGGGCTCGCTGAAAGATTGCTTCGAGCGGCACGTGAGCCCGCCAGAGCAAGCCCGCAGCCAGCTGGCCGAGCTTGCGGCACGCCTGAAAGCTGTCGATCGGCTCCTGCAGGACCCGAACACTGAACCGGCCCAACGCCAGGAAGCGCAGCAGCAACAAGCCGCACTGCAGGCGCAATGGCAAGCCAGCCAGAGCGCGTATCGAGCCGCGCTGCACGAGACCGTGCGTGTAGGCATGCGCGCCTGCCGCGATGATCCCCAGGTGGCCGCCTACACCTGGAACGCCACCGGCCATGCGATCGGCATCTCGCCGACCTTCCGCACGCTCGGCGATGGTCTCGGCGCGCTCGAACCAAGAGGCTTCGTCGCCTTCGCCACCACCGCCTATGGCTTCGATGCACTCGGCACGCACCCGGACTACGCGCCCTCGTTTCTCGGCCGCCACGCCCAGGTCCTCGGCCAGGTGCTGTATCGCCACAACGAGCCCTTGCCGGATCCACGGCAGCCAAGGACGTTCGTCGATGCCGACGAAATCGTCGTCTCCGCACGCCTGCGCGGCGGCACCTCGCCATGGAATGCCAATCTGGAAACCGCCGTGCTCCACGACTGGTTCAGGAACGGCGACGACGACACTTTCTACAAGCTCAGCGCCGGCACCGATCTGCACCTCGGCAAAGGCCTGTGGATGAGCCTGAGCATCGGCCGCACGTTCTGGCGCGGGGCGATCGCCAACGAGACTTCGGGCGGCGTGACCTTGAAGAAGTCCTTCCTGAACTGAGCCACCGCTCATCAACGGTGGGGGTCTGCCAGTGGCGCGCGTCTAAAGGAATGCGGATGTCCGCTTGCCCTTCGAGTCGACCATGCTCCCGTCCCGCTTCATGCCGCGTCGCACACGAATCGCCGCCGCTCTTGCCGCCGGCCTGATCACGATCATCGCGGGCACTGCCGCCGCTGCTGACAGCAAGCCACGCATCGCCGTGTTCTCCGGCCCGACGTCGACGATCCAGAACAACAAGCCACTGATCACCAGCAACAAGGCACGCGCTCAGTACGGCCTGCCCTTGCTGACCGATGCCTGGGGCAAGACCCAGACCGACTGGCCGCGCTATCAGCGCCTGGCCGCGCCGGTCACCGTCTATGTCGAACAGTTCTCGGCGCATCCGCTGGAAGCCGACGTCGCCGAGCTGTACGCGCCGCCGGATGGCTACGTGAGCACCGCCGGCAAGTTCTCGAAAACCCGTGGCGGCGCCGACGACAAGCCAGTCTATGCCGTCACCTTGAAGCCCGAAGACGGCCTCTACGCGCTGCCCTACATGGGCCGCCAGGCCAATGGCAAAGCCTGGGACGACACCTTCGCGTTTCCCGGTGCGCCGTTCGCGCAGTCACGGCAGACCTTCGTGCCCGATGGCTCGAGAATCTTTGCCGAGATCGAACGCGATGGCGGCGGCATCGAAGCCCGGGCCGATTACGACTTCTATCGCGCCGTGCCCTCCGGCGGCTACACCAAGGGCCTGCCAGCGGCCAAGCGCAGCGACACCGGCGAAGGCGACATCGCGCCGGAAAAGCTCGGCCGCGATTTCTTCAGCTACGGCCCCTACTCGGCCTCGCAGATCCGGCCGATGCTGGCCCGCGAAGCGAACATCGTTCAGCGGGTGCTGGCCAGCGGCAAGTACGCCGGCGCGATCTGGCTGGAAGGCAGCCCGACGGTCGAAGACAGCGCCTACTGGCTGAGCCTGCTGATCGACACGCAACTGCCGATCTCCGCCAACTCCGCGCACCGCAATCGCGGCCTGGTCAGTGCCGATGGCGACGGCAACATTCTCGATTCGATCGACTACATCAACTCGAAAGTCTGGGCCGACGAACAAGGCCGCAACCGGCTCGGCACGGTGATGGTCCAGGACGAGATCATCTACTCCGCACGCGAAGTCGAGAAAGGCGATGCCCATCCCGGCGCCTATGTCGCCACCGGTGGCTACGGCGGCATCTTCGGCTCGATGACCGCCGGCGCCTATCTCACCAACATCCCGACCCGCAAGCACACCTGGAAATCCGAGCTGCGCATCAGCCAGCTGCCGGCCAGCCAGAGTGGCTGGCTGAAAACCAAGGCCGGCAAGGTCGAAGCGGTGACCGTGACGATCAAGAACGCAGCCGATGCTCAAGGGCGACAACTGGTACGACGACAGCGGCGTGCCTGATCCCGCCGCTGAAAAAGGCATCGCCGCGACTATCGACATGCTGCTCAGCGAGTACCCGCTGGCCGGCATCGTCGGCGAAGGCCTGGCGCCGTATTCGAGCATGTCCGCCTCGCAGGACAAGGCTTTGGAACTCGCCGTGCTGCAAGGCCTGCCGGTGGTCAAGACGGCACGCGGCGACGCCAGCGGCCTGGTCAAGGTCAACCCGCGCAACCTGTTCATCGAAGGCAACAACCTGACCACGACCAAGGCGCGCCTGCTGCTGACGGCGGCGCTGATGAAGTTCGGGCCGTTGCCGAGGGTGGCGGATGTGACGCGTCCGACGGCGGAGGAGTTGGTGGCGATTCGGGAGAAGCTGGCTTTGTATCAGGAGGTTTTTCAGACGCATTGAGGGGATGCTTGCAGCTAGGGAGATAACGTGAAAGTGATCGGCATATCGACGAAGAATTCCTGGACTTTGGCATCGATTGTTTCAGGGATCGCAGGAAACACCGGATCATAGACAGCCCGAATACAAGCCTCGTCCAGACGGGCAAAACCTGAGGATTGACTGATCTCGACGTTGGCTAGTGAGCCATCGCGACGGAGCATCAATCTGAGCTTGCAAACGCCTTGCTCGCCAGCGACCAGAGACTCTGGCGGATAGACCACATGCTTTGCCACGAGATTCTGTACGTCACGGTAGTAGGGGCGTGGTTTCGAAGCGGCGATTGCAGGCTGCTCGATGGCGACCTGAGTGGTAACGGGCTCGTTGGTACAACTGGATAGCAGGCTTGCAAGCAGCAAGAGGAAAATCCTGGTCATGAACTCTTTTTCCTCACCTGGTTGGTTTGAGATTGATCGACCGTTGCGTTTGGTAGCTAGCTTCAGCGCACTATTCCGCGCTATCGCGCGGGTCACTTTCTTCGAACGCCCGAAGAAAGTAACCAAAGAAGTGCGCTCCGCGGCATGCCGCCGGAAGACGATGAAG
>NZ_JAHFRY010000223.1 GCF_023266035.1 Nevskia sp.
CTGCAGCAGTTCGCGGACGCTGAGATTGAGCGTGGCGAGCTGGCTGCCGATCTCGACTTCGGCATCCTGCAGCTGCTCGCGCAGGCTTTGCGTCCAGCGCTCGTCCTTCTCGACGCGATCGGACTGCAGGCCGGTATCGAGCTGATCGCGGATCGGCTCGATCATCGAATACGGGAAGGTGATGTGCAGATCGCCGCCACCGCCTTCCAGCTCGATGCGGAAGCGCGACACCACGACGATTTCGGACGGCGACACGATGTTCGCGAAGTGCGGATTCACTTCCGAATTCATGTATTCGAAATCGAGATCCATCACCGGCGACCAGGCTTCCTGCAGATCGTTGAAGGCCTGGCGCAGCAGCAGCTGGACGACGCGCATCTCGGTCGGCGTGAATTCGCGGCCTTCGATCTTGGTGGCGATCTTGCCGTCACCACCGAAGAAGTTTTCGACCACCGAATAAACCAGGCGCGGCTCGAAGATGAACAGCGCCGTACCGCGCAGCGGCTTGACCCGCACCAGGTTCAGGCTGGTCGGCACCAGCAGCGAATGGGTGTACTCGCTGAACTTGGCCATCTCGATGCCGACGACGGACAGTTCCGGGGAGCGGCGCAGCATGTTGAACAGGCCGATGCGGAACAGGCGTGCGAAGCGCTCGTTGATCATCTCGAGCGTTGGCAGGCGGCCACGAACGATGCGGTCCTGGGTCGCGAAATTGAAATTGCGCGCTTCGCCCGGCGCTGCCGGCGGCGCTTCGGTGGCCACCGAGCCGCTGTCGACGCCGTGCAGCAGCGCGTCGATCTCGTCTTGTGAAAGCAGGTCTTGCATGGTCGCGATCCGAACGAGTGGGCGGGCGGCTTACTGCATGACGAAGCTGGTGAAATAGACCGCGTCGACGCCGGGCTTGCCGGTCTCCTGGATCAGGATTCGCTGGACTTCCTCGAGCACTTTCTTCTGCAGCGCTTCCTTGCCTTCACGGCTGGCGACATCGGCCGAGCTCTGGGCGCCGAGCAGCATCAGCAGCGCGTTGCGGATCTGGGCGTTGTGCAGCTTCAGCGCGTCGACCACCGCCGCGCTGCGCGCCGACAGTTCGATTTCCACCTGCAGGAAGTGGCTGGCGTCGCCGTCATTGCCATCGTGAACATTGACGACGAAGGCCGGCGTCAGCGGCAGATAGTTGGCCGTGCCTTTCTTGCCGTCCTTGTCGCCCGCGTCATGGCCTTCAGCCGCGGCTTCGCCATGGGCTTCAGCAGCCGCTTCGGCAGCCTGCTCATGCGCTGGCGCAGCGGCTGGCTTCGGTGCCAGAAAGAACACGGCCGCGCCGGACAAGGCCGCCGACAGCAGGGCGGCAGCGATGATCGGAATCAGCAGCGCGCTTTTCTTCGGCGCGGCTGCTGCGGGGGCCTCTGCTGGGGTGGCGGCTGCCATGTGCGGATGCTCGTCTGCGGGGATCTGCAGACTGTTTTGCAACCGCTGTGCCACCGACAGAACAGAATCAAGCCATTGTTCCTGATGGCTTTTTACTGACGCCACGAGCCGTCGGAAATTTGACTGCGCCGAGTGCAGAGGGGCTCGCAGAAAACCGCGACGGAAATGCGGCGCGGCTTTCTGCGGGTTTCAGGGCGTGGCCGGCGCCGTCGGTTCGCGCAGGAAACCGAACGCCGCCGGAACGCCGGCTTCGTCGATCCGCTCCAGCACCAAGCGCTGGCCTTCAAGCTCGAGCGCCAGCCCGGTCGTCGCACCCGGCGGCAAGGCCAGCACCGTAGCCAGACGCGCTTCGTCGACCAGCCCTTGATCCGACACCAGGCGCTGCAAGGCCCAGTCCAGATCGCGATCGGTGAGCCAGCCGGGCCCCCGCGCAGTGAGCAGCCATAGCCCGCCCTGCTCATCGATTGCCGCACGCGACACGGCACCGGCCGGCGTGCCGAGATGCGTGCTCAGCGCATCGCCTTCGACCGGCGCACTCAAGATCAGCGGCGCGGCATCGAGCGCGACATAACCGCGCTGCGGCCCGTTCTGGAAATACCAGGCACCGCGCTCGTCGGCGCCGTAGTTGGCGTTGATGGTGTCGACGATCTGCGGCCGGCTGATCACTTCATCCTTGATCAGCCAGCGGCCACGCCGATCGAGCCGCAGCCAGCCATAGAGATGCGGCACGTTCGGCCAGCGCTGCATGGCGCGCTGGGCCCAGGCTTCGATATGGGATTCGATGAAGGCTTCGATAACAGGCTCAGTCATGGCATCAGCGCATGGCAGACGTAAGGGCAGTCGCCACCTTAGCAAAGCAACGGACGCCGGTTGCTAGGCCCACGAGCCTCGGCGAGACTGCCGCATGTCCTCCCCGAACTCTTTCCGCCTGCCGCTGTTACAGGCTGCGGCTGCTGTGCTGGCGCTGGTGATGATCGTGTTCGCGATCCTGCAATTGCGCGAGACCCGACAGGGCCTGACAGTGACCCGCAGCGTCGTCGGCAGCATTCCGATCACCCTCTATGCGCCAGCCGACGGCAAGCCGGCGCCGGCGGTGGTGATCGCCCATGGCTTCGCCGGTTCGCAGCCATTGATGCAGCCGTTCGCGACCACCCTGGCGCACGCCGGCCAGATCGCCATCACCTTCGATTTCCCCGGTCACGGTCGCAATCCCTTGCCGCTGCCGGGCGGGCTTGCCGATCAGTCGACGATGTCGGCGGCCCTGATCGACGCGCTGAAGCAGGTCGTTGCCCATGCGCGGACCTTGCCGCAGGTCGACGGCCGAGTGGCGCTGCTCGGCCATTCGATGGCGTCCGATGTCGTGGTCCAGGTCGGCATGGACGATCCGCGGTTGGCGGCAACCATCGCGGTATCGCTGTTCGTGCCGCGGGCGACGACCACCGCGCCGCGCAATCTGCTGATCATCGATGGTGCGCTGGAAGCGCAGGCCCTGATCGACGAGGGCTTTGCCAGCCTCGCCGAAAGCGCCCGCGGAAGGCCGGAAGCAGACATCACCTACGGCCGCTTCGACGACGGCAGCGCGCGGCGTCTGGTGCTGGCGCGCGGCGCCGAACATATCGGTGTGCTCTACGCACGCGACAGTCTCGATGCCGCCGTCGCCTGGCTGGCGCAGGTGTTCGATCGACCGGCTGGCGCTTGGCGCGATACCCGCGGCGGCGCGCTGGCGCTGCTGTTCGGTGGACTGATCCTGCTTGCCTGGCCGCTGGCTTCCCGGCTGCCGGCATCCTCGACACCGCCGCTGGGGCTGGCACTCGGTCATCGGGATCTGCTGCGTATCGCCGGCCTGCCGGCGATCGCCACACCATTACTGCTATGGCCGCTGCCGCACGACTGGCTGCCGCTGCTGCTGGGCGGCTATCTGGCGATGCACTTCGCGCTGTACGGATTGTTGATGGCGCTGCTGCTCTGGCGGGGCGGGCACCGGCTACCGAGCTTTGCCAGCTTCGATCGCCAGACCTGGCTGAGCCTGCTGGCGGTGACCCTGGGCACCACGCTGGCCTTCGGCTACGCGCTCGATGGCTGGGTGGCTTCGGTGAAACCGGTCGCGATGCGGCTGCCGCTGATCGCGGCGATGGTCATCGGCCTGCTGCCGTTCTTCGTCATCGACGAATGGATCACTCGAGGCGCGCGGCCCGTGAAGGGCGGCTATGCGCTGGCCAAGGCGCTGCTGCTCGCTTCGCTGCTGCTGGCGGTGGCGCTGAACCTTGGCGAGCTGTTTTTCCTGATCATCATCGTGCCGGTGATCCTGCTGCTGTTCATCGTTTTCGGGCTGCTCGGCGGCTGGGTTGGACGCCGCAGCGGCCAGCCGCTGATCGCGGCCTTCAGCAATGCGCTGCTGTTCGGCTGGCTGATCGCGGTGAGCTTTCCGGTGGTCAGCCGATGAGGTCCTCAGGGAGTCAGGCAACGGGTTTGAGTGCTCGCCTGCGATCGGCGACAGCCAGTCTGCATCGTGACGTAGAGGGCAGTCCGCTGATCGCGACCTTGCTGCGCGGCAAGCTCGATCGCGCCGGCTACTGCCTGCTGCTGCGCAATCTGCAGCCGGTCTATGCAGCGCTGGAAACACGGCTGCCGGCGAGTGCTGACGATCCGGCAATTGCCTGCATCTTCGATCCCGTGCTCGCGCGGCTGCCGGCGCTGGAAGCCGATCTGGTCACGCTGCACGGTGCGGACTGG
>NZ_JAHFRY010000142.1 GCF_023266035.1 Nevskia sp.
TCGTCAAGACCGTCGACGCGCAGACGCGCTCGAAGGTCGGCATCAACGCGCTGTTGCGCGACCTCTGAATTTAGGTCGCCTGAGCCGCTGTCCGGCTCAGGCAGGCGGCGGAGGTGGCGGCGTTTCAATCGCCTGTGCATCGGCTTGGCTGTCCGGCCCGCCGATGCGCAGGAAGCGCGTGGCCAGATAGACCTCGCGCAGGAAGTGCAGCAGCCCGGCGATCAGCAACAGCATCGCGAACACGAACACCGTCGCCACCAGGCCACTGAGCCCGACACCGGTCAGGGTGCTGATGAACAGCACGACGATGTCGCTGCAGATCATCACCGCACAGGACACGCACAAGGTCATCGCCCGGTTCGCCAGCCGGGCGCGCTTGGCCAGATTCTTCAGCGCTGCACGGATCTCGTCAGCCCGCACGATCGACGCGCCACGGACCTGCGCTTCCAGATGCCGCGCCCGATCGACGATGCGCCCGAGCCGATTCGAGATCACACCGGTGAATGCGGCAACACCGGCCAGCAGGAACACCGGCGCCACCGCCAGCTGAATGACGTGGGCAATCGAAGTGATCTGGGAATCGGGGTCCATCGGGCGGCGTCCTGGAGTCTGTCGAGATTATCGCCGTGAACGGCCCCGGATAGCGCTTGTTGGCCGGCGCCATAAAAAGGGCTGCCCCCGAAAGACCAGCCCCATGTCTCCAGACCGCGATCTGGCGTTACTGCACGCGCGAACTGATCGCGTTCACCGCACCGTTGTTGCCGATCGGCCCGATGGCAGTGGCGGCGCCAGTGCCAAGATCGATCCGATAGAACGTCGACAGCGAACTGCCTGCAGAGCGGAGCGCGGCATAGACGAACTCGTCCGACGCGCCGGCGATATCCAGACTCTGTTCGGCGGCTCCGATGCCCGACATCGGCACCGCCACACCCAGCGAACCAACCGCGACCAGCGCGCCATCGTTCGGCACCGCCACCCGCACCAGCGAGCTGTTCGAGGCATCGATCGCGTACTGGAAGGTGCCACCGACCGGTGCCGCCCGATAAGCCGTGGCGACGATCTGCGGCGCCGGAACCACCGTGCGCGTGGTGCCGTCAACGAATGCGAATGCCGCAGCACGCGGCGCGCCATCGATCACCCGGCCTTCCTGCAGATTGACGCGCAGATTCTGGCCGCTGTCGCTGACGATGCGCAGCAACTGCGAGCGGGCGTTGAAATCAACTCCGAAACGAGTGCCCGACAGCGGCGTGCTCAGGGTGCCGATCGGCACCGCTTCGACGATCGCCACGGTGAAGCCGGTCTGCACGTTCTCGACCGTCAGCGGGAAAATCCGATTCTGGTTCGACACGCCGTAGCCACCATTGATGCCATCTGGAGGCGTGGTGTCCTCGCAGAAGGCGACCAGATGCTCGCCTTCCGCCAGACCAGCGATCGGGACGACGACTGCGCCACCGACGAGCTCGCCGGTGTCGATATTGATGCCGCGGCCGTCGACCATGTCCGCTGTAGGCCCCTGGATCAGCGATGCGAACGAGCGAACATTGATCGACGACAACCGGTCATCGTTGACGACGATCAGGCTTCTGTAATCAGCCGGTGGCAAAGCCGACAACAGCGTCGCAGCGCCAGTCAGCGGATTGATCTTGTAGATGCCACTACCTGCAGCGGTGGTCAGGTTCGCGTAGTGCTCGTTGAGCAGACCGAACTGGTAGATGTCATAGCCGTTGGCGGAAATGGCATCGATGCCGAGCGAACCGACCCGGGTCAGAAATCCGGCATTCGGATCCTGCGTGTACAGCGAGTCCGTATCGGTATCGATTACAAACAGCGTGGTGCTGTCGCCGCTCTCGGGGTTCGTGTACGCCGCGGCCGTGACGCCGCGCAGATAGCCCATGCGGCCGTCGACAATCGTGTTGACCGGCACGGCTGGCGGCGGCGACACCAGGGCGGCGGGCGGCACCCGCAGGTTCAGGCCGTCTTCGCCGATGATCCTCAGGGCATTGGCCACCGGATTGAAATCGACGCCATAGCGAGCGGCGGTGAACGCCGTGCCATCGCCGGTGATCGGCTGGACAGGCGTCGCGACAGCGGTCGCCGGATCGACGATCAGCACGCGGCCGATGCTGGTGACCGCGAACAGATTACCGTCGGCGGGCCTGAAATCGAGACCGGCGATGGTTTCGCCGGCACCGAGACCGGTGATTGCGCCGACCCGGGTGACGGCGGCCGGGCTATCCGGACTGAAGCGAATCAGTTCGGCAGCGCCACGAACGCCGAACACTGTCACCACCACCGGATTCACCGGCGGAGTCACTGGCGGCGCCCCCGGATCAACCGGTATCGCGACGCCTTCGAACTGATCCGCACACCCAGCCATACCCAGCGCTGCAATCGCCAGCAAGACTCCTGCGATGACACTGCGTCTACGCTGCGGATAGCCGCGGGCGTGGTTCACCGATTTGTTCATTAATGAATTCCTGAGCTGTTTTTAGCTGTTTTTTTGGTGCAGAGCGGGGTGCAGCAGGCCGGCGACGCAGACATGACCATCATTTATACATCTAGTTCACGATCGGATCGCCGATCCGGAGAGCTAGCAATTAAGAAGCCCAGAACATTGATTAGTATTAATTTTCCACAAAAAAGACCACCTGAAAACAATCGTCAAACCGACTCTTTCCGGCTTTTCGTGGCTTTGAAATGATTGCGGCTCGGTGGGATCGTGAAGACCCTGTGAAAGACAATTATCCCTCCGAAGCGAGCACCGTGTAACTGCGAGCAAGCTTCCGCAGCCATCGCCGAAACAAGGGCAAACCCCTGCCATTTTTACAAGCCGACGGCAACGGCACGGAAGCTGCTCGCCTGCGACACTCGGGTCGCGCTTCGCCAATGATCCAGCCAGCGCGTACAACTGCATCACCCAGACAGGAGGGACGATGACCGCCGAACCAGGATCAGAGAAGGCTCGCCACATCCGCCTGACCTCGCACCCACCGGTCGCCGATACCGAGTTGTTGACCATCCACTGGGGCGCGGCCGACCCGCTGGAGCGTGGGCCGCTGGTCGGCACCACCACCAATCGCTTGCAGCGCAACGTCATCGGCTCGCATTCCGGCTCTTACGGCGTCTATCGAGCGCTGGCGGTGGCCGCCAAGGCGCTGCCGAAAGGCCATCGTGCCGATCTGACCAACACCTTGCCGACCGACATCATCGGCCCCTACCCGTCTTGGTTCGGCGCCGAGCGCATCGTCTCGCTCGATCCGTTCGGTGCCATCGTCGCCGATGTCTATCGCGCGCAGATCGAACAGGGTTTCGATCTGCGGCCGACGATCGCGGTAACCAAGGCGCATATCGATCTGCCGGAGATTCGCGAAGCGATCGCCGCTGGCCGGCTCAAGCCCGACGGCAAGATCCTGCTCGACGACGGCTCGGCCGTGGTCACCAAGGTGGCGCTGGAACCGGTCTGGTGGCTGCCCGGTGTCGCCAAGCGTTTCGGCGTCGAGGAGAACGCGCTGCGCCGTGCGCTGTTCGAGGAAACCGGCGGCATGTATCCGGAGCTGGTGACCCGCTCCGATCTCGAAGTGTTCCTGCCACCGATCGGCGGCCAGACCGCCTACATCTTCGGCGACCCGACCGCGCTGGCGAACCCGGAGGTGAGCCTGTCCTGCCGCGTCCACGACGAGTGCAATGGCTCCGACGTGTTCGGTTCCGACATCTGCACCTGCCGACCGTATCTGACGCATGCGATCGAGGAATGCATCAAGGGCGCGCAGCCGGTTTCGCACGGCGGCCTCAACGGCGTTGGTCTGATCGTCTACTCGCGCAAGGAAGGCCGTGCGCTCGGTGAAGTCACCAAGTTCCTGGTCTACAACGCTCGCAAGCGCCAGATCGGTGGCGACAGCGCCGACAAATACTTCCTGCGCACCGAATGCGTCGCCGGCGTGCAGGACATGCGCTTCCAGGAACTGATGCCCGATGTGCTGCACTGGTTCGGCGTGCAGCGGATTCATCGCCTGGTGTCGATGAGCAACATGAAATACGACGCCATCGTCGGCGCCGGCATCAGGGTCGATGAGCGAGTGAAGTTGCCGGACGAGCTGATTCCCGCCGATGCCAGAGTCGAGATCGAAGCGAAGATGGCAGCCGGCTATTTCACCGACGGCGTGGTGATCGCCGCCGACAAGCTGATCGATGTGAAGGGCCGAGCGCTGTGAAGGCAGCGGTTGCGACCCTGCGCGATCCGGCAACGATCCGCACCCGCGCCGGCAACATCACCGCCGCGGTCAAGGCCGGCAAGTCGGACTGGTGGATCGTCGACGAATCCCAGATCGAAGCCGCGGCGAACAAGGTCGTCGAAGTCACCCTCGCCCGCTATCCGACCTTGGCCATTCCGTATCACAGCCGCTGGCGGCACTTCGAAGCCGGCGGCGTCGATCGCGCCGCGGAACTCGCGACCGCAATGACCGGGCTTGATCGTGCTGCGCAAGCCCGCGCGCGGATCGATCTGGCCATCGTCAGCGTGCTGCTCGATGCTGGCGCCGGCGCGCAATGGTCTTATCGCGATGACGGCCTCGATTACGGACGATCGGAAGGCCTCGGTGTGGCCAGCTTCCGCGCCTTCATGGCCGGCGCGTTCTCGTCCGATCCGGCTAATCCGCTGAGCGTCGATGGCAAGGCCTTGCTGAAGCTCGACGCCGCGCAACTCGGCAGCCTGTTCCAGGTTCGCGATGACAACCCGCTGGTCGGCCTCGATGGCCGCGCCGAGTTGCTGCGTCGCTTCGGTCAGGCGCTGATCGACCGACCGCAAGCTTTCGGAGCAGGCGCCCGCCCCGGCGCCCTGTTCGATCTGCTGACCGATCACGGCGCGAGGCGCGAGATCGAAGCGGCGGCTCTGCTGCGCGCGCTACTCGATCACAGCAGCGACATCTGGCTAGCTGGCAACTCGTTGGACGGCGAAGCACTCGGCGATGCCTGGCCACATCCGCTCGCCGGCGGCGAAGGCGGCAGCACCGGCTGGATGCCGTTCCACAAGCTCAGCCAGTGGCTGGTCTATTCGCTGTTCGAGCCGTTCGAATGGGCCGGCATCACCATCATCGGCCGCGATGCGCTGACCGGCCTGCCCGAATACCGCAACGGCGGCCTGCTGATCGATGCCGGCGTGATCGCACTGCGTGATCCGGCGTTCGCAACGCAGCAGTGGAAAGCCGGTGACGCGCTGATCATCGAATGGCGGGCACTGACCGTGAACCTGATCGACGTGATCGCCGACCGGGTCCGTGCGCTGCTCAAGCGCAGCGCCGAGCAACTGCCGCTGGCCTGCATCCTCGAAGGCGGCACCTGGGCCGCTGGCCGCGCCTATGCCGCCGAGCTGCGCGGCGGCCTGCCGCCTTTGAACATCGTCAGCGACGGCACCGTTTTCTGAACCTCCAATTTCAAAGAATCACCCAAGGAATCAAGCGATGACCGCAGGCACCGTGCACCTGATCGACCACCCGCTGGTCCAGCACAAGCTGACCCTGATGCGAAAGAAGAGCGCCAGCGTCAACAGCTTCACGCGGCTGCTCGACGAGTTGTCGACCCTGATGGCCTACGAGGTCACCCGCGACATGCCGATGCACGAAGTCGAGATCGAAACACCGATCTGCTCGATGACTTCGAAGCTGATCGATGGCAAGAAGATCGTGCTGGTGCCGATCCTGCGCGCCGGTCTCGGCATCCTCGCCGGCATGCGCAGCGTCATTCCCGGCGCGCGGGTCGGCCATATCGGCCTGTACCGTGATCCGAAGACGCTCGGCGCCATCGAGTACTACTTCAAGATGCCGTCCGGCATGCGCAACCGTGATGCGATCGTGCTCGATCCGATGCTGGCCACCGGCAATTCGGCAGTCGCTGCCGTCGACCGGCTGAAGGAAACCCATCCGCGTTCGATCCGCTTCGTCTGCCTGCTGACCTGCCCCGAAGGCCTGGCGAACTTCCACAGCCAGCATCCGGACGTGCCGGTCTACACGGCGGCGATCGATCAGGGGCTGAACGAGCACGGCTACATCGTGCCGGGCCTCGGCGATGCCGGCGATCGGATCTTCGGCACCAAGTAGAACCAATGGCCCGGGTTGCGATGTTGCATCGCGGTAGAATTGCTGATCCACACTCCGCCCTTGCCACTCTCATGGCTGATGACCTACGCACCTCCGCGGTGCTGGAACTGACTCGCGCGCTGATCGCCCGCCGTTCGCTGACGCCGGACGATGCCGGCTGCTGCGCACTGATCGCCGAACGTCTTGCCGCACTCGGTTTCACGATCGAATGGATCAACGCCGAAGGCATCACCAATCTCTGGGCGACTTACGGCTCCGGCGCGCCGCTGTTCGTGCTCGCCGGCCATACCGATGTCGTCCCACCCGGCCCGATCGCCGCCTGGGCCAGCGATCCCTTCGTGCCGGAGATCCGCGATGGCGTGCTGTACGGCCGCGGTGCTGCCGATATGAAAAGCGGCCTGGCAGCGATGGTCTGCGCCGTCGAGCGGCTGCTGGCGCAAGGCGCGGTCAGCGGCACCATCGCCTTCCTGATCACCAGCGACGAGGAAGGTCTGGCCCATCACGGCACCAAGCACGTCGTCGAAGTGTTGAAGTCACGCGGCATCCAGCCGGATTACGCGATCGTCGGCGAAGCCACCGGCGACACCGTGTTCGGCGACCGCATCACCATCGGCCGGCGCGGCTCGCTGGGCTGCAATCTGACCGTGTTCGGCAAGCAGGGCCATGTCGCCTATCCGCTGAAGGCCGACAACCCGATCCATCGCCTGGCGCCCGCGCTGGCCGAGCTGGTGTCGATCGAATGGGACGCCGGCAACGCGCACTTCCCGCCGACCTCGTTCCAGATCTCGAATATCCATTCCGGCACCGGCGCGACCAACGTCATTCCCGGCACCGCCGAGCTAATCTTCAACTTCCGCTACTGCACGGAATCGACCGCCGACAGCCTGAAAGCGCGCGTGCACGAAGTGCTCGATCGCCACGGCCTGCGCTACGAAGCCAGCTGGTGGCTCAGCGGCCTGCCGTTCCTGACCCGCCAGGGCGCGCTGATCGCGGCGGCGAAAGAGAGCATCCGCGCGGTCACCGGCCTGACGCCGCTGCTGTTCACCGGCGGCGGCACTTCGGATGCGCGCTTCATCGCGCCGATGGGCACCGAAGTGGTCGAGATCGGCCCGGTCAACGATTCCATCCACAAGGTTGACGAGCACGTGCGCGTCGTCGATCTCGACGCCTTGAGCGCCGTCTACGAAGGCACGCTGGCGCGGCTGCTCGGCCAGAACGGGGCAAGGGCATGAGCAGCGAATCGTCGATCGTCGGCCTGTTCCGCCCGAGCCTGCTGCTGGCGCCGCAATTGATTCAGACCGTGCTGGCCGGCAAGCGGCCGGTGATCAAGCGCTGGCAGAAGCGCGGCAATGGTATGAGCGACGTGGCGATGCAGCATCTGCTCGACTGCGGCGTCGACGAACACGGTCAGCAGGTGCGCCTCACCGGCATGCACTCGCGCCAGCCTGTCGATCGCGAATCGCGCGGCCTGGTGGTGCTGATCCACGGCTGGGAAGGCAGCCACGATTCGGCTTATCTGTACTCGATGGCCGCGCGCGTCTACGAAGCCGGCTGGAACGTGTTCCGCCTGAACCTGCGTGACCACGCCGGCACTCACGGCCTCAACGAACGCATGTTCCACTCGGCACGCATCGCCGAAGTGCTGAACGCCGTGCGCAGCATGCAGGCGCTCGATGGCGCGCAGAAGCTCGCCGTCATCGGTTTCTCGCTCGGCGGCAACTTCGCCTTGAGAGTTGGCCTGCTCGGGCCGGCCGCCGGCATCACGCCCCAGCTGTCGATCGGCATCTCGCCGTCGATCGATCCCGGCGCAACGCTGCTGGCGATCGACAACGGCCCGGCGGTGTTCAAGCGCTACTTCCTCGACAAGTGGCGCAGGACGCTCGACGCCAAGGCCGAAGCCTGGCCCGGCCGCTACGATTTCAACGAGCTGAAGCGCATCGACAGCTTCGTCGGCATCACCCGCCGTTTCGTCGTCGAGCACACCGAGTACGACACGCTGGACGACTATCTCGCCACCTACACACTGACGCCGCCGATGCTGATGGGCGCGGCCTCGCCGCTCGCGGTGCTGACCGCGCAGGACGATACGGTGATCCCGATCCGCGATTTCGACGGCCTCGGCGCGCGCGGTTCGGTGATCGCCTACGACGCACCGCGACGCGGCGGCCACTGCGGCTTCATCGAAAACCTGCGGCTGGAAAGCTGGGCGGAGCGGCGAGTCGCGGAGCTGCTGGGGCAGCTGTAGCCGCCGAGCAATCCGCTCAGGATTTCGGTGTGGAGCGTTTCAGTGCGAACGAGAACAGCTGCGGCGCGTAGCGCTTGAGGCGCTCGTAGAACACTTCCTTGCCGCCCATCATCACTTCTTCCTGATTGGTCTCGACGGCATCCCAGATGTCGTCCGCGCAATCCTCGGCGCTGATGCCGCCGGCAATGTTGTGATCGGTGACGCCATTGGCGCGGCCATCGCCTTTCACGGCGTTGACTGAAATCTGCGTGCGCACATAACCGGGATAAACGGCAGTGAACTGGATGCCGTCGCGCCACAGCTCGGCGCGCGCCGCTTCGGTGAAACCGGCCAGCGCGAACTTGGCCGCCGAATAGCCGGTGCGCTGTGGCGCGCCGATGCGGCCGGCGATCGACGAGATCATCACGATGTGGCCGCGCTTGCGCGTGCGCATGCCCGGTACCAGCGCGCGGGTCAGCGCCACCGGTGCGAAGAAATCCAGTTCCATCAGCTGCCGATAGACGTCCATCGAGGTATCGACCAAGCGGCTGCGCTGCGAGATGCCGGCGTTGTTGACCAGCACGTCGATCGGCCCGAAACAGGCTTCGGCCTTGGCCGCCGCAGCCTCGCCATCGAAAGCCAGCAGATCGAGCGGCAGCACCGCCACTTTTGCGGGATCGGCACAGGCCGCGCGCACTCTTTGCAGCTCGGTTTCACGGCGCGCGCTGAGCACCAGCTTCGCACCGCTTTCAGCAGCCTTCAGCGCCAGGGCTTCGCCAATGCCGCTCGATGCGCCGGTGATCCAGACGGTGGTGTCGCGCAGTTGGGTCATCGAGGGTCGTAGTAAGCGGTCGCAATCAAGTTGTCCTGTCCCCTCCGTGACTGGACGGCCAGCCAGTCCTGCAAGGTGTCGAGCAGGACCGGCGACAAGCCGCCACCGAGCCGGGGATATTCCGATACTGCACCAGAGTGCGTGTTCAGGAACAGGTGATTGACGCCCGGCAGCACCCGCACCTCGGCTGCGGCGTTGCCCTTCAGCGCGACCCGCGCCGGACCTTCGTTCAGCGAGGGCGCGATCTGGTGGTCCATGGCACCGAACAGCACCAGGGCCGGCTTGCGGATTTTCTCCAGTGCCGGCGCCGGGTCATAGCTCAGGATGTGGCGGAACCACGGCGAGCTGAGCGACTGCCGCTGCCCTTCGACGAAAGCCTCTGACAGATGCCGCTGCTCGCCGATCCGCTGCAGCGCGGCATACAGGCGGGCATCGCGCTGCTCGGTCGGCAGATCGGCCTGCAGGATGTCGAACAGGCGGCCAGCCTCGGCGGCAACCGCCAGCGCCGCCTGCTCGCTGGCACCGCGGTCGAGCGCGCCCTGGAGGTTCTGGTATTCCGAGATCACCCGGCCTGACACCGTCGGCGGTGCCAGCAGCACCAGCCAGGCGACGTCGCTGCGCCGGGCGGCGATCATCGGCGCGATCATGCCGCCTTCGCTGTGGCCAAGCAGACCGATGCGCGTGGCATCGATATCCCGACGGCTGCGCAGGTAGTCGAAAGCGGCTTCGGCATCGGCGGCGTAGTCGACCAGTGTTGCGCCGCGAAGATTGCCGCTGGATTCGCCGACACCCCGCTTGTCGTAGCGCAGCACCGCATAACCGGCCGATTCGAATGCCGCCGCCAGCATGCGGAACGGCTTGTGGCCGTACAGCGTCTCGTCGCGGTCGTTCGGGCCGCTGCCGTGGATCAGCACGACGGCGGGCACCGGCAGATCGCGCGCGACATAGGCCGGACGGCTCAGCGTGCCGGCGAGCATCACCTCGTCACTGGCGCCGCGGAACCGTACTTCCTCAGCGATGCGGGCCGTGGCCATCGCCGTCGCGTCGTCTTCGTACTCGGCTTGCACCGCCAGGGGCAGTGCGACCCAAGCCAGCGCCGCCGCCGAAAACCACCTACCTGCCGCCCTCACGATGCCGTTCATCACTGCAACTCCTGCCGATCCAGCCCAAGCTGGCAGTTATGTGCAGTGCAACAAAAGGGCCAACCCTTGTTCAGGAAGCCGGCTGGGGGCGGAAATGCCTACAGGCGGCGGCGAACGACGGAAGGGCGGTCCAGAACCACCTACGCCGGTCGGCGCACCCGGAACCAGGCCGCGTACAGCGCCGGCAGGAAGGTCATGGTCAGCACCGTGGCGACGATCAGGCCGCCCATCAGCGCCGCCGCCATCGGCCCGAAGAAGGTACTGCGGACCAGTGGAATCAGCGCCAGCACCGCCGCTGCTGCGGTCAGCACGATCGGCCGGAAGCGGCGCACCGCCGATTCGACAATCGCCGTCCAGGGATCGTGGCCGGCCTGGATGTCCTGATCGATCTGATCCACCAGGATCACCGAGTTGCGCATGATGATGCCGGCCAGCGCGATGACGCCGAGCAAGGCCACGAAGCCGAACGGCAGGCCCGTCACCAGCAAGGCAGCAGCGGCGCCGATGATGCCGAGCGGCGCGGTCAGCAGCACCATCACCGTGCGGCCGAAGTGCTGCAGCTGGATCATCAGCAGAACCACGATGACCACCAGCATCATCGGCATCTGGGCGTTGATCGAATCATTGGCGATCTTCGACTGCTCCAGCGCACCGGCGATGCTGATCGCATAGCCGACCGGCAACTGGGCGCGCAGCGCATCGAGCTGCGGATCGATGGCATTGGTGACGTCCGGCGCCTGCTTGCCGGGTGCGGCTTCAGCCTGGATGGTGATCGCCGGCAGCCGCGAATAGCGCCACAGCACCCCCGGCTCGAACGCCGGCTGGGCCTTGCCGAACTGCGAGAACGGCACCGAGACGCCGCTCGCCGTCGGCATGTAGGCATCGGCCAGATCGCTGATCCGCGAGCGCTCGTCGAGCGGCTGGCGAGCGATGATCTCGACATTGCGGTTGGCCTCGCGATAAGTGCCGATGACGCTGCCGGAGAGGATCGTCTGGCCGGCGCCGCGCACCTGCTCGCTGGTGATGCCGAGCACTCGCAGCTTGTCCTGATCGATGAGGTCCTGAACCACCAGAATCGACTCGTGCCAGTTGTCGTGGACGTTCCGGGTCAACGGGCTGGCGGCGATGATCGCCTTGACCTGATCGGCGTAATGGCGGACCAGCTTCGGGTCCGGACCCTGGACGCGGAACTGCACCGGCCAGCCGACTGGCGGGCCGTTGGGCAGCGCATCGACCCGGCCACGCACTTCCGGGAATTCCTCGGCGATCCAGGCCCGAAGACGCGCGCGCAGACGTTCACGGCCTTTCAGATCGTGGGCGACGACCATGAACTGGGTGAAGTTGACGTGGGCCAGCTGCTGGTCGAGCGCCAGATAGAAACGCGGCGCGCCGTTGCCGACATAGGCAACGTAGTCGACGACGTCGGGATCCGCCGCCAGCTTCGCTTCCATGCGCTTGGCGATGTTCTCGCTGGCCAGATAGCTGGCGCCTTCCGGCAGCCACAGATCGACCATCAGCTCGTCACGCGTCGAGTCAGGAAAGAACTGCTGCGGGATCACCGCGAAGCTGGCGACGCCGAGCACGAAGGCGGCGAACGTCGCGATCATCACCGTCTTGCGCTGCGCCACGCACCAGTCGATGACCCGGCGCAAACGGCGGTAGAACGGTGTGTCGAACAACTCGTGGTGCTCGCCGGCCGGGTGCTCCTTGAGCAGCATCATGCCGAGCCAGGGCGTGACATAGACCGAGGCGATCCAGGAGATCACCAGCGCCATGCCGACCACCGCGAAGATCGAGAAGGTGTATTCGCCGGCCGCCGATTTCGCGAAGCCCACCGGCAGGAACCCGGCGGCGGTGATCAGGGTGCCGGTCAGCATCGGGAACGCGGTGGAGGTGTAGGCGAACGAGGCCGCTTTCAGCTTGTCGTAGCCCTCTTCGAGCTTCCGCGCCATCATTTCGACGGCGATGATGGCGTCGTCGACCAGCAGCCCGAGCGCCAGCACC
>NZ_JAHFRY010000224.1 GCF_023266035.1 Nevskia sp.
TCGGAATCCGGAACTGCCGCCTGCTGCGATCGACAGGCCCCGGCACCGCCCCAGACGCTGGGGCGTTGCAGCTTCCGCAGGCATCCGCAGATACGGCAACTTTCGGCGCTTCACTTGTAGGCGGCTCGGTCATCTTGGGCACTCCGTACTTGATGAAGCAGACTCGCTGGAACCATCCCCGAAACTGTGCTTCCACTGCCGAGGCGCGGACGGCCGCGAGGTCAAGAATCGCGTGCCGGGCATCAGAAGCGCCCCGACGTTCTGGACTTGAAAGTGGCTTCCTTCAGCCAAGCGTCTCAACCGACAGTTCATGGCCAAGCGCGGCGCTTGCCGTCGCGATCAATCAATTCGAAGCGTGGCTTTTCCGTAGGCGAGCGCTGCTCTCCTTCGCTCCCCAAATTGTTGACTTGCATCACCCCTATGGCTTCAGGGCGCTCGTTAGCCAAACGACGCAGCAGTTCGGCAGGCACGTGACCGTCCAGCACATAGCCCAGATACTTCGCCGGATGACAACCGCGATAGTCGGCCGGCAGGTTCCAGCGTCGCCGAGTGCCGTCGAGATCCTTCAACTCGAAATCTCGAACGACAAAGCCGTCGCCTCGAAGGGCTTTCATCCAGCCCTTCACGCAGTGGCATCGGTGGGTCCAGGCCATCTCCACCAGATTTTCCGGCGCCGTCGGAAACAGCCGCTCCCAGTTGACGACGATTCCCGCAACGATGCCAAACGCTACGGCCGCCCCTGCGATCAGCTTCAGATGGTGCAGAGGAAGGCCGTCGATGGTCTCTTCGGAATTTTTGCTTGGGGGTACTTTTCGTTTTGATGTCGATTTGGTGAGCCGAGCCTTGTTCACGGCGCGTCACCCTGTTCATGGCCGGCTTCGGTCGTCGGAAAGCATTCGGCCGCTGTTTCGCAGTTTCGATATTCGACCTGAAGCGTCGTGTGCTCCAGCGCGAAGCGCTCCCGAAGCATGATCCGAGCGGCATCGAGCCGGTCCTGCCGGAATCGTTCGTCGCTTTCATCGACAACCAGATGCGCAGTCAGGCTGTTCTTGCCACTGGTGATCGACCAGACATGCAGTTCATGAACAGAGATCACGCCATCGACGGCCAGCAAGCGCTGGCGAATCTCATCGAGGCTGAGACCGCGTGGCACGCCTTCCAGCAACACGTTCAGGCTTTCCTTGAACAGCGTCCAGGTCCGCGGCAGCACCCAGAGCCCGATGCCGACGGCGATGACCGGGTCGACCCAGGCCCAGCCGGTGAAGCGAATGATCAGGGCACCGGCGATCACACCGACCGATCCGACCGCATCGGCGAGCGCCTCCAGATAGGCACCTTTGACGTTGAGGCTACCTTCGCTACCGTCCTGCAGCAGCTTCAAGCCAATCAGATTGACGATGAGGCCCACGGCAGCCACGCCGAGCATTCCCCAGGTATTGATTGCTTCCGGCTGCTGAAAGCGCTGGATCGCCTCGTAGAAAATGTAGACCGCGACCAGAAACAGGATCACCGCATTGGCTGCTGCGGCGAGGATCTCGAAGCGGTGATAGCCGAAGGTGCGTTGTGCATCCGCCGGTCGTCGCGCAATCCGTACTGCGGCGATCGCGATGCCGATGCCGACGACATCGGTCAGCATATGCGCGGCATCGGACAGTAGTGCCAGGCTGTGAGTCAGCACGCCGCCGATGACCTGCACGATGAGATAGCTGCCGGTCAGCCCGAAGGCCCACCACAAGCGGGTTTCGTTGCTGGTTTTGGCGTGCTCGTGGCCCTGGTGTGATTCTTTGCTCATCAATCGTCTCCGTAGAGGGGCGACTTGGCGCATCGCATTTTCGCGATGCGCCAAGGCCCGATCAGCTGTTGTCTCGCTCAATCAGCTTCTTCGAGAACACCGGATACAAGGCCGGCAGCACGACCAGAGTCAGCAAGGTCGACGAGAACAGCCCGCCAACCACCACCGTGGCCAGAGGCCGTTGGATTTCCGAGCCGATGCCCTGGGCCAGCAGCATCGGGATCAGGCCGAGTGCTGCGATGAAGGCCGTCATCAACACCGGCCGCAGGCGCGAGAAGGCACCTTCAAACACCGCCAGCGAGAAATCGCCGGAATCCAGCAGTCTCTGGTTGATCGCCGTCACCATCACGACTCCATTCAGCACCGCCACACCGAACAGTGCGATGAAGCCGATCGAGCCCGGCACCGACAGGTACTGACCTGACAGGAACAGCGCGACAATGCCGCCGATCAAACTCAAGGGCACGTTGACCATGATCAGGGTCGCCTGACCCAGCGAGCTGAAGGCAAAGAACAGCAGCAGGAAGATCATGCCCAAGGCCAGCGGCACGACGATCGCGAGCTTCGCCTGGGCGCGCTGCTGGTTCTCGAACTGGCCGCCGAAGACCACCGAATAGCCCGGCGGCAACTTCACTTCGCGGGAGATGCGTTCGTCGAGTTCCTTGACCACGCCGCCCATGTCACGACCTTCGACATTGGCCTGGATCACCACGCGTCGCTGCACGTCGTCGCGGCGAATCTGCGGGGGACCGGCTTCGATAGTCAGCTCAGCAACATCGCCGAGTCGCACCTGGCTGCCGTTCGGGCCTTGCAGCACCAGGGCCTTGATCGCCTCGGCATTGGCGCGATTCGGTTCGGCCAGTCGCACATAGATGTCGTAACGCTCGTTGCCCTTGATCACCTGGCCAGCGTTTCTGCCGCCGATGGCATCCGAGACCAGGCTCATGACCTGAGCCACCGGAATGCCGTAACGCGCGAGGCGATCCCGATCCGGCCGGACGACCAACTGCGCCTGGCCCTCGATCTGCTCGATGGCGACATCCTTGGTGCCACGCACGCTGCGGGTCAGCGCCTCGATTGCCGCGCCTTTTTCAGCCAGCACGGTAAGTTCCGGCCCGAACAGCTTGATTGCCAGCTGGGCACGAACACCGGACAGCAGCTCGTCGACTCGCGTCGCAATCGGTTGACCAAACGCCACCAGCAGACCCGGAAATGCTTCGAGCTTTTCGCCGATCAACGCCTCCATCTCGGGACGATTCTTCGCCGACACCCACTCGTCGGCCGGCTTTAGTCCGATGTACCACTCCAGGTTGTTGACATCTTCGGGGTCGCCACCCAGCTCGGGCCGGCCAATGCGGTTCAACACATAGGTGATCTCGGGAATCTCCATGAGCTTCGCTTCGATTTTCTGCGACAGCGCGACCGAAGTCGGCATGTTCACCGACGGCGCCAGGGTGATCCGCATTCCCAGCGTGCCTTCCTCAAGAATCGGCACGAACTCGGTGCCGAGCAGTGGCACCAAGGCCAGTGCACCGACGAATAACGCGGCTGCCGAGCCAACGATGGTCTTGCGATGACCCAGCGCCCAGCCGAGCACGTTGCGATAAGTCCGTTCCAGGAACCGCAGCACGAAGTTGTCGCGGTGATGAACCGCACCCCGGAAGAAGTAGCTCGACAGGGCCGGGATCACGACCAGCGCCACCGCCAGCGAGGCGACCATGGCCAGCACAATGGAGATCGCCATCGGCTGGAACAGCTTGCCCTCCACGCCTTCCAGCGAGAACAAAGGCGTGAACACGACGATGATGATCAACACCGCGAAGAACACCGGGCGGCCGACTTCGCGTGCCGCAAACATGATGCGCACGGCCATGCCGTGGCGATCATGGGCGGAGTCGTAGGGATCGGGATCACCCGGATTCACCGCCTTGGTATGGGCGGCATGCTCTGCGTCGGGTTCGGACAGGTGCTTGAAGATGTTTTCCATCATCACCACCGAACCGTCGACCATCATGCCGATGGCGATCGCCAGCCCACCCAGCGACATCAGGTTCGCCGACACGCCCCAGTACGACATCGCCGCCAGCGCCAGACCCAGCGATAGCGGAATCGACAGCAGCACCAGGAGCGTTGCGCGCACGTTCATCAGGAACAGCAGCAGCACGATGACGATCAGCACGAAGGCTTCGAGCAACGCTTTTGTCACCGTGCTCACGGCCTTGTTGACCAGATCAGCCTGGTCGTAATACGGCACCAGCTCGACACCTTTCGGCAGTGCCTTCTGGATGATCGGCAGGCGGGCCTTGACGCCGTCGATGGTCGCCTTGGTATTGGCGCCGAGCCGCTTCAGAACGATGCC
>NZ_JAHFRY010000143.1 GCF_023266035.1 Nevskia sp.
GCGCGTTGCTGATCGGCGCCAGCGGGTTGCGCAGCTCATGGGCGAGAATCGCCAGGAATTCGTCCTTGCGATGATCGTTGCGCTGCAGCGTGGCTCGGGCGTTTTCGAGATCGGCCAACTGGTCTCGAATCTGGTACTGGCGCTTGCGGGCACGCAAGGCCACCTGGACCGAACTGAGCAGAGCCGACACCCGCGTCGGCCGTTCCAGAATCGTCACGCTGCCCAGCTGTGCCATCGCCAACGCCACTACGGCCGAATCGGCACCCGGCCGGGCGACGACCAGTAGTGGGAGGTCGGACCAGGTCGGCTGGCGCTGTAGCCAGGCACTCAGGCATTCAGCCGAGCTCAGAGCTTCCTCGGCCACTAGGATCGCACCGACGTCCCTTACTTCGAGCTCGGCACATAGCGCCACCAGTGTCAGGCAGGTTTCACTGGCAATGCCATTACCGGAAAGGATGGTCCGCACCAGTTGTGCGTCCCTGCTGGTCGGGCCCATCACCAGCACCCGCAACTCCCTATTGGAAAACATGGCGGCGGATCAGGTTTCGACCCGGGGAGCCGCCTCCTGATAAATAGGCACTCCGGTCAGGATGCCGCGGAAATTTCTCAAGGGTTCGCCGACCATGATCCGGCCATCGAGCATCCGGAATTCACGGATGCTGCGCTCATGGGCGCCACCGCGTTTCTTGACCACCGAGATGGCCTGGCGGACTTCGCCCTCGGCCTCGAAGTAGCGCATCAGGATCACTGCATCGGCCAGATAGCTGACATCCACCGGCGAGGTCATGTTGCTGCCGATGAGACCCTGATGAGCACTGATCAGCAGGGTCGCAACATCGGATTGGCCGAGGAAAGTCAGCAGCTCATGCAGCTGGATGATCAGGAAACGCTCGCCGGGCATGGCGTTCAGATAGCCGTTCAGACTGTCGATGACGACCATCGAAACGCCACGGTCTTCGACACTTTTGCGGATCGCCTGGATCAGCTCGCCTGGCGATAGCTCCGCCGGATCGACCTGTTGGATGGTGACGCGCCCAGTATCGATGTGCTTCTGCAAATCGATACTCAGCGCGGCAGCGCGGCTCACCAGCGTGTTGATGCTCTCATCGAAGATGAACATCGCCGCGCTCTCGCCGCGTTCGGCCGCTGCATAGACAAACTGCGCAACCACCGATGATTTGCCGGTACCCGGCGCACCGGTAATCAGCGTGCTGGTGCCGCGTTCGATGCCGCCGCCGAGCAGCGTATCCAGCTCGCCAATACGGCTCGGCAGCCTCTGCATGCCCGAAACCTTGCGATGTTCGGTCGCGACCAGGCGCGGGAAAACAACGATGCCACCACGGCGGATCGCATAATCGTGATAACCGCCACGGAAGCTCAGGCCACGGTACTTGACCACGCGCAACCGACGCCGCTCAGCACCGTAATCGGGGTTCATCTGCTCGAGCAGCAGCACACCGTGGGCGATGCTCTGCACCTGCAGATCGCGTTCGGAGCTGGTCATGTCATCGAGCATCAACACCGTGCAATCGCGGCCGGCGAAGAAATGCTTGAGGGCAAGAATCTGCCGGCGATAGCGCAACGGACTGCCGGCGATCAGGCGCAGTTCGGAGAGCGAATCGAAGACCACCCGCTTGGGATTGATCCGGTCCACTTCTTCGAGAATGGTGCGCGTGGTTTCACCCAGTTCCACTTCGGACGGATGAAACATCGTGTAGTGATCGTCCGGCCGTAGCGCGGCTTCCGAAGGCACCAGTTCGCGCAAGGTGATGCCGGACAATGACCAGCCATGGGATTCGGCAACCGAAACAAGCTCCTCGCTGGACTCCGACAGCGTGATGTACAGCGTCGGTTCGTTGCGGCGAGCCCCTTCGAGCAGGAACTGCAGCGCCAGCGTGGTCTTGCCGGAGCCCGGTACGCCCTCGATCAGATAGAGGCGATTCGTCCGGTAACCGCCACCCATGATGTCGTCCAGGCTTTCGATGCCCGTGCTTGCCATCATTGCGCCGTGTTCCGCCTGAGCTTTTTCCTGCATGGTCAGAACTGCTCTCTAAAAGTGATGACGCCAGGAAAGTTGTGCAAAAAGAGCTGGAATACGAATGAACTGTCTGTATCAGCAAGCTCCAGGCCCGGTAGGCTTCAGTCGTTCACGGCATAGCGTCGCGCCCTACCTGGCCAGCGGCTTCATCTGGGCATCGAAATCGCCAAGCTTGGGAAAGCTCAGCGGCTGCAACTGGTCGAGCTTGGCGAGATGGCCGCGGAAGTTTTCCAGGATCGCCTCGCGCTCTTCCTGCTTCAGATACGGCACGTGGAAGCCGACGAAGCTGGGCAGCACGGTCATGCCGGTGTAGGCCAGGGTGCCCTGCAGCACCGGCTTGAGGATGTCCTCGATATCGCCGTGGATGCCGCCTTCGCTGAGCATGTAATCACGGCCGCCGGTGGTCAGCGCCAGCAGCGCGCGCTTGCCCTTCAGCCCGCCCTGATCGTAGATGCGCCGGCCGCCGTAGGTCTTGCCGGACACCAGCACCCGGTCGATCCAGCCCTTGAGAATCGCCGGCACCGAGAACCAGTACAGCGGGAAGCTGAAGATCACCAGATCGGCGGCGAGCAGCTTGGCCAGCTCGGTGGCGATGTCCGGCGCCAGGGTGCCGGCATCGCCGTTGCCGCGCTGTTCGAGCGCGTAGTTCAGGTAATCGGCATTGCTGCGGGTGCCGAAATCCGCCGCACTCGCCACCGGGTTGAAGCCCATCGCGTAGAGATCGGAAACGACGACGGCATGGCCGGCCGCGGTGAAATCCGCGACCGCGGCGTTCTTCATCGCCGAGGTGAACGAGGCCGGCTCGGGATGGGCGTGGACGATCAGGATGTTCATGCGTGCTTGGCTTTCGATGAGGTGGCGGGGCGACGGTTCGCGCCGGGTGTGGCTTCGGCGGCTTCGGTCTTGATCGGATGCTCGGCTATCCATTCGGCGATACAGCCGGCAACCTTGTCCGGATGGCTGAGCAGCAGCCAGTGGCCGGCGTCGATCGCGCGACGACGCAGCACCTTCACCCAGCGCGACAGGCCTTCGTACAACTCGGGGCCGACGAAGCGATCGCGGGTCGGAATGATCAGCTGCACCGGCAGGATCGCGTGGCGCGGCAGCGGCCTGAGCAGGCGCTGCAGCATGTTGGCGCGATAGAGGTTGACGCCGTTGCGGCCGTCCTTGACCTGGGTCGGGCTGGCTTCGACGGTCGCCCCTTCCATCTGCTTCATGATCTTCGGCCAGTAGCGGCCGAGCGCCAGCCGCCAGGCGGTCGGCGCCAGGGCCGGCAGCTGAAAGGCGACGATGTACCAGGAGCGCGCCAGCTGCTTCAGCAACTGCTCGCCGCGCCAGCCCGGCCTGGCGTGCTCGCGCAGCCAGTAGCCGACATGATCCAGGCAGGGCCCGCTGATGCTGGTGTAGCTGGCGATGCGGGTATTCAGCGGCGCGGTGGTCACGCCTTCCCAGCACTGGATCGAACCCCAGTCGTGGGCAGCCAGATGCACCTGGCCGCCGGGGGCGACGGCATCGATCACCGCTTCGAGATCGCCCATCAGCTCGGCGATGCGGTAATCGCGGATGCGCGCCGGCACGCTCGATTCGCCGGCGCCGCGCACGTCATAGCTGACCACGTGGAAGCGCTCGGCCAGGCGTTCGGCGATCGCCGTCCAGACCTGGGCGGAATCCGGATAGCCGTGCACCAGCACGAGCGTCTGGCGGCCAGGCGCAGCGCCGCGTTCGTAGACGGCGAGATCGATGGCGCCACGGCTGACGGTACGGGTTGGTTTCATCAGGGATTCGTGCAGTCTTGGGGCCGCCATCATCGCCGCAAGGCGTGGATTTATGAAGTCATCACGCAGCGCTCGCTATGATCGGCCTCCCCACCTGCGCGCGAACCTGTCATGGCTGCCGATGCTTCCTCGTCTTCCGGTCCTGCGCTGAACGTCTTCGGCGAACTGCTGGCCTGCTGCTGCACCAACCCGATGACCGGCTTCTATCGGGACGGCAACTGCCGCACCGGCCCGCAGGATGTCGGCCGCCATCTGGTCTGTACCCAGGTCACCACCGAGTTCCTGAGCTTCTCGCGCTCGCGCGGCAACGATCTCAGCACGCCGCGCCCGGAGTACGACTTCCCAGGCTTGAAGGACGGTGATCGCTGGTGCCTGTGCGCGCTGCGCTGGCTCGAAGCCTTCGAGGCCGGCATGGCGCCGCCGGTGCTGCTCGCCGCCACCCATCTGAAGGCGCTGCAGTTCGTGCCGCGCGCAGCGCTCGACCAGCACGCGCTCGATCGTCGCTGACCACCCCTTTTCCCCTGACCCATCCCATGAAAATCAACCGCATCTTCTGCATCGGCAAGAACTACGCAGATCACGTCGAGGAACTCGCCCACCTCGGCCCCGGTAATGACCACCGGCCGGATGGCGAATGCGTGGTGTTCATGAAGCCGCCGTCGGCCGTGGTGCAACTCGGTGATGTGATTCCGCTGCCGAAAGGCCGCGGCGACACCCATCACGAAGTCGAGCTGGTGGTGATGCTGACCGGCGGTGGCCGCGACATCGCCGTCGAAGACGCGCTCGATTCGATCGCCGGCATCACCCTCGGTCTGGACCTGACCCTGCGCGATCTGCAGACCCAGCTCAAGAACAAGGGCAAGCCCTGGGAACTGTCGAAGTCCTACGACGGCTCGGCGCCGCTCGGCGATTTCAAGCCCTTCCTGGAGCAGGACCTGCAGGCGATGGAATTCACCCTGCACGTCAACGGCGAGCTGCGCCAGCACGGCAAGACTTCCGAGATGCTCTACCCGGTGGCCCAGCAGATCGCCATCCTCAGCCAGAGCTGGTCGCTGGAACCGGGCGACGTGATCTATACCGGCACGCCCAAGGGTGTGGCCGCGCTGAAGCCCGGCGATCACTGCGTGCTGGCCAGCCCGAGCATCGGCCGCTTCGAGTGGCATTGCGAGTGAGCCCAGCGGCACTGCTGGACGCGGTGCACGCCGCGCTTTGCGAGGCCGATCCCAGCGCGAAGTGCGCGCTGGTTGCGGCGCTGCCCGAGTCCGTACCGGCGGCGATTGGTGATCAGCCGGCCGCCGATGCCGAAGATCCGCGCGTACCGGGCCGCCCGGCCAAACCCGAACTGATCCGCCCGCGCGATGTGCCGACTCGCGGTCTCGGCACCGTCGCCGGCCGCGCAGCACTGATCCACGCCGTCGCCCACATCGAGTTCAACGCGATCAACCTGGCGCTCGATGCCGCCTGGCGCTTCCGTGGGCTACCGGATGACTACTACGCGGACTGGCTGTCCGTGGCCCGCGACGAAGCCCGCCACTTCGCGATGCTGCGCGCGCGGCTGATCTCGCTCGGCTACGACTACGGCGACCTGCCGGCCCACAACGGCCTCTGGGAAGCCGCAGAAAAGACGGCGCAGGACGTGCTCGAACGGATGTGCTGCGTGCCGCGGGTGCTGGAAGCGCGCGGCCTCGACGTGACGCCGGGCATCATCCGCCGGCTCAGCGAAATCGGCGATCCGGAAACGGTCGCCATCCTCGACGTGATCCTCGCCGAGGAAGTCGGCCATGTCGCGATCGGCAGCCGCTGGTATCGCTGGCTGTGCGCGCAGCGCGGCGTCGATCCCTTGACCACCTCGCAGCGCCTGCTCGCCGAGCAGGGCATGAACATCCGCCTGCCGATCAACGAAGCGGCGCGGCGCGCGGCGGGCTTCGATGACGAGGAAATGAGCCTGCTGTTGCAGACGGCGCGCCGAGCTTGAAAGCCCTCTCCCCTTGCGGGAGAGGGTTGGGAGAGGGGGAGAACGGCAAAGCTCAGTTCTGGCCGGTCAGCTGGAACGATACCGCCGCCGTGCCGTTCGAGCCGGTGAGGATCATCCGCTTGAAGGTACGACCGCCACTGCTGCGCTCGACGATGGTCATCAGGCCAGTGAAGATCACGGCGTTGACGTCGCCGACGCAGCTGCGCGAGAAATTCAGGCGGTAGAGGTTGTAGCGGGGATCGATGACGAACGCTTCGGCGTCGATGTAGCGGCAGCCATTGGCATCGAGACCGCTGAAGCCGCCGCCGTTGACGAAGGTGAAGCTGACGGCGCTGTCGCCGAAGGCATCCGGCATCGCCCAGGTGCCGACCAGGAGGGGCAGAGCGGCCGGGGTTTCGCTCTGCACGTCGTAGACGAAATTCATCGAGCCGGCATCGCCGTCGTCACGCACGAAGGTGCCGGTGAAGCTGTCCTTCGGCAGAAAAGTGCCGATCAGATCGCCGGCCGCGACGGGTTTCAGCGGCTGGCCGTCGGCGCCGCGCAGATTGGGCAGATGAAAGCGCAACTTGGCGTTGATGCCGCTGCCCACCGTCTCGTACATCCCGGAGGCGAGGAACTCAGCCTGGTCGCCGACCACGATCATCCGGCCGTTCGGCTCGATCAGCGCGGTGCCCACCACTTCCGTCGGTGCCGACTGGAACGTGGTGCGGCCGACGAACACGCCCACCGGCAGCGCATCGGACGGCAAGCTCAGATCAGGAACCTGGATGTCATCGACCTGCGAGGTGCAGCCGGCAACGGTGGCAAGCGCTGCGAGCAGCGGGAACAGCAGTACGGCTGGTTTCATCGGAAGGCTCTCGAAGCAGGATTCAGCGCGACGGCCACAGCGGCGGCGGCTCGGGCGGGAACGGCTGGCTGGGATCGTCGAGCGGCTCGGCGGGCTTGCCATCGGCCTTGACTTGGGCCTTGGCGCGGGCCTCGATCCACTTGCCGAGGTTGGTGTTGTTGGCGGTGATCACCGTGTTGTCGGGATCGAGCTGGTGAGCCCGGGCGAGCAGTTCGGCGGCGGCGTAAGGGTTGTTCTCCTTGAGCCGGATCACCGCCAGGTTGTTCATCGACACCGGATCGAAAGGATTGCCGCCGAGCCGGTCTTCGAGCGTCTTCAGCAGCAGCTCGGCGCTGTTCGGGCTGGCGCCGATCAGCGGCGCTGGCACATCGGCAGCGTGTGCGAAAACCGGCAAGGCGCAGCCGGCGGCGAGCAGCAGATGACGGAACCTGATCATGGTCTTGGTCATGGCATCAGTACTGGTAGAACGGCAGGATCGGCGCCGGATCGGTGGCGTCCGGCGGCTGCGGCGAGAAGTACCAGCGCAGATAGCCGTGCGCCTGCAGCTCGCGGAAGTTGCGGGCGTTGTCGATCGAGAACAGGCCGCCGACGGTCAGGCGCGGCGCCACCCGGTATTCGCTGAGCGCCTTCGCCGTGTAGCCGAGGCCGGTGCTGCGCTGGGCGGCGTAGCCGGTGGCCTGGGTCGACTGCGGATTCAGCGCGACGACCCGTTCCAGCTCGGCCTGCAGCGCGTCGAAACCGGGGTAGTACGGCGCGCCATCCTCGCGGAAGCTCTGCACGCCGAAAGCTGCGCTCAGGTTCCAGCTCAGCGGTCCGGCGACGCCGGCCCACTGCACCGGCACCGTCACCGCGGTGAACAGCTGCGGGCTGAAGTAGCCGCCGTGACCGAAGGTGTAGAAGCGGCGGTTGTCGTCGAAGCTGAACACGGTCAGGTTCAGGCCGTAGGTCAGGCCGTGATTGGCGGCCAGCGCGCTGCGGCCGAAGACGCCGGCGCCGCCGAGCAGCGACGCATTGGTTTCGACATTGCGGCCGTCGTAGCTGTAATAGCCGCCGTAGCCGTAGAGGCCGAAGCGGCCGGTGTCGTAGGCCAGGTCGACTCGGCCGCCGGTGCGCGCCACGCCGCCGAAAGTGCGGCCGAGCAGCGGGTCCCTGGCGCCGGAATAGGCGAGCAGACTTTCGCTGACCGCGCGCCGCGAGACATCGACGCCGAGGCGCAGATCATCCGGGCTGTAGCGCCAGGACAAGCCACCGACCAGGCGATCGACTTCGAAGCCGATCGGCGTCACGCCGATATCGGCGCGGAATTCGCCGAGCTTGTAGCCGAGCCCGAAGGCGACACCGCCGGCATCGCGGGTGCCGGTGTCGGTGCCGCCGACCAGCGCACCGGCGCCGATCCGCAACAACCGCGTGCCACTGGCGGTGCCGCTGTCGATGTAGACCGGCGTTGCGGTCAGCGAGGCCTGGCCGAAGCTGGTTTCCGGCAGATTCAGAGTGACCGGCGTTTCCAGATCGAACAGCTGCGACAGGCCGCCCTCGCCCTTGCGCGACCGGATCGCCGTTTCGCCGCCGACCCAGCCGCTGGTCGACGACTCCAGCCGCGCGATCGGACCCGGGTCGATCGGATAGACCTCGGCCGCGTCAGCGCCCGGCTTGCCTTTCGGCGCCGCCGGTTCGCTGAGCTTCAGCCACAGCGGCTGGCCAACCTGCGCCGCCTGCCAGGGGCCGACGCCATCGCCGGTGAGGGCATTGCTCGGCCGCAGGCCAACGGCCGCGCCCTGCACGGCGGGTGCTGATGGCGCTGCCGGTGCAAGGCCGCGGCCGACTGCCGACTGCACGGCCGGTGCTGCGGCAACGCCCGTTGCCCGCGGCGCCAGCGGACCCGGCGCGTCCGGCGAAGTCTCGGCCAGCAATTCGGCGACCGGCGCCGGCAAGCTCACGCCGGGCTGACGTGGATCGATCCAGGCCAGTTGCGGCGCTGGCTGCTCGGCTGGCGATTCGCGTTCCAGTTCCTCGGCACGGCGGTAGGCCTTGAGCGCCGCACCCTTGCGGTTTTCCTGCTCGGCCAGCCGGCCCGAGGCACGCCACCAGCGCGGATTGGCAGCATCGAGCGACAGGCCGCGATCGATCTCGCGGGTCGCCAGCACCCGGCGATCGCCGGCCAGCAAGGTGTCGACCAGACCGAGACGGATGTCGATGTCGTCCGGCTCGCGCTGGGCCAGGCTCTGGTAGATCGAGGCGGCGGCGTCGATGTCGCGGGCATCGGTCAGCAGCCGGGCCAGCGCCATCTGCACCTGCACGTTGGCCGGATAGCGGGCCACGGCGTCGCGCAGTTGCAGGTAGGCCTCCGGATAGCGGTGCTCGGTGCGGGCGCGATCGGCGAGCTTGACCCGATAGCCGATCACCAGCTGATCGAGCGCGGCCTGGCCGGCGGGATCGAGATCCTTGCGTGCGGCGAGATCGGCGGCCACCACTTCGAACTCGGCATCCTGACCGGCGCTGAGCAGCAGTGCGGCGTACTGCGCGCGCAGCGCCGGCGTCGCGCCGCGGCCATCTCCTGTTCCTTGGCCCATCGCCCGGCGCATGTAGGCCACGGCGCGTGCCGGGTCCTGCAGTTCCGCCCAGCCGCTGGCCAGGGCCGACAGCAATTCGGGATCGCCACCGGCGGCGATGTCGGTATCGGTGAGGATGCGGTGAGCATCGCCCGGCCGGCTGCGGCGCAGCGCGATACGCGCCCGCTCCAGCTGGTACTGCACCCAGGCGCGGCGCTGCAGGCCGATGGCGTCGGCACTGCGCTCGGCAGCGGTGAAGCTTTCCAGGCGATTGAGCACGCCGGCCCAGTCCTGCTGTTCGGCGTCGAAATAGGCCTGTGCCAGGCGCACATCGCGGTTGCTGCCGTGGCTTGAAGCGAGGCCATCGAGCAGGGTCGCGGCTTCGGCGCGGCGGTTCTGCTTGCGGTAGACCTCGGACAGATCGAGACGGATCCAGGGATTGGCCGGCTGTTCGAGCAGCGCGTCGTTGAGCAGGCGCTCGCTGCCGGCGAGATCGCCAGCATCGCGGGCCTGCTTGGCGCGGCGGCGCAACTGCTCGCCACGCAGATTCGCCACCTGCGGCCGCAGCTTGGCCGGCGCTTTCCGGGCCAGTTCCAGCGCTTCGGCATCACGGCCGCTGCGGCTCAGCACGGTGAGCAGCACGGCGAGTGCGTCGGCGTTCTGGTCGTCGCGCTTCAGGGCGCTGCGGGCGATCGCTTCGGCTTCGCGATCCTTGCCGCGATTGAGCAGCACATCGGCATGGGCCAGACGTACCGAGTCCGGCACTTCCGACGGGGGTGCGGCGAGCGCCGATGCGTAGGCGCTGTCGGCGCTTGCGTAGTCGCCAGCCAGCCGGGCTTTTTCGGCTGCCTGCACCCGCGACCAGAAATTCGCCGAGGTCAGCGCCTCGCGCCAGCGTCCTGCCGTTCCCGGCGATGCGGCGCGAGCCTTGTCGAGATAGCTTTTCGATTCTTCGTAGCGCTGCTGGCGCAGCCGGATCACGCCCATGCCGCCGAGCGCGTCGGCGTTGCCGGGGCCGGTCTTGAGGATACTGGTGAAGCCGGCTTCGGCACCGGCGACGTCGCCGCCATCGGCCTGCTTGAACAGGCCGTTGATGCGCGCGCCATAGGCCGCGCCGGCATCAGCGCGCTGGGCGCTGGCCAGGCCGTCGAGCTTGGCGCGGATCTCGCTGTCCTGGTCATCGGTGGCCAGCCAGGCACGATAGCGGCCGGCATCGGCGGGCTGGCCTTCCAGCCAGATCAGCGCCTGGCGCTGGGACTTGCGGGCCTGCGCGCCCAATGTCGGATGGGCGCTCAATGCCGCCAGTTTGTCGATGCCTTCGCGGCGGGTCTTTTCGCGGTAGGTCAGGTGCTGGGCCAGCGCCAGCGCGGCGACGGAATCCTTGGGATTGTTCGCGGCATTGCTGCGCAACCAGCGCTCTGCCGGCGCCCAGCCCGCCTCGGTGGCACCGAGCGTCTGGTAGTACTCCATCGCGTTCGAGCCGCCAGTCGGTTCGCCGCCGAAGGCTTCACGATAGGCAGCGAGCGCGGTCGGATAGTCCTGGCTGGCGGCGGCAGCGCGGGCACGCGCCAGGGCCGCGGCATCGGGACTGCCCTGGCCGGCGCGGCCGGGACCGTTGCCGCCGGCGACCACGCCTTCTGCCTGCTTCAAGGCTGCCGAACCCGGCGCAGCCGTGCGCAGGCGATCGAGATAGCGCTTGGCGCCGGGGCTGTCGTTTTCGCGTGTCGCCAGGCCGACCAGGCGGCTCAGCGCTTCGACGTTGCCGGGATCGGCATCGACCACGCGCTGCCAGGCTTCGCGGGCGCGGCCGTACTGTTCGCGGCCTTCCCAGTAACGACCCTGTTCAGCCAGCGCGCTGATTGCCGCCGCATCGGGCTTGGCCTGAGGCTTGGCTTGGGCTTGCGCCTGACTCTGGGTCGGCAAGCTGCCAGCGGCTGCGGCGAGGACGATCGGGACGACGCAGATCAGGGATCGCGGCAATGATCGGGGCAGCGGACGCAACGGCTTCATGGCAGCTCCAGGCGGCCATCTTGGCCAAAGCGGAATCGTTTCTGATCGTGACCTTCGCCGAACAGCGCGAGCACCTGGTCGTAATAGCGGGCCGGCGAGCCGAGCAGATCGCCGATCCGGGCGCGGGCCAGACGTTCGCGGGCCTGGGCGGCGAGTTCATCGGCACCGGCGGCGGCGAGAAAGGGCAGCAGCGCCGCATCGAAACCCGGCGGACCGATGCCGGCCGGCGCGCGGCCATCGGGATACCAGACTTCGGGGGTCCGGCCGATGCCGCGCAGCAGTGCCAGATAGGGCTTCAGCGCGGCCAGCAGCGCGCGCGTTTCCGGCACGCTGTCAGCGCCGAAACCGGCCCATAGATAGTTGCGGATCGCGTCATAGCTGCCGCGGCCATCGCTGACCGCATCGAGCCGCGGCCCGTCGGCGGTCAGCAGGAACCAGTCCGGAATGCGGCCACCGGGGGTCAGCGCCGGCAGCAGTTTCAGATAGCTGTTGAGCACCGCCTGCCAGGGACCTTTCGGCCGCACCGAGATCAGATGCTTGATCAGGAACGGCGGCAGATAACTGGGATTGAGGCGGATGCCGGCTTCGGCCTCGAAACCGACAGGGCCAGGCAGCAGCAGGGTCAGCGGGCCGGCGCGGCGCACTTCCCGGCTTTCGATCAGGCCCAGCAGCGCATGGGCTTCGGCGCTGTAATCGTCGCGCTTCCACAGCCGGCCCGCCTGCAGCAAGGTGTAGGCAATCCACAGATCGGCATCGGAAGCCGAATTCGGATCGACGACGCCCCAGCCGGTTTCGCTGATCTGGCCCCAGTGCCAGGCTGGCAGCGTGGTCTTCAGACTGCCGTCGGCGAGATTGGCGCGCGCCCAGTTCAGCACCTGCTCGAAGCGCGGCCGATCGCCGGCCACCAGTGCGAAGAACAGCGCATAGGACTGCCCTTCCGAAGTGCTGCGGGCGCGGTCGGTCCAGTCGACGACTCGGCCGTCGTCGCGAATGTAGCCGGCGGCGAACTGCTCCCAGGCCGGCCAGGCCTGCGCCGCCACCGCGCCGGCCACGTTCAACGACAGGCCGAGGCCGATACCGGCTTTCAGC